>NZ_CP137549.1:8874988-9176237 GCF_033335955.1 Streptomyces sp. N50
CGGCCGGGGCCAGGGCGCACGGCGAACACTGTGCCCCTCGGGGTGCCTGAGCCGGTGGCCGAGGGCGGGATCAACTGGACGAGGTATTCGACGAGTTCGGGGATTCCCTGGCCGCCGAGGGCCGAGCCGAACAGGAGCGGGTGGATCGAGCCGTCGGCGGTGTGGGTGGCCAAGGACTTGCGCAGGTCGTCCGGGGTGGGGCGGGGGCCGTCGACGACGGCCGCGAGCACGGACGGGTCGACGTCGGCGAGCGCCTCGGCCAGGTCCGGGTCCCCGGGCGGGCGGGGGTGTACCCGTGCCGCGGGTGTGCTGAGGCCCGTCACGTCCGTCAGCGGGACGACGTGCGGGGTCAGGAGGCGGCGGATGTCCGCGACCAGGTCCTCGGCGCGGGCGCCCGCGCGGTCGATCTTGTTGACGAAGACGAGCGTGGGCAGCCGTAGCCGGCGCAGGGTCCGCATCAGGACGCGGGTCTGGGCCTGGACGCCCTCCACGGCGGAGAGGAGCAGGACCGCGCCGTCGAGCACCTCCAGGGCGCGCTCGACCTCCGCGATGAAGTCCGAGTGGCCCGGGGTGTCGATCAGGTTGACCTGGGTGTCGCCGGCCGTGAACGCCGCGACGGCCGAGCGGATGGTGATCCCGCGCTGCCGCTCGATCGCGCCGTCGTCCGTACGGGTGTCACCCGCGTCGACGCTGCCGAGCCGGTCGATCGCGCCGTGGTCGAACAGCAGCCGCTCGGTGAGGCTGGTCTTACCGGCGTCGACGTGGGCCAGAATTCCGATGTTCAGGGTGTGCATGCGTGATCGAGTCCTCGAGAACCGTCGTCCAGTGGGGAAGCTGGTGGATTCCGAGGAGTCGGCGCATCTGGGGCTCCTGACATGCGGGGGAGTGCGGGCGCGGCCATCATGGCTCACGGGAGTGGGCGGTACGCAAGCCGTTTTCGCGGGTCAGTAGCATGAGGCACGGCCGGGAATGATCATGCGAGGAGCAGATCGTGCGAGACATCGCCGTGTTCAGCGGGAGTGCCCATCCCGAGTTGGCCAGGGAGGTCTGCGCGCATCTCGATGTTCCGCTCAGCCCCACCCGGGTCAGCCGGTTCGCCAACGACTGCCTGGAGGTACAGCTCCAGGCCAACTGCCGGGAACGGGACGTCTTTCTGATCCAGCCCCTGGTCAAGCCGGTCCAGGAGAACCTCGTAGAACTGCTGTTGATGTGCGACGCGGCACGCGGCGCTTCCGCCGGGCGCATCACCGTCGTGATGCCGCACTACTCGTACGCCCGCTCCGACAAGAAGGACGCCCCGCGCATCTCGCTCGGCGGCCGGCTGGTCGCCGACCTGATGGTCGCCGCGGGCGCGAGCCGGGTCCTGGCCATGACCCTGCACTCGCCGCAGGTGCACGGCTTCTTCTCGGTGCCGGTCGACCATCTGCACGCGCTGCGTGAACTGGCCGCGCACTTCCGGCAGTACGACCTCTCCCGCACCACCGTCGTCTCCCCGGACCTCGGCAACGCCAAGGAGGCCGCCGCGTTCGCCCGGCTGATCGGCGCCCAGGTGGCGGCCGGCGCCAAGCAGCGGTACGCGGACGACCGGGTCGTGATCAGCTCCGTCATCGGTGACATCGCCGGCCGGGACGTCATCGTCCTGGACGACGAGATCGCCAAGGGCAGCACCGTCCTCGAACTCCTGGACCGGCTGAGGGAGTTGGGGCCGCGCTCGATCCGGGTCGCCTGTACCCACGGCCTGTTCGCGGCGGGCGCGCTCAAGCGGATCGGGGAGCAGCCCGACGTGCTGGAGATCGTGTGCACCAACACGGTGCCGGTGCCCGAGGAGGAGCGCACCGAGAAGCTGCGCATCCTGTCCATCGCCCCGGCGCTCGCCGAGGCCGTACGCCGCATTCACAACGGCGAGTCCGTCAGCGCCCTGTTCGACGCGCCGCCGAACGAATAGACATGAGGGGACGGAGCAACGCTCGGCAGCACCGAGGTGATCAGGAGGACTCGCCGTGGCGAAGGCGAAGTTCGAGCGGACGAAACCCCATGTGAACGTCGGCACCATCGGTCACATCGACCACGGCAAGACCACCCTCACAGCGGCCATCACGAAGGTGCTGCACGACCGGTTCCCCGACCTCAACCCCTTCACGCCGTTCGACCAGATCGACAAGGCGCCCGAGGAACGGCAGCGCGGCATCACCATCTCGATCGCCCATGTCGAGTACCAGACCGAGCATCGGCACTACGCGCACGTCGACTGCCCGGGGCACGCCGACTACATCAAGAACATGATCACCGGCGCCGCCCAGATGGACGGCGCCATCCTCGTCGTCGCGGCCACCGACGGACCCATGCCGCAGACCAAGGAACACGTCCTGCTGGCCCGGCAGGTCGGGGTGCCGTACATCGTCGTCGCCCTGAACAAGACGGACATGGTCGACGATGAGGAGATCCTGGAACTGGTCGAGCTGGAGGTGCGGGAGCTGCTCACCGAGTACGAGTTCCCCGGCGACGACCTCCCGGTGGTCAAGGTGTCCGCGCTCCGGGCCCTCGAAGGGGACCCCGAGTGGACCGCCTCGGTGCTCGAACTCCTCGCCGCCGTCGACGAGTTCGTGCCCCAGCCGGTGCGGGACGTGGACCGGCCGTTCCTGCTGCCGATCGAGGACGTCTTCACCATCACCGGGCGCGGCACGGTCGTCACCGGCCGGATCGAGCGCGGGATCCTCAAGGTCAACAACGAAGTTGAGATCATCGGCATCCACCCGCAGAAGACCCGGACGACCGTCACCGGCATCGAGATGTTCCGCAAGCTGCTCGACGAGGGCCGGGCCGGCGAGAACGTCGGCCTGCTGCTGCGGGGCGTGAAGCGCGAGGACGTGGAGCGCGGCCAGGTCGTCATCAAGCCCGGATCGGTCACCCCGCACGTGGAGTTCGAGGCCCGCGCCTACATCCTGTCCAAGGACGAGGGCGGCCGGCACACGCCCTTCTTCCACAACTACCGCCCGCAGTTCTACTTCCGCACGACGGACGTGACCGGAGTGGTGACCCTGCCGAAGGGCACCGAGATGGTCATGCCGGGGGACAACACGACCATGCACGTCGAGCTGATCCAGCCCATCGCGATGGAGGAGGGGTTGAAGTTCGCGATCCGTGAGGGCGGGCGGACCGTGGGGGCCGGTCAGGTCACCAAGATCCTCAAGTAGCCCTGCCCGCAAGGGAGTTCGCGGAGGAGCACGGCAGATCGCGGCTCACAACGTGCCGGACGTGGCCTCGGGCTGCCCCAGGGCCGCGTCCAGCGTCGGCTGCGGCGGCAGCAGCCGGCCCAGCCCGGTGACCCGCAGGATGCGCAGGGTCAGCGGGTGGGTGCAGACGAGGTGCAGCCTGCCGTCACGCTCCAACACCCTTTGCCGCGCCCGGAACAGCAGGCGCAGCCCCGAGCAGTCGAAGAACTCGACCTGCCTCAGGTCGATCACGATCCGCGCGCGGGGCCGCGCCGTCACCCGGTCCAGATACGGCAGGATCTCCGTCGCCGAGGCGATGTCGATCTCCCCGCGGAACTCCAGGACCGTGAACCCGCGGTCCCGGTGGACACGCAGATACCGGGTCAGCGGCGCGGGTTCCTGCTGCACGTCCACATCGCCTCCAACCGGCCCTCGGTGAAGCGGGGTTGAGCGTAGAAGCGCTCCCCGCCCTGCAAGTTACCCTCGATGGAGTGAATTTGAGCATGTTCGATTGACATATGTCTTCGAATCTAGCCAGAGCTTTCTGTGATGTGCGCGGCAGCCACGGACCGGCGTACGCCCGGGCCTACGACAGTGCGTGCCAGGCCTTGGACAGTGCCTGCCGGAACTGCTCGCTCTGATGTGCCGTGAGCTGCGCGACCATCCGCTCCTCCAGCTCCCGCACCGGCCCGGCGCACCCCGTCAGCAGCGCGCGCCCCTCCCCGGTCAGCAGGATCAGCAGCTCGCGGCGGTTCCGTGGATTGCGCTCCCGGCGGATCAGCCCGCGCCCCTCCAGGGAGCGCACGAGGTCGGCGATCGACTGCGCGGTGACGAAGGAGTCCCGGGCGAGCTGCGCCGCGGACAGGCCGTCGTGTCGCTCCAGGACCGTGAGCGCGGTGTACTGGAGTGCGGTGATCCCGTACGGCCTGACCAGCTCGTCCAGGCGTGAGCGCACGACCAGCTCCACCTGCTTGACCATGTACAGCAGGGACGGGGGTGCCTTTGTCGCGTGGGCGCCAACCAGGGATTCAGCCATGGATTCACCCTAGAGCATTGACAGGAAACTTGTCTGTAATGAGACTGCGAACCAGACGAGGAACCAACAGGAATCCTGTTGGTTGAAATCTTGGCAACGATAGTCCTGGCAACGATGCTGAGGAGTGGCGATGACCGCCTTCGAGATCGAACCCGGCCGCCTGTTCGTCGGCGGGCAGTGGCGCGAGGCCGCCGACGGAGCGCGCACCGAGGTGGTCGACCCGTCCCGGGGCCGGGTCGTCACCACGGTCGCGGAGGCGGGCCCCGCCGACGTGGACGCCGCCGTCCGCGCCGCCCGCGAGGCCTTCGACAACGGCCACTGGTCCGGGCTCAGCGGTCGCGAACGCGGCCGGATCCTGCACCGCGTCGCCGAGCTGATCCGCGAGAACGCCGACGAACTGGCCCGGTTGGAGAGCCTGGACGTAGGCAAACCCATCACCCTGTGCCACGCCGTCGACGTCACCAACGCGGCCAACGACTACGAGCACTACGCCGCCCTCGCGTACTCCCTGGACGGCGCCACCCGTGACACCCCCCTCAACGCGCTCGCCTACACCAAGCGCGAGCCGCTCGGCGTGGTCGCCGCGATCACCCCCTTCAACTTCCCGCTGATTCTGGCCGGTTCGAAACTCGCCCCCGCCCTCGCGGCCGGCAACACCGTGGTCCACAAGCCCGCCGACGAGACCCCGCTCAGCGCCCTCTACATGGCCGGACTGCTCCAGCGGGCCGGCGTCCCGGACGGTGTCGTCAACGTCGTCACGGGTACGGGCCCGGTCGCCGGCGAGGCCCTGCTGCGGCACACCGGCGTCGACAAGATCGCCTTCACCGGCTCCACCGCCGTCGGCCGGCACGCCGCGAGCGTCGCCGGCGAGAACCTCACGCCCGTGACCATGGAACTCGGCGGCAACGCGGCCCACCTCGTCTTCGAGGACGCCGACCTGGAGAAGGCCGTCGGCGCGGTCATCAAGGGATTCGTCTTCAACACCGGCCAGTTCTGCATGGGCGGCCCCCGCCTGCTGGTCGCACGCCCGGTCTACAGCACCCTTCTCAACATCCTCGCCGACGCAGTCCCCGGCGTACCGCTCGGCGACCCCCGGCTGCCCGAGACCGTCGTGGGACCGATGGCGGGGGAGAGGCACCTCAGGAAGGTCGAGGAGTACGTCGACCTCGCCCGCAAGGAAGGCGCCCGCATCGTCTGCGGCGGCGAACGGCTCGACCTGGACGGGGGCTACTACTACAAGCCCACCGTCATCGCCGACCTCGCCAACGACTCCCGGGTCGTCCAGGAGGAGATCTTCGGCCCGGTCCTCACCGTGCAGCCCTTCGACACCGAGGACGAGGCCGTCGCACTCGCCAACTCCACGCCCTACGGCCTGGCTTCGGGCATCCAGACCGGCAACCTCGCCCGCGCCCACCGCATCGCCGACCGCCTCCAGGCAGGCATCGTCTGGATCAACGACTGGGCGATGCTCGACCCGAACGTCCCCTTCGGCGGCGTCAAGGACTCCGGCTTCGGCCGCGAGTACGGCCCCGAGGGCCTCGCCGCGTACACCCGGACCAAGTCCGTCGTCGTCTCCCTCGACTGACCTCTCCCACCTAGGAGTTCGTACGATGTCCACCACCACGCGCGCGGCCGTCGTCGAGTCGGGCGGCGCACCGTTCACCCTCGGCACAGTCGAGTTGGCCGAGCCGGGTCCGCACGAGGCGCTTGTCCGGGTCGTCGCAACAGGCCTGTGCCACACCGACCTTGGAGTGGCGAGCGGCGGACTGCCCTTCCCGCTCCCCGGAGTTCTCGGTCACGAGGGCGCCGGTGTCGTCGAGGAGGTCGGCTCCGCCTTCACCGGGGTCGCACCCGGCGACCACGTCGTCCTGTCCTTCACGTCCTGCGGCGACTGCCGCAACTGCCAGGGCGGGCACCCCGCCTACTGCGCGACCTGGCTGCCGCTGAACCTCATCGGCGGTCGCCGTGCCGACGGCAGCAGCACCATCAGCCGTGACGGCGAACCCCTCGGCGGGCACTTCTTCGGCCAATCCTCGTTCGCCGAGCGGGCGTTGGTCGACGAGCGCAGCCTGGTGAGGGTCGACCCGGACGTGCCGCTGGCGTCGATCGCCCCACTGGGCTGCGGAGTTCAGACCGGGGTCGGCGCCGTCTGGAACGTCCTCAAGCCCCGGCTCGGCGACACGATCGTGGTACTCGGCGCCGGAGCCGTCGGCCTGTCCGCTGTGATGGCGGCCGCGCTCACCCCGGCCACCCGGATCATCGCCGTCGACCGCGTCGGCGAACGCCTGTCACTGGCAAAGGAGTTGGGCGCCACCCACACCGTCAACGCGGGCGAGGCCGACCTCGGTGAGACCCTCGCGGTACTGACCGACGGGCAGGGAGCTGACGGCATCGTCGAGACGACCGGCAACGTCGGCGTCCTCCGCCAGGGCGCCGACGCGCTCGCCGCCCGGGGCACCCTGGTCGTCGTAGGGGCGCCGCCGTTCGGCAGTGAAGTCGCCCTGGACGTCAACGGGTTGATCCCCGGGAAGCGGATCGTGGGCCTCACCCTCGGCGACAGCGAGACGCAGAGCTTCATCCCGGCGCTGGTGCGCCTGGTGAAGGAGGGGCGGCTGCCGCTGCACCGCCTGATCACGACGTATCCGTTCGCGGACATCGACCAGGCGGTGCGGGACATGAGCGCGGGCAAGGCGATCAAGCCGGTGCTCACCTTCTGACCCACGGGCCGGAACTGGCCTACTGGCTCACCGGCCGGTACTCACCGTCTGACCACCGGCCCGTGCTCAACTCCCGGCTCGCCAACCCGTGTTGCCCCTTCGACTCAGTCGACCGTCAGCACCAGCTTGCCCGCGGTGCGGCCGGTGGCGCCGAGCGCGTGTGCCTCGGCGGCATCGGCCAGCGGGAACGTCCTGGCGACCGTCGCGCGCAGTTTGCCCGTCTCGACGAGGTCCGCGATGGACTCCATGTCGGCGCGGTCGGCGTCGACGAGCATCCGGACCGCCCGTACACCGAGCCGCTCGGCCTCCTCGTAGAAGTCCGGCTTGCCCATCGGCACGATGGAGACCACGATCCCGCCCGGACGCAGCACCAGCAGCGACTTGAGCGCGGTCTCGCCGCCGAGCATGTCCAGGACGACGTCGACGTCCTTGACGGCCTCGGCGAAGTCGGTCTCCCGGTAGTCGATCGCCTCGTCGACGCCGAGTTCGCGCAGGAAGTCGTGCTTGGCCGCGCTCGCCGTGCCGATGACGTAGGCGCCGCGCGCCTTGGCGATCTGTACCGCCACGTGCCCGACCCCGCCGGCCGCCGCGTGGATCAACACCCGCTGCCCGGGCTGGAGTTCGGCGTTCTCGACGAGTGCCTGCCAGGCGGTCAGCGAGACCAGGGGGAGCGCGCCCGCCTGGACGTGGTCGATCCCGGCCGGCTTGTGGACGAAGGCGCGGGCCGGGGCGGCGACGTACTCGGCGTGCGAGCCGTGGCCCCACGGATAGGACAGCATCCCGAAGACCTCGTCGCCGGGCGCGAACCGGGCGACGCCGACGCCGACCGCCTCGACGACGCCGGAGACGTCCCAGCCGAGGGTGAACGGCGGCTCGCCGAGGAAGCCGCCGGTGGCCCGGTGCTTCCAGTCGGTGGGGTTGACCCCGGCGGCCCGCACCTTGATCAGGATCTCGTTGGCACGCGGCGCGGGCCGCTCGACCTGTACTTCTTCCAGGACCTCGGGACCGCCGAGGGTGTTCTGCGTGATGACGCGCATGGTGTTCACAGTGCTCATGGTCAGTCAGCCTGCCGGGTCCCGCACGACAAGGAAATGGCACGATGGCCAACCTTCGATAGAATCGTGCCATGCAGCATGTGGAACGGGTCGTGGTCCTGGCGCTCGACGGCGTCTACCCCTTCGAGCTGGGCATCCCCAGCCGTATCTTCGGCGCGGCCGACGGCCACTACGAGGTGCTGACCTGCACGGTCGACGGCCGCCCGGTGCGCACGAACGCCGACTTCTCGGTCGCGGTGGAGCACGGCCCCGAGATCCTCGAAACGGCGGACACGGTCGTGGTCGCCTCCATGGCGACCCCGCGCATCCCCACCGGGCTGCCCGACGAGATCGCCGCCGCCCTCGCCCGGATCCGCCCGGACGCGCGGATCGTCTCGATCTGCACGGCCGCCTTCGTGCTCGCCGCCGCCGGTCTCCTCGACGGCCGCCGCGCCACCACCCACTGGCAGGTCGTCGACCGCTTCCGGGCCCTGTATCCGCAGGTCGACCTCGACCCGGACGTGCTCTTCGTCCAGGACGGCCGCATCCTCACCTCCGCCGGCGCGGCCTCCGGAGTCGACATCTGCCTGCACATCGTGCGCACGGACCACGGCAGCGAACTCGCCAACGCGGTCGCCCGCAGCTGTGTCGTCCCGCCGTTCCGCGACGGCGGCCAGGCCCAGTACATCCAGCAGCCGGTGCCGGACGCCGGGGTCACCAGCACGGCCGCCACCCGCGACTGGGCCCTCACCCGCCTCGACGAGCCCCTCGCCCTGACCGACCTCGCCCGGCACGCCGGCATGAGCCTGCGCACCTTCGCCCGCCGCTTCAACGACGAGGTGGGCCTCAGCCCCGGCCGCTGGCTGATCCAACAGCGGGTCACCCGCGCCCGCGACCTCCTGGAGGCCAGCGACCTCTCGGTCGACCAGATCGCCGGCCGCGTCGGCTTCGCCACGGGCGCGTCCCTGCGGCAGCACCTGCACGCGGCGATCGGGGTCTCCCCGCAGGCGTACCGGCGTACGTTCCAGACAACGCGCTGAACCCCAACGTTTCGGCCCGCCCGCGCGTCGTAGGAACAAGACGCGAGGGGGTAAGGCATGCGCAGAGGACTCGCAGGGCTCGCCGTGCTGGTGGCCGTGACGGCGGTGGGATGCGGCACCGAGGACGGGAAGGACGTCGTGGTCGCGGGCACCCCGCCGGCCACGCCCTACGCCGGACCGCTGTACGTACCGGCCACCGCGTCCGACGAATCGGGCGCCGCAGGGCGGGCGTTGGAGTGCGACGGCGCCATGTACGCGGGCGGCGGCGCCGAGACATGGAGCAAGGGCGACGGCGGGAAAACACCCGAGGGCGGCCTGCGGACGTACTTCGACATCGAGCAGCCGGACGTGCCGCGCACGGGCTATCGCGTCGAGCGCGAGGCGGACGGTCGCGTCCTGTTCTCCTACGACGTCGGCGGCCGGACGAAGGTAGCCGTCATCGTCGCCAAGGACCGTAAGAACAGGCCGGGTTGGGGCCCGGAGACCAGCGCCTCCTGCGACCCGGCCGAACTCCCGGCGAGCTTCACCACAGCGCACGGCTACGAGATCTGGACCGACAGGGACGGCAAGCGGGTGGCGACCACGGTGGTGAGCAGTTCGGTCGGCGCCGCGCACTGCGACTGGCAGAAGGCGCACTTCCTGCAGACCGGCGACGGCGAGAAGGGCAGGCTGTACGCCCGCGATCCGGACGGGGTGCTCCCGCCCCAGATGCTCACCGCCCCCTACGACGGTGACGTCCGGATGCCGGCGAGTGCCCGCGACACCGGATACCGGTACCAGGACTGGCAGTTGTGGCTCACGGCCGACGCTTCGAAGGCGTACGTGCGCACGCCGGACGGTGTGGAGGCGTGGCCCGCGGTCAAGAAGGGCGAAGGCTGCCTCTGAGTGCCCGTCACCTGCTCATGTGCAGCGCGACCAGCAACTGCCATACCTGGTCGGCGATTTCCTCCGGCGTGCCCTCCAACTCCCCGTGCAGCCAGTCCGCGAGGACCCCGCCGAAGGTCCCGGCGACGGCCGAGGCGACCAGCGGGGCGTCCGCCGCGCCCGCGAGTTCGCGCTCGCGGAGGCTGTAGGCGCGCAGGTCCCGGTGCAGCACCCGGCCGAGCGGACCGCCGCCGCCCGGGCTCAACAGGGCGCGGTACAGGGCCGCGTGGGGAAGCAGGCCCGCGAAGAACTCCGGCAGCGCGGGCGGCGCGTGCACCGGGTCGGGCCGGCCGCGCCACGCGTGCAGTGCCTCCACGGCCTCCCGTACGACGTCCGCGCAGGCGTCGACGGCAAGCGCTTCCAGGCCGTCGTAGTGGACGTAGAAGGTTGCCCGGCCGACCCCCGCCCGGCGTGCCAGGGCGGCGACGCCGACCTCTTCCAGGGGGTGTTCGGCGCACTCGTCGAGGAGGGCCTGGCGCAGCCGTGCCCGGGTGCGGGCGGCCCGCCGGTCCTCGGGCTCGGCGCGGTTCACCGGGCGATCAGCACGGCGGCCAGGGCCACCGCGCCGGGGAGCGCCTGGGCGAACAGGATGCGCCGGTTCGCCGTCACCGTGCCGTAGACGCCCGCGATCACGACGCAGCTGAGGAAGAAGACCTGGGCGCGGAAGCCGGTCGGGTCGGCGGCGATCAGGCCCCAGACCAGACCCGCGGCGAGGAAGCCGTTGTACAGGCCCTGGTTGGCGGCGAGCGGTGCGGTGGCTCTGGCCATCTCGGGGTCGAAGCCGTGCAGACCGCGCCCGGGCTTCTTCTCCCACAGGAACATTTCGAGCACCAGGATGTACAGATGCAGCGCGGCCACCAGTCCGACCAGCACGTTCGCGAGCGTTTCCATGATCGATCGACTCCTCGTCCTCTTGGATCGCCTTCTTGGGCGGGTGTCTACTATAACTGGACACCTGTCCATGTTCAGACTTCTCGGAGCGTGACGGAACCCTCACTTCCGCACCACCTCGAGGTTGATCTTTTACCGTTCAAACCCGATAAGCTCCCCTGCGGCGCAGCGAGTTGACGTGATCGTGACCGGTCGGCTCGTGGTGCGTCCTCCTGAGTGCGGTCTGTCCTCGCACCCCCCTGTACGTTCGTGTCGCTTCGAAGGATGCAGATGGAACTCGCCACTCCGCCACCGGCGGCGCGGGCACCTGTCGCCTGGTACGGCTGGTGGCTGATGCCGCTGGCCTTGGGGGGCGGGACCGTCGCCGCCACGTTCATGAGTCCGGAGCGAATAGCCGCGACCGCGGCCGGAGCGGCGGCCACGGTGGCCAGTGCCGTGTGCGTACGACTGCTCGTCCGGAGCCAGGCTCGACTGTGCCGTTCCGAAAGCGGTTTCCGCACCGCGCAGGCCGAGCACTCCCAGCAGTGGCAGCAGCATGTGGCGGGCCTGGAGCGGAAGTTCAGTACCGAACGCGCCACGCTGGAGGCGCAGCTGACCGAACACGCCGGTGTCTACGAGACCCGGCTCGCCGACACCTCCGGCGCCTATGAGGCCCAACTCGCCGAGCAGGCACGGGCGTTCGAGGAGCGGCTGACCCAGCAGGCCGCGTCCTACGAGGCGCAGCTCGCCGACCAGGCCGAGGTCTGGCAGGAGCAGCTGGCCCACCAGCTCGCCGCCGTGGCCCGCCTCGCCGACGAGCAACTCCCCGAGGCGCTCGCGCAGTTGCGTGCCGGTGACGCCATCGACGACCTGCTGCCGGCCGCGAACCAGTGCGCGAAGGTCAGCGCCGAGCTCCAGGCCGAACTGCGCAAGGTGCTGCGGACCTCGCTCATCGGCGTCGAGGAGGAGTTCAACCGCTCCACCTCCGCCGAGCAGGCCGTCATCAGCATCGGCAACCGCATCCACGTCCTGACCAGCAAGCTGCGCGGCCGACTGCACGAACTCCAGGGCGAGCACGGGCGGTTGCCCGCCGTCGCCAGCGGTCTGATGGAGCTGGACCAGGAGATCGGCCCCGCCGACTGTCTCGCCGCGAGCGTCGGTGTGCTCGGCGGCTCGGACCGGCCCGGCCGGCAGTGGCAGGAACCGCAGCGCCTGCTCAGCGTGGTGCGCGGCGGCATCGGCCGGATCAAGGACTTCCACCGCGTCGACGTACGCCAGCTGCCCGAACTCGGCGTCGACGGCGGGCTGGTGGACCACCTCACGCTGATCTTCGCCCACCTCCTGGACAACGCGGCCCGCTACTCGCCGCCCACCGAGCCGGTCATCGTCTCCGGCAAGGAGGTGCCCAACGGCGTCGGCATCGAGATCCAGGACTCCGGCAAGGGCCTGAGCGAGGAGTCCAAGCGCGAGGCCGAGCACGCCCTCGCCGGCACCGGCGCGGGCCCCGGACTCGGCGGAGTCTCCGAGGACGCCAGCATCGGCCTCCGCGTCGTCGGCACCCTCGCCCGCCGCTACGGCATCCGCGTCACCTTCGCGGACTCGCCCTGGCTCGGCACCTCGGTCGTCGTCGTGGTCCCGCACAAGTACTTCAGCCGGCTGCCCGCGTCCGCCGTCACCGGCACCCCCTCGTTCCAGGCCGCCGCGAAAGCCGCGCTGACACGTGTCCCGGACGACGGGACCCCGGCCGAGACCACCGAGGCTGCGGACACCACACCCGGCGGGCTGCCCAGGCGCCGTAGCAAGCGCGGCGAGACGGCGCGGCCCCAACCGGCCGGGCGGACCGGGGAGATGGCTGTCTCCGCCGTACCGCCCGACGCCTCCTTCACCGGCCTGGCGGCCTTCGCCACGGCCGGACGGGAGGCGCCGGGGGAGGAACCGGCGTCCGCAGGCCGCGAGTTCACCGAGCACAGCACTGAAGAGAGCGACGAGTCCACATGACGCAACAGGGAACCGACGTGAGCTGGGCGCTCCGCGATCTGGTGGAGAGCATCCCGGAGATCCGCTTCGCCCTCGTGGCCTCCAGCGACGGCAAGGCGATCACGTCGTTCGGCGCGGAGGACCCCGACGACGTGGACCGCTTCGCGGCCGTGGTGGCCGGCCTGCAGGCGCTGGCCCAGCCGGTCGCGGAGCAATTCCCCAAGTACGCGGGGCAGTTGCGGCTGGCGATGATCGAGGTCGACGGCGGCCACCTCTTCGTCGTCCGGGCGGGTGTGGAGACGTATCTCGGCGTACTGGCCCGGGAGGGCCTCGACCAGGGCCTGCTCGGACACCAGATGCGGGACCTGGCCCGCAGGATGGGTGAACTCCTCGGCACCACCGCGCGCCTGGAGGAGCACTCTGGATGAGTGCTCCCCGCCGGCCCATCGACCCCTCCGGTCTGGAGCGTTACTACGTCCTCACCGGGGGGCGCAGCGGACCGGGCGGTTCGGCGTCGAGCCTCGACGTGGCGACCCTCATCGTCTCCCGCGCCGCACCCGTGCCGGGCATGCAGCACGAGCACGAGGAGATCCTCCGGCGCTGCCGCGAGCCGCTGTCGGTGGCCGAACTCGGCGCCCACCTCGGACTGCCCTTCAACATTCTCGCGGTGCTGCTGGCGGATCTGCTGGAGGCAGACCGCGTCGAAGCCCGTGACCCCATCCCGGCGCACGACGCCGGCCGCGGGCCCGACCTCGCGCTCCTTGAGGAGGTACTCAGTGGACTTCAAAGGCTTTGACCATCCCGGCTCCCCGACCGGTGACGGGACTCGCTCGGTGAAGGTGATGATCGCCGGCGGTTTCGGCACCGGGAAGACCACGATGGTCCGCTCGGTCAGCGACATCAAGCCGCTCACCACCGAGGAGACCCTCACCGAGGCCAGCGCCGGCGACGACCACCTCATCGGGGTGGCCGACAAGACGGAGACCACCGTCAGCCTCGACTTCGGCAAGATCCACCTCAACGACGAGCTGGTCCTCTACCTGTTCGGGACGCCGGGCCAGGAGCGGTTCTGGTTCCTGTGGAACGGTCTTTTCAAGGGCGCGCTCGGCGCGGTGGTCCTCGTCGACACCCGCCGCCTCGCCTCCAGTTTCCGGGCCATCGAGGAGATGGAGCGGCAGGACGTCCCGTTCGTCATCGCGTTGAACGTCTTCCCCGACTCCCCGGAGCATCCGGTCGACGAGATCCGGGACGCCCTGGACATCTCCCCGGACATCCCCGTCGTGGCCTGCGACGCCCGCGACCGCCACTCCAGCCGTGACGTGCTGGTCGCGCTGATACGGCACTTGAAGGACCGCTCGGCCGTCGTCGCACTGGAGCCCCGATGACCGACCAGACGTTAAACGGCCCCGATGCTCCGAGGGGCTGCCCAGTCGCTCACGGCCCGGGTGAGGACCTCACCCGGCTGTACGGGCCGGACGCGGCGACCGATCCGCGTGGCATCTACGAGCGGCTGCGCGAGCAACACGGTTCTGTGGCACCGGTGTTGCTCGAAGGGGACGTGCCCGCCTGGCTCGTGCTCGGGTACCGCGACAACCGGCGGGTGCTGGACAGTCCCCGGCAGTTCTCCCGGGACGCGCGGATCTGGCGGGACTGGCGGGAGGGGCGGGTCGCGGAGACCTCGCCGATCATGCCGATGGTGGGGTGGCGGCCGGACTGTGTCTCCCAGGACGGGGAGCCGCACCGCCGGCTGCGGGGCGCGGTGACCGACGGGCTGTTGGCCGCGGCCGGGCGGGGTGTCCGGCGGCACGCGACGTACTTCGCCAACAAGCAGATCGACGCGTTCGCGGATGCCGGCCGGGCCGATCTGGTGGCGGATTACGCCGAGTATCTGCCGATGCTCGTCCTCACCCGGATCCTGGGGCTTCCTGCGGGGGACGGGAATCGGCTTGTCGAGTCCAGTGCGCAGGTCCTCAAGGGTGGGGAGGACGCCCTGCTGCACAACGACCGCATCATCGAGATCCTTGGTGAACTCGCCGAGCGCAAGCGGGCCGAGCCGGGTTCAGACTTCACCACCGCGCTTCTTCAGCATCCGGCGGGGCTCGATGCGGAAGAGGTCGTCATGCATCTGCGGCTGGTGCTGATCGCCGCGCACACCACTACCAGCAATCTGTTGGCTCGGGTGTTGCAGCGGATTCTCACGGATGCGTCTCGGCTGTCCGGGCTGGTGAGCGGGCAGTTGACCGTCTCGGCGGTCGTCGAGGAAGTCATGTGGGACACCCCGCCGTTGGCCGTTCTGCCGGGGCGGTTCGCCACGGCGGATCTTGAGCTCGGGGGGCATCGGATCGAGGAGGGGGATCTGCTCGTCCTGGGGCTCGCTGCGGGGAACGGTGATCCGGAGGTTCGGCCCGATGCGGGGGTTTCTGTGCAGGGGAACCATTCGCATCTGGCGTTCAGTTCGGGGCCGCACGAGTGTCCGGGGCAGAGTATCGGGCAGGCGATTCTTGAGGTCGGCGTCGATGTGTTGCTGCATCGGTTGCCGGGGTTGCGGTTGGGGGTGGCTGTGGAGGAGCTGACTTCTACGGCGTCCACGTGGGAGTCTCGATTGGACCGGCTGCCGGTTGAGTTCGCGGTGTAGCCGGTAGCGCATCGTCTGCGGGTGCGTGGGGGCTGGTCGCGCAGTTCCCCGCGCCCCTAACAGACGGGCGCGCTGCCCTAGCCCTTGGCAGGCAGCGCGCCCCTCGGATCAGACGGCCGACAAGAGCCCTGGCCGGGCAGCTCGCCCCTGTCTCACACTGCCAGCAGGTCGTCCACCGAACCCTTCACCGCTGGGCCTTCCTTGGCTGCCGTGTACCTGCCCGACACCAGTGCCCACTCGTAGTTGCCGTTGATCCAGTGCTGGATGGCCTCCACGCCCTGGTGGACGCGGCGGCGTTCGTCCTCGTTCAGGGCCAACTCGTCGCACATCTGGGGGACTTGGGCTTCCAGGTCGAGGTACTCGGTGAGGCGGGCGTTCGTCATGCGGTACGCCTCGTCCGCCGCCGCTTCCCAGGACAGGCCGCGGTCGCGGTGGAGGACGGCTATCAGGTTGTGGCCGTCGCCCCGGCGGCGTTCGCGTTCGAAGGAGTGGATGTCGTTCATGAAGCCGATGGTGTCGGCGGCGAGGTCACGCATGCGTTCCATCAGCGGGTGGGCCTGGACCTGAGCCGGCACCTCGAAGCCCCGGCTGCGTTCGCCGGCGTCGATGCTGTGGTGGATGCCGACCGTACGGCGGCGGAACTCCGTGTATTCGTCGAGGTCCAGCGTGCCCGCGATGCCCCGGGCCGCCAGGTCGACCTCCTCGCAGTGCGCCACCAGGAACCGGCCCCAGGACGCGGCGAACCGGGTCCGCCAGGTCAGGGACATGCCATCCGAGAGACTGTCCCACACCTGTGCCCAGGCCACCGTGATCGGGCAGACCACGCGGGGCCTGCTGCCCGCCGGACGCAACGGCGTGACGATCAACTCCCGTGCCACTTCCAGTATTCGGTCGGCACGGTCGGGCCGACCCGCGTCGAACTGGTCGTCGAAGAGGAACGCCAGCGAGAACCAGTTCATCAGGACGACCATGTCCGCGGCCGACGCGTGCGGATAGGTGCGGGCCGCGGCCTGCGGGAGATCCCACGACCGGTACTCCTCGAACCCGGCCTGGCTGCGCACCAGGCCCATGTCCCAGATCCAGCGCAGATGGCGGGCACGGGCGTACTCCAGGTGCTCGCTGACGGGAGTGTCGAAGGGGAGGTCGAAGGTGACGTCCTGAGGCATGCGCTTCCTTTCGGGAGACGGAACACTGAGTCCCCCCACCGCGAGCGGACGGTCCGTTCGACCGCCCGCACCCTCGAACTGCGCTGTGTGGTACGAAAGTTGGTCACACCAGCGGTTACGAGGCTGCCCAGAGCCTAGATGATCTACGCCGCGCCGCGATCGTGATCCCCGTTACTGTTCACGCCTCCTGGGCTGCGTAGACTCCCGTCCCTCCCACATAAGTAAGCGCTACCTGCGTCTCCGCGATCTCCTCCGGCGGAGCGGCGAACGGGTCGCGGTCCAGGACCACCAGATCCGCCAGCGCCCCTGCCGCGATTCGGCCTGTGTCGTCCAGGTGGTTCGCGTACGCCGAACCCGCGGTGTACGCCGTGATGGCCGTCGCCAGGTCGAGGCGCTCGCCTGGCAGGAACACCGGTCCCGCGCCGCCGGGTTCGACCCGGTTCACCGCGACATGGATGCCCTGGAGCGGGTCGGGGCTGCTCACCGGCCAGTCGCTGCCCGCTGCCAGGGTGGCTCCGGAACGCAGCAGCGCCCCGAACGGGTACTGCCACAAGGCCCGCCCGGGCCCGAGGAACGGAATCGTCAGCTCGTCCATCTGCGGTTCGTGCGCGGCCCAGAGCGGTTGGATGTTCGCCACCGCGCCGAGGTGTGCGAAGCGCGCCACGTCGTCCGGGTGCACCACCTGGAGGTGCGCGAGGTGCGGTCGGGTGTCGCTCGACCCGTTCGCGGCCCGCGCCGCCTCGACCGCGTCCAGAGCATCTCGTACGGCCCGGTCGCCCAGCGCGTGGAAGTGGCACTGGAAGCCGAGCGCGTCCAACTCCGTCACGTACTTGGGCAGTTGGTCCGGGTCGATGAAGCTGGTGCCCCGATTGGCCGTCGCGCAGCCGCACTTGTCGAGGTACGGGTCGAGCAGCGCGGCCGTGCCGGTCTCGGCGACCCCGTCCAGCATCAGCTTCACGCTGCTCGCGCGGAACCGGCCGTGGCTCAACCGGGCCCGCCGCTCGACGAGTTCGGGGATCTGCTCGGCGCCGCGCTCCCGGTCCCACCACAGCGCGCCCACGACCCGTGCGGTGAGCGAGCCGTCCCGGGCGGCCGCGAGATACGCGTCCGACGGGTCGTCCATCCCCAGGAACTCCCCGACCAGCGCGTCCTGCCAGGCCGTGATGCCGAGCGCGTGGAGGTGCCGTTGGGCGTGCAGCAGTGCGGCGAGGCGGTCGGCCTGGGTGGCGGGTGGTGTGAGGCGGCCGACCAGTTGCAGCGCGCCTTCCTGGAGCGTCCCGGCCGGTTCGCCCGACGCGTCCCGCTCGATCCGGCCGTCCACCGGGTCGGGCATGTCCCTGGTGATGCCCGCGAGTTGGAGGGCCCGGCTGTTCACCCAGGCGCCGTGATGGTCCCGGTTGGGCAGATACACCGGGCGGTCCGGTACCGCCGAGTCCAGCAGCTCCTTCGTCGGCGTACCCCCCTCGAACGCCTCCATCGACCACCCGCCCCCGGTGATCCACTCCCGCTCGGGATGCGCGTCGGCGTAGGCCCGTACGGCGGCGATCGTGTCCTTGGCCGTCTTGGCCCGCGTCAGATCGCACTGGGTCAGCTCCAGCCCCGCCGGCACCGGATGCACATGCGCGTCCTGGAACCCGGGCAGCAGCAACCGCCCCGCCAGATCGACGACTTGGGTGTGCGGCCCGGCGAGCTCGTGCACCTCGGCACGGCCCACGGCGGTGATCCGGTCGCCGGTGACGGCCACGGCGGTCGCGGTGCGGCCCTCGGGGGTGAGGACAGGGCCGTTGGTGAAGAGGAGGTCTGCGTGCATGGTTCGTATCCTTGCGGGGTTATCGGGAGGTGGCGAGAAGCTGCGGCGCGTCGGCGTCGGTGCCTCGGCCGGAGTGGAAGTACGGCGATCTGCGCACCCACTTGGCCCACGCGGCGGCCAGGAATCCGGACGCGATCATCGCCAGCGGGGTGAGCAGCAGGAACCAGCCGTTGTCCGCGCTGACTTCGAGGTGATCGGTGGAGGTGTAGAAGGACCAGCCGAGGTAACCGCCCAGTGCCAGAAGGGAGATGGCGCTCAGCGTGGGCAGGACGACCGCGCGTATGCCCTGCCGCCAGTCCTCCTGGAGGAGCGAACGGAAGCGGACGGCTGCGGCCAGTGCGGTCAGGGCGTAGGAGAGCGCTACGACGATTCCCACCGCGTTCACCGTGGCCATGATCATGTCGGCCAGGCGGGGGATCACCAGGGCCAGTGCCGCGACCGCCGTCGCCAGCGCGCCGATCAGGAGGGTGCCGAGGGCCGGAGTGCCGTAGCGGGCGCTGACCTTGCCCCAGACCGGGCCGAGGGTGCGGTCGCGGCTCATCGCGAACATGCCTCGGGCCGTGGGGATCACGCCCGCCTGGAGGGAGGCGACCGCTGAGAACATCAGCGCTACCAGGGGGAGTGCGGCCAGCGGCTGGGAGGCGAGGCGGTCGCCGAAGTACGCCAGGCCCTGGGCGCCGTGGCCCGCCAACTCGTCCTGGGACAGCACCCGTTGGAAGGCGATCGAGCCGAGCAGGAACAGGCCCAGCATCGTCACCAGGGTGATCAGTCCGGCCCGGGACGCGTCGCGTGGGTCGCGGACCTCCTCGTTCACGGTGAACGCGGCCTCGAATCCCCAGTAGCAGAACACCGACAGCAGCAGGCCCTGTGCGAGCGCGGACGCCGAGGGGATCGCGAACGGGTCGAACCAGCTCAGGCTGAAGGCGTGCGGGCCGGTGACGATGCCGTAGCCGCAGAAGCCGAGCAGGACGACGTACTCGAAGATCAGCAGTCCGGTCTGGAGGCGGGCGGCGGTGCGGACGCCGGTGACGGCGGTGAGGGTGACGGCGATCAGGATCACGATGCCCACGGCTGTGGTCTGGGCCGTCGAGCCCGGGTCGAGGGTGAGGCCGGCTGCGTGGTGGACTCCGGCCTCTCCGGCCAGCTGGATCATCGCCGAGCCGGTGACCGCCGTGGTGTACGCGAGGAAGGCGATCGTGGCGACGATGTTCACCCAGCCGACCAGGAAGCCCAGCCAGGGAGTGAGTGAACGGCCCACCCACACATAGCCGTTGCCCGCGTTCGGCTCCACCTTGTTCAGCCGGGAGTAGGCGCCCGCGATACCCAGGATCGGCAGGAACGCGAGCAGCATGATGGCCGGCAGATGCAGCCCGACCACCCCGGCCGTCACACCCAGACCGATGCCGATGCTGGTGGTCGCGGCCGTGCTGGACGCGGCGATGGCGACGCCGTCCAGCAGACCGAGGGACTTGCGCAGTGCGGGCCCCGACGGGGGTGGCGTGTCGTTCATGGCGTGCTCTCCGCTCGCACCGGGGGGCCCGGACGGCCCCGGTGAACGCACATGAAACTGCCCGCGCACTTAACAGGTCAACGGTGTTGTCGTAAGGTGCGAGCACCCGGACGGACCATCGAGGAGGTGCCGAATGAGCGAGCGTGTCGTCCCGGCCGCCGCCCGGCAGCGCAGGCGCCCCACCAAACAGGGCGTCGTCCTGTCCGAGGAGCTGATCGTCGAGACTGCGCTGAGGCTGATCGAGGAGCATGGGGCCGATGCCCTGTCCGTGCGGCGGCTCGGGCGCGCTCTCGGCGCCGATCCCAGCTCCCTGTACCGGTACTTCCGGCACACCGACGACCTGATGCTGGCCGTCGCGGACGAGCTGATCGGGCGGACGCTGCGCACCTGGCGGCCCAGCGGCGACTGGCGGGCCGACCTGCGGGAACTGGGGCTGCGCATGCACGCGGGCGCGCTCGCGCATCCGAGGGCGGCGGTGCTCAGCGCGTACCGGGTGACCGGGCGGGTGTACGAGATCCAGGCCGTGGAGGCGATCCTCGGGGTGCTGCGCGGGGCCGGGTTCCCCGATGTCGAGGCGGTGCGGATCTATCACGCCTACGTCGACCAGGCCCTCGCCTTCGGTGCCCTCGACTCCGCCAACACGGCGATGCCGAAGTCCGCCCGCGAGGCGGAGGCGGCCGTATGGCAGGCGACGTACGCGCGGCTGCCCGCCGACACGCATCCGCACATCGCGGCGACGGCCCGGCATCTTGTCGCCACCATGCGGCACAGTTCCTACCCGGCCGCGCTGGATCTGCTGCTAGGCGCGGCGGCGGCGCGGCTCGCCGAGATCCGTGCGGCGGCGGAGGGCTGAGCGGCAGACTGGGGTCATGACTCATGAGCCCGCGCGCACCGCGAAGCAGCGCAAGCAGGACACGCTCCGTCGGCTGGAGCACGATGAGGACGCCTGGGTCGCCACGGCCGGCGAGGACGGGGGAGCGCCCTATCTCGTTCCGCTGTCGTTCGTGTGGGACGGCACGACCCTGCTGTTCGCCACCCCGGCCGCGAGTCCCACCGGCCGCAACCTCGTCTCGACCGGCGTCGCCCGGCTCGGCGTCGGGCCGACCCGGGACGTCGTGATGATCGAGGGCACGGTGGTGATGCTGACGCCGGACGACCTGCCCGAGGAGGACGCAGAGATCTTCGCCTCGAAGACCGGCTTCGATCCGCGCCAACTCACCACGCCCTACCTGTACTTCAGGATCCACCCGCAGCGCGTGCAGGCCTGGCGGGAGGCCAATGAGCTCAAGGGACGGGACCTGATGCGGGACGGGGAGTGGCTGGTGGCGGACTGAGCCCGGTTGCTATGAGGAGCTCGGGGTCTTCGAGGCGCGCGGGGCGAAGGCCGTCGTCGTGAACGTCGCCTTGTTCGCGGTCGTCGTGCCCTCGGTGATCCACCAGCGCGTGGCGCGTTCGCCGTAGGTGCCGAACCTCGCGTCCGCACCCCAGTTCAGGACCAGTTCGTCCTTGCCGTCACCGTCGAAGTCGGCGGCCCCCGCGGGCCGGGCGTGCCGCCACTTCGCCGGGATCTTCCTGTCGTCGTCCGCGGCCGGTCCGTGGCGCAGGACCGTGGTCCGCCGGGTCCCGTCGATGAGCGTCGCGCCCTCGTACGTGGCGACGAGGATGCCGTCGCGGCCGTCCCCGTCCGGGTCGGCGGACACGTAACCACCGGGCCCGTACTGGGTGCGCGCGGACTTCGGTGCCTTGGGGAGCCGGTACGTCACCGGTGCGCCGCCGGCGCCGGGATAGACGGCGAGCGAACCGTCGACGTCGGCCGGCTCGGTCTCGTAGCCGGGCTCGTCGTTGCGGCTGCCGTCGTCGCCCACGGCTACATCGCGCTGTCCGTCGCCGTCGAAGTCGCCGAACGCGTGGGCGTTGCCGCTCCTCAACTGGCGTCCGGTGGAGGACAGTCGGGAACCCCGGTGGGCGGTGTAGAGCGTGTTGCCGGACTGCTCGCCGTCGCTCACCGCGTGCATCAGGAGCGAGGTCGCGCGGGGCGTGCCGGTCGGGGCGACGGCGTCGGCGGTGAGGTCGCCGTCCGCCCAGGGGAGGCTCGTGTCGGTGCGGGCGGGGGAGCCCGAGCGGGTGAACGGGCCGTACATCACCACCAGGGACGATTGGTTGTACGCGAACCCGGCGAGGTCGTGGTGCCCGTCGCCGTCGAAGTCGCCGCGCACCACGGACCGGACGCCCAACTTCGTCGCGCTCTGCGGGAGTTGGAGCGGTGTGGCGGAGGTCTTCCCCGTCGGTCCGCCCGGGCCGCCCCACGCTGTGTACGGGAGGGTGCGCGGGGCGGTGACGTTGCCGTCCGACGTCATCGCGCCCTGGACGGTGGTGACGAAGTCCGGGAAGCCGTCGCCGTCCAAGTCGGCGGTGGTGAGGTCGGCGGCGGACAACGAGCCCTTGGGGGCGAGGAGTTGCCTGCCGGGTTCGGGCAGGCCCAGGTCGGCGCGGCCGTAGACCGTGCGCGTCGACGGGTCGAGGCCCTTGGCCGATCCGTAGACCACACCGACCCGTTCGTCGGTCGCGCCCTCGCCGACGACGATCGGCACCACGAGGTCGCGGTGACCGTCGCCGTTGATGTCGTCGGGGTCCTTGGAACCCTTGCCGGGAGCGGGAGTTCGGCTCGCGGCGGCCGTCGTCGGTTCTCCGGACGACGGGGTCGATTCATGGGCGCCGGTACCGCTGCCGCATCCGCTGAGCGGAGCGAGCGCGGTGCAGACGGCGAGGGTCACTACGGCGATACGGGGCTTCACCCGTCTCACTCTTACATCCCCCGTCCCACCCGAACCAGGGAAGCCGTGCGGTTGTTGCACGTTCGTCGATCGACTCCGGACTTCGGCATCAACTCGCGGAACGGGGATATCCGTTGGGGGCGAGGCAACCGGACTCGACCCTTGCCCGCCCCAGTCTTCGGAGGACACATGGCATTGGTCAACGCTAGCTTCGTGGTGCTCGACGCGGTCGAGCCGGAGAAACTCGCCGTGTTCTACACGGAGTTGCTGGACGGCGAGCAGACGGACATCACCCTGGACCAGGTGGAGATCAGGGGTGCGGACGGGACCCGGCTGGCGTTCCGCCGGGACCTCAGCGCCACCCCGCCGAGCTGGCCCCGCTCCGAGAACAACCAACAGGTCCACCTGGACTTCCTGGTGGAGGACATGGACGAGGCCGAGCGCAGGATCATCGGACTCGGCGGCCGTCCGCTGGAGACCAAGGACATGCCGGGCCCGCACGAGGAGCGCGTGTACGCGGACCCGGCCGGCCACTCCTTCACCCTCCGCCCGGTACCGCCGACGGCCACCGACCAGGTCTGAGCGGCCTCACTCCCGGCCCCAACCGCCTTACTCCCGGCCGCCCTTGTCCTTCGCCGGCCAGACCCCGGTCGAGCGTTCGATGGCCTTCGCGCCGGTGCGGTCCGCCGCGCTGCGCGCCACCGCGAAGAGGGCGCCCTGGAGCGCGGCGGCGATCAGGATCTCGGCCCAGCCGCGGTCCCGGTCCAGCGGGTCGGGAGCGTTGTCCTCGTGCCGTATCGCCTTCCACGTGGCGCGGAAGGCACGGCCGGCGAGGGCGCCGCTCACCAGACCCAGGACGAGGCCGACGGGCTGGTAGAGGAGGGGGAGTTTCTTCTTCTTGATCTTGGCCACGGGGATCTCCTTCTGCGCACGAGCTGACGGGTCGGGACGGTCGGCATCCCGACGGTGTCATCGAAACCGGTCCTCCGGTAGAGGGTGTGAGCAGCACCTTCAGGGGCAGTCGGCGTAGATGAGCGACACAGCTGCCGACCACGAATCCGACCGGAAGACCCGCGTCACCGTCCTCGTAGCCCTCGCCGCCAACCTGGTGATCGCGGCCGCCAAGGCCGTCGGCGGGCTGGTCGCGGGCTCGCCCGCGCTGCTTTCCGAGGCCGCGCACTCCGTGGCCGACAGCCTCAACGAGGTCTTCCTCCTCGCGGCCCTGCGCCGCAGCCGCCGCCCCGCCGACCAGCGGCACCCCTTCGGCTACGGCAAGGAGCGGTTCTTCTGGTCGCTGCTCGCGGCCGTCGGGATCTTCGTCATGGGCGCCTGCTTCTCCGTGTTCCAGGGCGTCGAGGCACTGCGCAACGGAGCCGAGGAGACGTCCACCGGCTACATCGTGGGCCTGGTCGTGCTCGCCGTCGCCCTGGTCGTGGAGGGGATCTCCCTGCTGCGGGCCCTGCACCAGGTGCGCGCCCAGGGCGGTGGCATGGACGCGCTGCGCGACCCCGCGCTGCGGACCGTCGTCGCGGAGGACGGCACGGCCGTGGTCGGCGTGACCCTCGCCATCGTCGGCATGGCGCTGCACATGATCACCGGCCAGGTGGTGTGGGAGGCGTCCGCGTCGATCGCGATCGGAGTGCTGCTCGGCTACGTCGCCTACCGCCTCGGCCGTGACGCCCGGGACCAGCTCATCGGTGAGGCCGTCGACCCCGAACTGAGCGACAGGATCCGCGAGTTGCTGGCGGCCGAGCCCGAGATCGACAGCGTCGAGGCGCTGTTCACGATGCGGATGGGGCTCGACTCGACGATGGTCGCCGCCCGGATCGACCTGGTCCCCGGGATGGACAGCGAGCGGGTCGAGGAGGTCTCCGTGCGCATCAAGCGGTCGCTCGGCGAGGCCGTGTCCGAGGCCGGCGAGATCTTCCTGGACATCACCGACCGGCCGGCCGAGGAAGCACGGAAAAGCCCCGCCGCGACGGGGGAGCGCGGCGGGGCCTGAACGTCGGATGCCCGACGGTCACCGGTTCATGCGCCCCGGAAACAAGAAAATCTCTCCGGGCCGGTCAGACTCTGGTACTCAGCTCCCGGCGGCCGGTTCGAGGACGAACACGGGGATCTGGCGGTCCGTCTTCGTCTGGTACTCGGCGTACGGGGGGTACGCGGCGACCGCCCGCTCCCACCACGCGGCCTTCTCGTCGCCGGTGACCTCGCGGGCGGTCAGGTCCCACTTCCGCGGTCCGTCCTGAAGCTCGAC
This sequence comes from Streptomyces sp. N50, assembly GCF_033335955.1. Classification (GTDB taxonomy): domain Bacteria; phylum Actinomycetota; class Actinomycetes; order Streptomycetales; family Streptomycetaceae; genus Streptomyces. Next base: position 8,899,951 of record NZ_CP137549.1, read on the forward strand.
GTGCGGGTCGGCCTGGACGTTGAAGTACCACACCGGATGTGTCGGCGCGCCGCCCTGCGAGGCGACGACGGCGTAAGTCCCGTCGTGCTCGACACGCATCAGCGGGGTCTTGCGGAGCTTCCCGCTCTTGGCGCCCACCGTCGTCAGCAGGATGACGGGCAGACCGGTGTCCTTCAACGTCGTCCCCTTGGTACCGCCCGAGCTCTCGTACAGCTCGACCTGGTCGCGTACCCACTGCGCCGGGCTGGGTTCGTACTCGCCCTCAAGAGGCATGGCATTCGTCCCATCTCGCGTTTTACGGCTGTCTCGCACCCAGATTCAACACCAGCCGGTGCGTGATTCATCCATACCGCGACTCTCTTCGGCCACGCCCCCTCCACCGGGTGACTACCTCGGAGGTAATCGCACCGGAACACTCTCTCCGGCACAGTCGGCACCCCACACGATCACCGGCCGAAGGAGAGCGCCCGATGTCCACGACCCCGACCACGCGCACCGTCGTAGCAGACCTCCTGCACCGGATCGGCCACGCCGAGCCCGAGCGCGTCGCCGAGTTGTACGCCGAGCACGTCGACTGGAGGCTCGACTGGCCCGAGGACGCGCACGGCAGCCCCGCCACCCCGTGGATCCGGCACCGCGCCACCCGCGCCGACGCCGCCGACCACTTCCGGGAGCTCGCCGCGCACCATGTGCCGGGACACGTGGGCACCGAGATCGAGCGCGTCCTGGTCGACGGCGAGGACGCGGTGGTTCTCGGCGAGATCCGGCTGACCGCCAGGCCCACCGGACGGCCGTATCACGCCAGGTTCGCTCTTCATCTCACCGTCCGGGACGGCGTGATCGTCCGTCATCACGTGTACGAGGACAGCCTCGCCGTGACCCGGGCCTTCGCCCCGGCGGACTGCGGGACTCCGGTCGCGGGAGGGTGACGTTCGCCCACCCCGTGGCCGTGATCGCCTAGTCGGCCGGGGTCATCAGGTTCGGCCAGATTGTAGGTACCACCGATCTGGCCGAACTTCAGGTGGCCTTATAGGTGCCTCGGGCATCTAATGAAGATCGGCAAGACGCACTCTTCGTCTGCGAGGTCTTCCATGACGGATCTGACGGAACTGACGGATCTGACCGACCAGCCCGAACCCGTCTCCTTCCCGCAGGACCGCACCTGCCCCTACCACCCGCCCGCCGGCTACGACCCCCTCCGCGGCGCCCGCCCCCTGACCCGGATCACGCTCTACGACGGCCGCCCGGCATGGCTCGTCACCGGGCACACCGCCGCCCGCGCACTGCTCGCCGACCAGCGGCTGTCCTCCGACCGCAGCCGGCCCGACTTTCCCGCGATCAACGAACGGTTCGCCGCGGTCCGCAACCGCAAGGTCGCCCTGCTCGGCGAGAACGACCCCAAGCACCGCGTCAAGCGGCGGATGATGATCCCCGCCTTCACCGTCAAGCGCGCCACGGCGATGCGGCCCGACATCCAGCGGATCGTCGACGAACTGCTCGACACGATGATCGCCGCGGGTCCGACCGCCGACCTGGTGTCCGCGTTCGCGCTGCCCGTCCCCTCGATGGTGATCTGCGCGCTGCTCGGCGTCCCGTACGCCGACCACGAGTTCTTCGAGGCCCAGTCCCGGCGCCTGCTGCGCGGCCCGAAGCCCGAGGACAGTCAGGACGCCCGCGATCAACTGGAGGCGTATCTGGGCGAGTTGATCGACCGCAAGCAGGAGAGTCCGGGCGAGGGGGTGCTGGACGACCTCGTCCGGGACCAGCTGAGCGAAGGGGCGCTGGACCGCGACGAGTTGATCTCCCTCGCGATCATCCTCCTCGTCGCGGGCCACGAGACGACCGCCAACATGATCTCCCTGGGCACCTTCACGCTGCTGCTCCACCCCGAGCGGCTCGCCGAACTCCGGGACGATCCAGGCCTGTTGCCCGACGCGGTCGAGGAGCTGATGCGGTCCCTGTCCATCGTGGACGGGCTGGTGCGGCAGGCCCTCGTGGACATCGACGTGGAGGGCACGACGATCCGGGCCGGCGAGGGCGTGATCTTCTCGGCCGCGGTCATCAACCGCGACGAGGACGTCTACACCGCCCCGGACACCCTGGACTGGCACCGGCCCACCCGCCATCACGTCTCGTTCGGCTTCGGCATCCACCAGTGCCTCGGCCAGAACCTCGCCCGTGCCGAACTGGAGATCGCCCTGCGCAGCCTCTTCGAGCGGCTGCCCACGCTGAGCCTGGCCGTCCCCGCGGAGGAGATCCCCTTCAAACCCGGCGACACGATCCAGGGGATGCTGGAACTCCCCGTGACCTGGTAAGAGGCTGCGCTCCATGCACACCGAAATCCACATCGACAAGGACATCTGCATCGGCGCGGGCCAGTGCGCCCTGGCCGCCCCGAATGTCTTCACCCAGGACGACGACGGCTACAGCACGGTGCTGCCGGGCAAGGAGGACACCGACGACCCGATGCTCAAGGAGGCGGCACGGGCCTGCCCGGTGAGCGCGATCACGGTGTCGGACAAGGCGGTGGGCTGAGCGGGTACTCCGTGGAGGGCGGCGGGCCCGTCGGGCTGAGCTGGTCTTGAGTGCGGTGGGGGCCGGCTGGGCTGAGCGGTTCGTCAGCGGGAGGCGGCCGGCCGGCTGGGCGGTTCGTGGCAGGAGCCGGCCGGCTCGCCGAGCCGTCCCCCTCCTGCCGCGAAGCCGCCACCCCTCCAACCCGCCCCCCTCAGCCCACCACCCCAAGCACCCCCACCTCGACTCCCCGCAACCCCTCCCGCCCCGCGACCACCTCATACGCGGCGACCCGCCCACCCTCGACCCTCACCCGGAGTGCCAGCACCAACCGTCCCCCCGGCGCGACCACGATCCCCACGTCCCCGTCGACGAGGGCGACGGCCGCGAACCGCGTCCGGTGCCGCAGCAGCACCGTCCCCTCCGCGACCGCCCGGGCCCCGCGCAGCTCGGCCGGAACGCCGGGCGGCAGCACGGCGGGGTCCGCGTGCCGGACGACATCGGGGGCGAGGACGTCGAGGAGCGCGCCGAGGTCACCGCCCCGCGCGGCGGACAGGAACGCCTCGACGACCTCCCGGTGCCGGTCGAGTTCGGCGCCCGGCACCACCGGCGTGCCCCGCACCTTGTGCCGGGCCCGGCTGGCGAGCTTCTTCGCGGCGGGTCGGGACCGGTCCAGGACCGCGGCGACGCGGTCGAACGGCACCGCGAACAGGTCGTGCAGCACGAACGCGACCCGCTCCGCCGGACCCAGCGCGTCCAGCACCACCAGCAGCGCGAGCCCCACCGAGTCGGCGAGTACAGCCTCGTCCTCGGGCAGGTCGTCGGCGCTTCGCTCCGGCAGGTCGTCGCCGTAGGGATCCTCCCGTCGGGACGCGCGTGAGCGGAGCATGTCCAGGCAGACGCGGGAGACGACCGTCGTCAGCCAGGCGGTGAGGTTGTCGACGCCGTCGCCGCCCGTACGGCTGAGCCGGAGCCAAGCCTCCTGCACCGCGTCGTCCGCCTCGCCGAGCGACCCCAGCATCCGGTACGCGACCGCCCGCAGCCGCCCGCGCCGCTCCTCGAACCGCTCCGCCAACTCGTCGTGCCCCCGCATGGGTCACCTTTCCTCGCCGTGCTCCGTCACCAGTCCGACGTACACGAAGACGTACACGGACCGACCGAGGTGACCACCCCATGCTGCTGCACATCGACTCCAGCGCCGACACGACCGCCGACTCCGTGACCAGGCAACTCACCGAGACCTTCGCGCGGGCCTGGCGCACCCGCCACGGCAGCACGGCGGACCGCCGCCGCCGCGACCTGTCCGCCGCGCCGGTGCCGCCGATCACCCCCGCCTACACCACCCTCGGCCGCCGCGTGGAACGCGAGGGATTCGTCCCGCCCGCCAAGGTCCCCGCGCTGATCGAGACCGCCGCCGAGCGGCACGAGTGGGAGCTGACCCTGCCGCTGATCACCGAACTCCTCGCCGCCGACACGCTGTTGCTCGGTGTCCCCATGTACAACTTCTCCGTGCCCGCGACCCTCAAGGCATGGATCGACCGCGTCACCTTCCCTGGCGCACTCACCGACCCGGACACCGGCGAGAGCCTCCTGCGGCACATCCGTGTGGTCGCGGTCATGGCACGCGGCGGCGGTTACGGACCCGGCACCCCGCGCGAACACTTCGACTTCCAAATGCCTTACCTGCGGTCCTACTTCGGCAACCTGGGCGTCCCGCCGGAGAACCTCCACCTCGTCGCCGCCGAGCTGACCCGGGTCGATGTCCTGCCTCAACTGGCCGGTCTGGAAGGCATTGCGGCGACTTCCCTGGCCCGGGCCCGCGCCACACTCGCGGAACTCGCCGCCGCCTGAAGTCAGTTGGCCCGCGCCCGCATCAGCGCCAGGGCCGCCTCGCGCGCCTCCACCGCCGGTTCCGTGCTCCCGGTGATGCCCGCCGTGACCATGGCACCCTCGGCCAGCAGGAACACCTGCCCGGCGAGCGCGTCGGGCAGCCCCGCGTCCGCCACGAGACCGGCGAGGTACGCGCGGAACGCCCGCTTGTGCGCCCGGACTTGGGCCACCACCCGCTCCGAGGTCGCGCCCAGTTCGCCGTACGAGTTGATCCACGCGCACCCGCGGAAATCGGCCTCGCCGAACCACTCCTCCAGCCAGTCGAAGACGGCCGGAATCCGCTCCCGCGGATCATCGTGCCGCGCGACATGCTCGGCGAGGCGTCCGCGCCAGCGCAGGTCACGCCGTTCGAGGTACGCCTCCACCAACTCCTCCTTCGCGGGGAAGAGTTGGTAGAGCCGCTTGAGGGAGAGCCCGGAGGCGGTGCGGACGGCGTCCATGCCGACGGCCTGAACCCCCCGTCCGTAGAACAGCTTCTCGGCGGCGTCCAGCGCCTGCTCCCGGGCGACCTCGCTGTCCATCGAACCGACCCCTCCTTGACCTGAGAACGTGCGTTCTCTACGTTAGCAGCCATCGGGAGAACGCACGTTCTCCGCATCTCGCCGCTCTGGAGACGACCATGGCCGACCGCCCTCCCCTCCCGCCCTTCACCCGCGAGACCGCCGCCCAGAAGGTCCAGGCCGCCGAGGACGCCTGGAACACGCGCGACCCGCAGCGGGTGGCGCTCGCCTACTCGGAGGACTCCGTCTGGCGCAACCGCGACACCTTCGTCACCGGCCGCGCCGAGATCGTCGCGTTCCTCACCGCGAAGTGGGCCCGCGAGCAGGAGTACGCGCTCCGCAAGGACCTGTGGGCCTTCGACGGCAACCGCATCGCCGTCCGCTTCCAGTACGAGTGCCGGGACGCCGACGGCCAGTGGTGGCGGTCGTACGGCAACGAGCTGTGGGAGTTCGACGAGCACGGCCTGATGACCCGGCGCGAGGCGAGCATCAACGACCTGGCCATCCTGGAGAAGGACCGCCGTGTCTTCGGCTCGCGGCCCGAGGAGGAGCGCGGGCGCTCGTTCCCGCTTCAGTAGGCTCCCCGGGTGATCGAACAGGACTCGAAGCCCTTCCTCTACGTCGTCGTCTGCGCCGCCGGGATCGCCGCCGGCGTCGGCCAACTCATCGCCGCCGCGCAGGAGTCGGGCTGGGAGGTCGGGGTGATCGCGACCCCGGTCGCCGCGTCCGGCTTCTTCGACATCCCAGCCGTCGAGGAGCGGACCGGCCGCCCCATCCGGTCCGCCTGGCGGGTGCCGGGCGACCCGCGCCCCTTCCCGCCGCCGGACGCCGTGGTCGTCGCGCCCGCCACCTTCAACACCATCAACAAATGGGCGGCCGGTACGGCGGACACCCTCGCCCTCGGCACCCTGTGCGAGGCGTACGGGCTGGGCGTCCCGATCGTCGTACTCCCTTGCGTGGCCGACGCGTTGGCGGCCCACCCCGCCTACCAGGAGAGCCTGATACGGCTGCGCGGGATGGGTGTGCGGTTCGGGGACCCGTACTCCGGCGAGGTCCAACCGGGCGGTGGGCGGACGGAGTTCGGCTGGGAGAGGGCGCTGGAGCTGCTCTAGCCGCAGGTCACGGTCGGTCCCGCCAGCATGCCCCCGGTGTACAGCGCCTGCCCCTGCGGCATCCAGTACCCCAGCTTCGAAACCACCGTGGAACAACGGGACTTGAGGGTGACCTTGACCACCACTGTGTCCGGGTGGCCCGGCTGGAGATCGGTGAGCGCGCAGTCCAGGGCGTGCGGGAGCCGGTCCTGCGACGGGTGGCGGCCGACCAGCGGATTGACGCAGCGCGGGTCGGACGTGGTCAGCTCGGCGCCCGTGCCCTCCTCCGCGATGAGCCCGAACCGCGCGCTGCCGTCGCCTTCGTCGCTGTGCCGGTGGACCGTGTACGTCAGCGTGGTCACCGAGTCGGGCCGCAGCGTGCTCCGGTCGACCTCGATGCCGTGGGTGACCTTCGGCCGCGGCGCGGTCAGGGTCAGCATGGCGCGGACGGTGCCCTGCAGGTCCACGCCCTCGGGCGCGGAGCGGACGCGCACGGTGGCCGTGAAGGCGTACGTCCCCGGGCCCGGATACTGGCCCGACCCCGGCAGCGTGCCGGACGCGGCCGTCCCGCCGTCGCGCTCGGCGGTCCAGGTGCCCGAGGTGCGGCACGTGTACCGGACGGCCGACCTGAGCTGTCCGCAGGTCGCGGGAGCCGAGACCGCCATGGTCGGGGTGCCGCTGCCCGCGCAGAGGCTGACGACGGCATGCTGGCCGTGCGCGCCGTGCAGGGTGCCCGCGGGCGCGCACAGGGTCGACGGCGGCTCGGGCGGGGACGGTGCCGGGTCCGTGCCACCCCACGCGGGCGACACCAGGGCCAGCGGCAGCACGGCCGCCCCCATCAGCAGAGTCCTCAATCTGGTCGAACGTCTCGGCACCGCGTTCCTCCCGTACGGCCACGACCGGCCGGGTGCCGGTCGCCCGCACCGAGGATGCGGGACCCCGGCCGTCGCCCGGTCGCCCCACGCCGGGCGGGCGAGGCCGGGTCACACCAACGCCGGACGTGCGTGAGCGGCGCGACGTCGCTCGCCGCTCCGGGCCCTTGTTGCTCGGCCGGGGGCGGTCATGCGACGCCGCGTCGCTCCTGGTTCCGGTCCCGCGCCCGGCGGCCGGGGGTGGTCACGCACCGCCCGGACGCCCGTCAGTGCCCCAGACGGACCCGCAGCTCAGGCTGCAGCAGCTCTCCATGCGCCTCGACGAGGTCGTCGCACAGGTCCCAGATCCGCTCGACCGGCAGGGCCGCCGCCGTCGCCGGGTCGGCCATCGCCGCGTGCCGGATGTGGCGCGGGTCGCCGTCCGTGGCCGCGCGCACCACCAGGTCGGTGACGGAGACGTAGGCGCGGTTGAGGGCCGCGCACTGCGGGGGCAGGGCGCCGATCCGGGTCGGCTGGACGCCCAACGCGTCGACCAGGCACGGGACTTCGACGACCGAGTCGGCGGGGAGGTTGTCGATGAGGCCGCGGTTGGGGACGTTGCCGTAGATCGTGCGCGGGGTGCCGGTGGTGATGCTGTGGATGATCTGCGGGGCGTACTCCAGCGTGCCCTCGACGGGGAGCGGGATGCCGGAGGCGAGGGCGTCGCGGGTGCGTTCGTAGCTCGCGGTGTTCTCCTCGATGATCTCCAGGTACGCGCCGACCGGCAGCCGTAGCCGCTCGATCTCGCTGTCGTGGTGGAGATACCAGGGCACGTACTCGGCCGAGTGCTCGCTGGTCTCGGTGGGGTAGTGGCCGAGGCGGCGGTACATGTCGACGCGGACCCGGCGCAGGAGTTCGGGGTCCTTCGCGATCGTCTCGTCGAGGAGGGGGTGGAGGTCCTGCCCCGACTGCTCGAAACGCAGTACCCACGCCTGGTGGTTGACGCCCGCGGCCAGGTAGGAGACCTCCTCGAAGGGGACGCCGACGAGCTGGGAGAGGTCGTGCATCGTCCAGTACACCGAGTGGCACAGGCCCGTCGCCTTGAGGGCGGGGGCGATGCGGCTCAGGTAGAGGAGGTTCATCGCCATCGGGTTGGTGTAGTTCAACAGGTGGGCGTCCGGGCAGAGTTCGGCCATGTCCTCGGCGAGTGACCGCAGGACCGGGAAGGTGCGCAGCGCGCGGAAGATGCCGCCGATGCCGAGGGTGTCGGCGATCGTCTGGCGCAGGCCGTAGCGGGCCGGGACCGCGAAGTCCGTGCGGGTGGCCTCGTTCATGCCGACCTGGACGATGTTGACGACGAAGTCGGCGTCCGCGAGGGCCGATCGGCGGTCGGGGTGTGCGCTGATCTCCGGCCTGGCGCCGCGTACTTGGGCGATGTGCCGGGCCGCGCCCTCCGCCGTGGCGAGCCGTTCCGGGTCGATGTCGTGCAACGCGATCCGGGCGCGGGCGAGTTCGGGGAACGCGAACAGGTCGGCGAGCAGGCCCTGCGTGAACACCACACTGCCGGCGCCGATGAAGGCCACCTTCACAGCGCTGCCGTCTGTCATCAAAGTCCTTTCGGAGAACCGGAGTTGGAGGTGTGCGGGTCAGCCCTTGAGCCCGCTCGACGTCAGCGACTGGATGAACGTCTTCTGCGCCAGCAGGAACGCCACCAGCACCGGCACCACCGTGATGACGTTGCCCGCCATCACCGCCGACCACTTGGTGTGGTGCTGTCCCTGAAAGGTCGTCAGGCCCAACTGGAGCGTGTACTGGGTGTCGTGGTTGATCGCGATCAGCGGCCACGACAGGTCGTTCCAGGTGGACAGGAACGTGAGGACGGCGACCGTGGCGAGCGCGGGCCGGGCCAGTGGCATCACGATGGAGAACAGCACCCGCAGGCGCGAACACCCGTCGATCCAGGCCGCTTCCTCCATCTCCCTCGGCAGCGCGAGGAAGAACTGCCGGAACAGGAACACCGCGAACGGCGTCACCAGCGACGGGAGGATCAGCGCGCCCAGCGTGTCGATCAGCCCGAACCACTTCATCACCAGGAACGTCGGGATCATCGTCAGCTGGAACGGCACGACCATCGTCGCCAGCATCAGCCCCAGCAGCACCCGCGACCCGGCGAACCGCATCCGCGCGAACGCGTACCCGCCGAGCGACCCGAACAGTAGATTCGACACCACCGCGACCGACGCCACGATCAGCGAGTTGGCGAACCAGCGCGGGAACATCGCGTTGCCCAGCACATAGCGATAGCCGCCGAGGTCAATTCCCTTGGGCCACAAGGCGGGTGGGAAGCGGTTGATCTCCGCGTTCGTCATCACCGAGCTGAGCAGCAGCCACACGAACGGCAGCGCGAAGCACAACGCCAGCGGCGCCAGCACCAGATGCCACGCACTCACCCGCCGCGCACTCATCGCACACCCCCGTCCGTACGGCCCTGCCGCCGCCGTGCGACCCGCAGCGCGCCGCCCGCGACCAGCAGCGCCACCGCGAGGATGTACGCCGACGCGGCGCCGTAGCCCGCGGTGAACATCTGGAAGGCCTGCTGCCAGACGAAGTACACGATCACCGTCGTCGAGCCCAACGGGCCGCCCTTCGTCGTCACATAGATCAGGTCGAACACCTGGAGCGAGGTGATGAACTGCCACAGCACCAGGAACACCGTCACCGGCGTGAGCGCGGGCAGCGTCACATGGCGCAGTACCTGCGTACGGTTCGCGCCGTCGATGCGGGCCGCCTCGACGAGTTCGGGCGGCACGTCCTGGAGCGCGGCCAGGTACACCACGACACAGAAACCCACCCCGCTCCAGAGCGAGATCAGCACCAGCAGGTACAGCGCCTGGTCCGGGTCGGCGAGGAACCCCTGGGAGGAGATGCCGAGGTGGTGCAGCAGCGCGTTCGCGACGCCGAACTCCGGGTCGAGGATGAACGAGAACAGCACGCCCTGCGCGGTCGCCGACACCACGAACGGGATGAACACCAGCGTGCGGTACAGGCCGATGAGCCGGATCCGGCGGTTGAGGGCCAACGCCAGTGCCAGTCCGCCGACCAGGCTGAGCGGCACGTAGAGCGCCGCGTACAGCAGCGTATTGCTCACCGCCGTACGGAAGTTGGGGTCCTGGGCGAGGGCGCGGTAGTTGTCGAGGCCGACCCAGCGGCCGGGCGTGACGAGGTCGTCGGCGCGGAACGACAGCAGCAGCGACCAGACGACGGGCACGACACTCAGCCCGAGGATCACCACCACCGACGGACCGATGAACGCCCAAGCCGTGGACCGTTCTTGACGGGCGCGACGGCGGGCGGCGCGGCGCGCGGCCTGAGCGGTGGCCGCCGGTTGCGTGGGAAGGGTGAGGGCGCGGGGCAGTGTGGACATCGGGGTCTCCCGGGAGGGGGAAGTCACCTGGGGATCAGCAGGGCCGCGTCGGCCTTGTCGGCACAGGAACGGAGCGCCTTCTCGGGGGAGTCCCGGCCGAGCAGCACGGAGACGATCGCCTCGCCCAGCGCCTGCGAGATCTGCGGATACGCGGCATGGACGGGCCGGACGCGTGCCGAACGCAGGGAGTCGGTGAAGACGTCGAGACCGACCGTACCGGCGCTGTGCTCCAGCCACTCCGGCCGCGCGGCGGTGCCCGTGCTCAATGGCAGCCCGCCCGCCGAGATGTCCCAACGGACGTCGTGGACAGGGGAGTTCATCCACTGCACGAACTCCACGGCCGCCCGGGACCGGGCCGAGCCGTTGTCGAAGACCGTCCATGTGTCGGGCCCGGAGATGGTGACCGCGTGCCCGCTGTACGTCGGCAGCGGCACGACGCCGTAGTCGATCTTCGCGGTGATGATGTCGGGGAGTTCCCAGGGGCCGGTGGCGACCATGGCCATCCGGCTGTTCAGGAACACCTGGTAGAGCTGTTCGCTGCCGGGCTTGGTGTCGAGGTACGCGCTTTTGTCGTGGCCGAGTTGGGCGAGGGTTCGGAGGGCTCGTACGCCTTGGTCGGCGAAGCCGATGTGCTTGCCGTCAGGGGCGACGACCTCGCCGCCGAGATCCCACAGCATCGGCCAGAGCCGCCACACCGTGTCCTCGTCGCCGACGGCCGGCCAGCCGGTGCCGAAGACGCCCCGGTCGTGGTCGGTCAACTGCCGTGCCGTGTCGGTGAATTGGTCCCAGCTCCAGCCGGCCTTCGGGTAGTCGAGTCCGGCCTGCCGGAACAGTTTCCTGTTGTAGACGACGGCCAGCGAGTCGAGGACCGCGGGCGCGGCCCGTACCCGGCCGTTGACGGTGACCGCGTCCCGCACCGGCTTCCAGAAGGAGTTCCACGGCGTCGGCCCTTCGCGCATCGCGGACGTCAGGTCGACGACGCGCGGGCTGCGCGCGACGCTGGCGAGGTCCGAGCCGAAGATGTAGGCGATGTCCGGGTAGGAGCCGGCGGCCAGCGCGGCGGTCACCTTCTGGAGCATCGCGTCGGCCAACACCCCACCGCCGCCCGGGTCCACGCGGATCGTGGGGTGGGTCCGGTTGAACTCGGCGACCAGCGCCTCCACCGCCTTGCGGCCCGTGTCGACCTGCCCGTGCCACAGCTCCACGGTCACCCGGCCGTCCGCACCGACCCCGTCCGAGGCACCGCCCGCACATCCGCTCGCGGCACCGATCGCGGCCGCCCCGAGCAGCAGCCCACGGCGTGACATCCCGTTCCTCATCACGGCCTCCTCACCGCACCTTGCGGACGTAGTCGGCGCTGCCGGGCGTCGACACGTCCACGTCCCGGCGCACGATGCTGAGCCGCCCGGCGAAGCCCGAACGGGCCTTGCGCAGACCGGAGTCGGAGTATTCGATGACGATGACCCGGTCGTCGAAGGCCTGGGCGTACTCCCCGCACTCGTCGTACTCGGCGCACTCCTCCGCGATCGCGAAGTCGAGACCGAGCTTCTTCCTGAGCCCCGCCAGCTCCACGGTGTTCTTCTGGGCGATGGCCAGGTGCCGGGCGTGCGCGTGCCGGGAGAGCAGGGTGATGAAGGCGGTCGCGTCGTTCGCCGTCAGGAGGCCGTGCGAGCGGGTGTAGCTGTCGTAGTTGTCCGGCTCGACGGCGTCGAAGCCCTTGGCCGCGCAGCCGTCGATCCACTGGTTCACCCGCGCCGCCACCCGCTGCCGCTTCGCCGCCGTACGGATGTCGAGGAGTGCCTCGCCCCAGTCCTCGTCGACGACCACCTCGCCGTCCGCGTCCCGGAGCAGCAGGTCGGCGGGCCAGGAGGCGCGCTCGTCCGGCTGGGCCTGGAAGGCGTTGACGTAACAGATGTTGTAGAGGCCGCGCGCGGGCGCCGCCGTACGGTCACGGCTGACGATCCGGACGCCGGCGGGCGGGGGATAGGCGCCGCCGATCTGGTAGTCGAAGTCGGCGTGGACGGGCGGGAGTTGGAATTTTCCGGGTGCCGGAAGCGAGGCGCTCACCGACGGGGCGGGGCGTTTCGACGGCGTGGCGCTCTTCGACGGAGTGGTGGAGCTTCTCGACGGTGCCGCGCGGGACGGGCTCTGCGACGGCGCCGCGCGCGACGGTTGTTCCGGCGCCGAGTTGTTCGTGGTTCCGCACGAGGTCAGGACCGCCGCGGTCGCGACGGCGCCGCTCAGGACCGCCGCCGTCCCGAGACCTCCGACGCGGGAGACACCCTTGACGGGCATGTCCGCTCCATCAATCGCGGGTACGACCCCGCCTCGGACCGGATGGAGCGGCGGTCCTGGCGACTGTGGCCGGGCTTGGAACCTGTCCGCTACCGGCTGGGCGCACCTCTGCGTACCGCGCCGCACGCGCGGGCACGTCCAGGATCAAAGCGCCCGGCCGCGCCACTCGTCAAGGGTGCGCGCACATGCGCGACTTCGAGCACCCACGAAGTCGTACGCTCCGAAGCGGTACCGAACTCGAAGGCAGGAGCAGCAACGATGCAGTACGTGAAGCTCGGTTCGACCGGCCTGGACGTCTCGCGGATCTCTCTGGGCTGCATGACCTACGGCCTCCCGGACCGCGGCACCCACGAGTGGACCCTCGACGAGGAGGCGTCGCGCCCGCTGATCCGGCAGGCGCTGGAGGCCGGGATCAACTTCCTCGACACGGCGAACGTCTACTCCGACGGCACCAGCGAGGAGATCACCGGCCGGGCGCTGAAGGACTTCGCCCGCCGCGACGAGGTCGTCCTCGCCACGAAGGTGCACGGCAGGACCCGCCCCGGACCCAACGGCGCCGGACTCTCCCGCAAGGCGATCATGACGGAGATCGACCACAGTCTCGAACGGCTCGGCACCGACTACGTCGACCTCTACCAGATCCACCGCGCCGACCCGCACACCCCCGTCGAGGAGACGATGGAGGCGCTGCACGACCTGGTGAAGGCGGGCAAGGTCCGCTACATCGGGGCGAGTTCGATGTACGCGTGGCAGTTCGCCAAGCACCAGCACGTGGCCGAGCGGCACGGCTGGACCAAGTTCGTGTCGATGCAGAACCACTACAACCTCCTCTACCGCGAGGAGGAGCGCGAGATGCTGCCGCTCTGCGCCGACCAGGGCGTGGGCGTGCTGCCCTGGAGTCCGCTGGCGCGCGGCCGTCTCACCCGCGACTGGGGCACCACCACCGAGCGCAGCAGCACCGACAACTTCGGCAACCGCCTCTACCAGGACGGCGACCGAGCCATCGTCGAGGCGGTCACCCGCATCGCCGGCGACCGGGGCGTCCCGCGCGCCCAGGTCGCCCTCGCCTGGCTGCTGCACCAGGGCACGGTGGCCGCACCGATCGTCGGCGCGGCCAAGCCGCAGCACATCGAGGACGCCGTGGCCGCCGTGGAACTGGAGCTGAGCGACAAGGAGTTGGAGGAGCTGGAGCAGCCCTACACTCCGCACGCGATCAGCGGGCATTCCTGACCTGTCGCGACAGGCCTTGCTCCAGATCTCCTGCGGCAGGCTCAACAGGTCCTATCCCAGGCTATCTTGACGGTTCGTCAGTGCGGGCCCTGCGGTGCGAACTCCGTGCCGCACGGGCCCGCGCCGGCGCTCTCCGCCAGCGGCACCCGCTCGCCGCTCATCGAGATCGTGCGGTAGAAACTCCCGATACGGTCGGCCGAGCGGCCCACGTAGTGCCCGATGAACGAACGGCGGAAGCGGTCCGCGCTGCGGTTGGGCCGGGAGCCGTGCACCAGGCTGCCGTTGAAGACAGGACGTCCCCGGGCGCCATGTCGACCGGCACGGGCGTCAGTCCCGGCGGCGGTGGCACGTACTCGCGCGCGAAGGACACCCCGGGATCCGCCTCCTCCGGGCAGAACACGTCCATGCGATGGGTGCCGGGCACGACCTCCAGGCCGCCGTTGTCCCGGTCGATCTCGTCGCAGGCGATCCACGCGGCCACGCACGTGCCCGGCTCGGCCCGCAGATAGAAGTTGTCCTGGTGCAGCGCCTGGCCGCGCGCTCCCGGCGGCTTGAAGTAGAACATGCTCTGCGCGGCCAGTACCTCCTCGCCGAACAGGGTCTCCAGGACGCTCCGCAGACGCGCGTCCAGGAGGAAGCGCAGGGCCAGTTCACTGATCTCGTGGGGGTGCATCACCCTCGGGTGGGTCCGGAGGGGATCGTCGGAGACGCGTGGTTCGAAGTGCCCGGGGACCGGGCCGGACGCGTGCAGCGCCGTGAACTCCGCGCAGAGCCGGTCGATTTCGTCGTACCTGAACAATCCGCGCGCGACCGTGAACCCGTCCTCCGCGAACGCGCCGATGTCCGTGGCCGTCATAGGGACCTCCTCGGTGTTATGTCACACCACAGTGTCAGGAGGCCGGGCGTGTGCCTATTGGTTGGCCGTGAACTCCCTCATCGGTGACGGCGTGGAAGCCGTCAACTCCCGTGACGCCGGTGACTCGTCGGGCAATGGGCCGGGCAGCCGGAACATGACCTGGGAAAACCGGGAGAAGGGCCGTCCCCGGGTCCGACGCGCGGGGCGCGCCGGGCGGCCTCCGGCCAATGGTTTCGGGATTTCCCGTGTGGATACGGTGGCAATCCCATAACGGACCCGATTGACGAATCGTCAAATGGCAGGGGCCGGACCGCAATGCACAAAACGCAGGAAGACCTTGTTCCGCCTCGCTGACCTGTGCAAAGGTGTGCCTGTCGGCGCGCGGGCACATAGATGATTCCCCTCCGCGCGCTCGAGGCCGCTCCCGTACGTCACCCCCCTTGCTTCAAAAGAGCTGCCCCAGGCGGACGTTCGGGATGCCATCAATCGGACGGGTGGACTTTGTCGACCTGTCGACGGGGTCGCATACCCGCCGGTATGGACTGAATTCCGCGTTTCACCTGGAGGAATGCAGCCGTGAAGGACGCAGGTCCCTCGAATTCCCCGACTTCCGCTCACCACTTCGAAGTGACCGACGAGCAGCTCAGCGCCGAGCTGAAGAAGTGGACGGGGACGACGCCCGCGCTGCAACCCGTCGGCGAACTGCTGGACCGGCACTGGGAAGCGGCCTTCGCCTATGCGCGGCTGTGCACCGACGGACCGCACCACGCCGGAATGCTCACCACGGCCGCTTTCACCCGCCTCTTCGGGGAATCCCTGCGGCAGTCGGGACCGACCGCGGCCTGGCGCCCCCAGGTGCTGGTCACGATCCGCCGTATCGCCGCGGAATGGGTCGCCGACCACCGGCAGGAAATGCTCCACCCCGATCTGCGCTGGGCGAGCGGCGACGGCGACCGCGGCGCGGCCCGGATGCTGCCCGTGCCCGAACGGCGCCTGCTCTCCCGGGCGTTCCAGCGGCTGAACCAGTCGGCCCGCACCCTGCTCTGGCACATCGAGGTCGAGTCCGAGCCCTTCTCGATACCCGCCGGACTGCTGGGCCTGGACGAGGAGGGCGCCGACGTCGAACTCGGGCGCGCCCGCGGCCGGTTGCGCGAGGAGTGCCTCCAGGTCCACCGCGAACTCGCCCAGGACGACGAGTGCATGCGCTACATCCGGCTGCTGGACGTCACCTTCCGGCGCGGCGGCGCGGAGGTCGACCCGGACCTCGCCATGCACCTCAGCGTCTGCAAGCACTGCCGGTACACCGCCGACCAGTTGAACCAGTTCAACGCCGGTCTCGGCATCGCGCTGGCCGAAGCGGTGCTCGGCTGGGGCGCGCGGGCCTACCTGGAGGTCAGGGCCGGCAGCCGCACGCTGCCCGCCGAGGTGTCGTCCGCCTCGACCGAGCTCGCGGTGCACCCCGGCCCGCGGCGCGGCGAACTCAGATCGGCCCACAAGGCGGCCCGGCGCGTCCGCCGCCGCAACCTCGCCGTGGCCGTGCTCACCGTGAGCGGACTGGTCGTCCTCCCGCTCGTCCTGTGGTCCATCGGTGGCTCCGGCGGCGACAAGACCACCACGGAGAACCAGGCCGCCGGTGCCTCCGGCGCGGGCAAGGAATCCGCCGACCCCTCCTGGGCCAGCAAGAACGACACCACCCAGGGCACGCTCAGCGGCCGGCTGCACAACGTCGAGTCCGGCCTGTGCATCGGCGTCGCCGGCAACAAGCCCCTCAAGGGCAACGAGGCCGAACTGCAGACCTGCTCCTCGGCGGCCGGCCAGCAGTGGTCCTACGAGACGGACGGCCGGCTGCGCAGCACCGCCGACCCCGGCCTCTGCCTCGACTCGCACCTCGCCTTCGAGGTACAGCTCGCCCCCTGTACCGGCACGTCCTCGGCGACCGCGAAGAACATCCGCTACGACTTCACGCTCCAGGGCATCCTCGTACCGCGCTGGAACCAGGACCTGGCCCTGACCCCCGCCTCCACCGACGGCGGCGGCGCGCTCGTCCTGAAGAACCGGGCGGACGGCACCGCCCAGCGCTGGGTCTTCGACACCTCGAAGGCCGACCCGCAGATGCAGGTCGTCAACTGGGACACCGACAGCACCGGTTCGCCGACCCCGACGACGAAGAAGGCCGCCCCGACGCCCTCCAAGACCCCGACGGCCACGCCCACGCCGACGCCGAGCGCGTCGACCCCGCAGTCCACGCCTACGACGGCCGCCCCGACCATGGACTACTGCGACTACTACCCGTCGTACTGCCAGGGGAACGGTCAGGGCGGCGGTGGCTGGTCCGGTGGCGGCGGTTACGGCGGTGGCGGGTACGGCGGCGGCTACCACGGCGGCCGCTGAACCTCAGTGGTGCGGTGGAGGCGGAGGCGGCAGGGTCGCGATGCCCGGCGCCGTCTCCGGCCACACCAGCAGCACCGGACAGGGCGCGTGATCGACGGCGAACCGTACGGCGGGCCCGAGACTGTGCGGGCCGAGCCGGGCCCGGTCGCCGTCACGGGCCAGCACCAGCAGATCGGCGTCCCCGGCGGCCGCCACCACCTCGCGCTCCACGCGCCCGGCCCGCTCCATCCGGGTGCACGGCCGCCCGAGCCGCTCGGCCGCAGCGTCCAGCAGCTCCGCCGCCGACGTACTGCCGAGATCCTCCAGCCGGGTCCCGGGATCACGCTTGGGACCACCCCGGCCGAGCAGCCCGGCGAACGCGCCGTGCGCGACCCCGGGCACGTCCGGGCCGCTCACATGCAGCAGCACCACCTCGTCCGCCTCCGGCGCATGCGTCCGTACGGCGTCCACGCAGGCGGGCCAGGTGCCCTCGACCAGCCAGGCGATCACACGCATTCGGCCTCCCTCGGTGTCACAGAACCTGGAGCGACACCCACAGTGCCACCACCGCCGGGACGAGCGCCGTCGGCACGGCGATCAGCCCCAGCTTCGTGAACTCCTTGAGATCCACGTCGTGTTCGTGCTGATGCACGATCCGCCGCCACAGCAGCGTCGCGAGCGAACCGGCGTAGGTCAGGTTCGGTCCGATGTTCACCCCGAGGAGCACGGCGAGGACGGCCCCGGGCCCGGACTGCGCGGTCAGCGGCAGCAGGACCAGGACCGCCGGCAGGTTGTTGATGAGGTTCGCCAGTACGGCGGCCAGCGCGGCGATCCCGAGCAGCGCCGCGATGCCGGTGCCGCCGGGCAGGAGGTGGCCCAGCGCGTCCGAGAGCCCGTTGTCGACCACGGCCCGCACGACGATCCCGAGCGCCAGCACGAACGCCAGGAACGACGGTGAGGCGGCCCGCACGATCGT
Source organism: Streptomyces sp. N50 (assembly GCF_033335955.1). Classification (GTDB taxonomy): domain Bacteria; phylum Actinomycetota; class Actinomycetes; order Streptomycetales; family Streptomycetaceae; genus Streptomyces. The sequence goes on from NZ_CP137549.1 coordinate 8,917,945, forward strand.
CATCGGGGTCGCCTGCCGCCGTAGCAGCGCGCGGCCGGCGAGGACGAGTGCGCCCGCCAGCGCGGCCCACGCCGGGTCGATGCCGATCGCGGAGGTCAGCACGAACCCGGCGAGGGTGCAGGCGACGGTCGCCAGCGCGAACACCGGCAGCTCGGGCTTGTCGCCGGAGGCCGGGGAGGGGGCGGCCGCCGCGAGGTCGCGGGCGAAGAAGCGCCGGAACACCAGGTACTCGGCGCCGATCGCGACCAGCCAGGGCAGCACCATCAGCCCGGCGAAGCGGGTGAAGCTCAGGCCGCTCGCCGCGAACGCGAGGAGGTTCGTGAGATTGGAGACCGGCAGGAGCAGCGAGGCGGTGTTCGAGAGATGCGTGCACGCGTAGACGTGCGGCTTGGGACGGACGCCCATCCGGGACGCCGTCGCGAACACGACCGGCGTCAGCAGCACGATGGTGGCGTCCAGGCTCAGCACGGCCGTGATCAGCGAGGCCAGCGCGAACACCGCCGTCAGCAGCCGGCTCGGACTGCCCTTCGCCCACTCCGCCATCCACGCCCCGCAGGCCCGGAACAGGCCCTCGACATCGCAGAAGTGGGCGAGCACGAGGACCGCGGCGAGGAACCCGACCACCGGTCCGAGCTGCTCCGCCTCCGCCCGCGCGTGGTCGAGCGAGATCGCCCCGGTGGCCACGGCGATCCCGGCGGCGGGCACCGCCATCACCGCCTCCGGCCACCCGAAGGGACGGACGACGGCCCACACGAGGACGGCGACGAGCAGGACAACGGACAGGGTTTCGGCGAGCGGGGTGTTCAGGGGACGGTCCTCCGGGACGCGGGACGTGGTGCCCGCCCCATGTAACCAGGCCGCGGCGCGCAACCCGTGATCAGGAACCGGTACCCGCGCTGAACACCGTCAGACGCACCGAGGACGAGTTGCCCGACACAGGCACCGCTCCGTTCGTCCACTTCACGTGCAGCGCGTCCTGCTCGTCGGGCGGGGTCACCGCCAGCCAGCTGGGGGTCGCCGTCTTCGCGCCGCTGATCTCCGGGTTGGAGAAGGTCAGACCCGCCCAGGCGCTCTGCCCCGGCTTCAGCGTGACCGTGGTGGCGGTGCTGCCGGTCTCGCGCTGCGGGTCGTCGCCCAGCTGCGTGCCGGACGCGTTCAGGAACGCGGCGCCGGGATAGCCGCGGACCGTGCAGGTACGGCCCGACGCGTTGGTGAGGACGATCGGGAAGTTCTCCTGGCCGGCGCCCGGGTCGTTGCCGCCGACCTTCGCCCGCAGCTCGGAGGTGTGGCACCGGGAGCTGCTCGCGGTGCCGGTGTTGGTGCTCGTGCCGCCGGAGCCCGAGGACGTGGAGGTCGACGTCGAGGATCCCGACGAGGCCGAGTCCGAGCCGGTGGCGGTGTTGGTTCCGCTCGACGTGGAGGCCGGCGTGCCGGACCCGTCGGCCGAGGGGTCGCCGCCCGCGGGAGCGGCCGTACCCGACTGGGTCTGCGGGCTGCTCACCGTGCCGCTGCCGTCGCCACAGGCCGTCGTCAGGCCCAGGACGGCCACGGCGCTCACGAGCAGGGCCGCCCGGCGCAGGGACTGAGACGTGTTCGCCATCTTCAACACTCCTGGAAGTTCACCGCACAGCGCCTCGCGCGCTGTCACAAGGGTCCGATGCGGGTGCGCGTCGAAAGGTTCGCGGGATCACCGGATTTTTTCAGACAGTGCTGCCGACAGCGATTCCGACACCGATCAGGTGACCCGCAGCGACCGGAGTATGCGCGCGGTCGCGTCACCGCTGTGCTGCCGGATCTGGACGTACACCTGGGGCTGCGCGGCGCCGCCGACCATGCGCAGCGCGGTCTCCGAGAGGGTGCCCGTGCCGCCCGAGCAGTCGCTCCAGGTGCGGATCGTGCCGCGCCAGGTGGCGTTCGCGTAGGCGCGGCTGCCGTCGTAGCGGCAGCCGGAGTGGGCGATGGCGTCCACCTCGGTGCTCACGCTGCCGTGCTCGCTCAGGCCGATGAACACGCCGTTCACGTCCGCCGAGAGGTCCGGCCACTTCGACAGGTCGTCGGCGACGGCCAGCCCCGGCTCCTGCCCGGCCGTCAGCCCGAGGGCGCGCGGATTCCAGCCCGAGTCACGCAGCTGACGGCCCCACGCGTTGGGCACCTCGGCCACGATCCGGCCGGTGCTGTCCTTGACCCGCAGATCCGAACTCCCGGACGAAAAAGGGAAGTTCAGCACCGCGGCGCCCGCGCCCGCGGCCACCACGACGAACAGCCCCGCCATCAGCGCGACCCCCGGTGCCGGCTGTGCGGTCTGCGCTGTCGGCGCGCGGGGGCGGCCTCGGCGGCCAGCCGCTCCAGCTCCTCCGCGAACTCCCGCGCCGTCGGCCAGCGCTTCTCCCGGTCCGGCTCCAGCGCGCGGAGCAGGGCCCGCTGGAGCTCGGGGGACACGTCCGGGCGCAGCCGGTCCGGCCGGACGACCTGCCCGGGCGCCCCCGGGACCGTGCCGGTGAGCAGCTCGTAGCCGACCGCGCCCAGGCTGTACACGTCGGCGCGCTCGTCGATGCCGTACCCGGGCTGCGCCTGCTCCGGCGGCTGATAGCCCGCCGAACCGGCGGCCAGGGTGAGGCCCGACCCCTGCGCCAGGCTCTTGGCCAGGCCCAGGTCGGCGAGCAGTACGCGGTAGCTGCCGTCCGGGGCGGTGCGCAGCAGCACGTTGGTCGGCTTGATGTCCCGGTGGACGATGCCCGCCTTGTGCAGCGCGGCGGCGCCCCGGGCGGCCAGCGCGGTCAGCCGCAGCGCCTCGGAGACGGGCAGCGGACCCGACGTGAGCAGATCGGCGAGGGTGCCGGCGTCGGCGTACTCCATGACGAAGTACGGCCGTCCGTCCGGCAGCTCGCCGATGTCGTAGACCTGCACCACCCTGTTCGAGTCGGCCCGGCGCAGCAGGCGGGCCTCGGAGAGGAAGCGGTCGACGATGTCGAGGCGGTGCGCCCAGTTGTCGGCGAGGACCTTCACGGCCACCGGGGCTTCGAGCACGTCGTCGTGCGCGAGCCAGACCGTGCCGAACGCGCCGGTGCCCAGGCGGCGTTCGAGTCTGTAGCGGCCGATCTGTTCGACGAAGTGCATGCGACTATCATGCCTGCTCGTGGACCGAGGCGGAGGAGTGGATCCAGTGCAGGACAAGGCGCGGACCGAGGAACTGGCGCGGCGGGCCGCGGCCGGTGACCCGGGTGCCCTGGACGAACTGCTGCGGACGATCGGACCCGAGGTCCTCAGGCGGTGCGGGCGCTTCCTGCCGTGCCGTGAGGACGCCGAGGAAGCGGCCCAGGACGTACTGATGCAGGTCGCCCGGAAGATCGGCACGTTCGAGGGCCGCAGCCTCTTCAGCACCTGGCTCTACACGGTGGTCGCCAACGGCGCCCGGCAGAAGTACCGCGAGCTGAAGCGGCGGGCCGCCGAGCAGCCCGCCGAGATCGACGTGTCACAGCACGTCGATCCGCGCACCACGAGCGTGATCGCCGGATCGAAGATCGACCTCCTGGAGGCGCTGGAGCGCCTGGAGCGGGAGCAGCCGCACCTCGTCGAGCCGCTGGTCTACCGGGACATCTGCAACCTGGAGTACGCCGACATCGCCGATCGCCTCGGCATCCCGCTCGGCACCCTCAAGTCCCGGCTGCACGAGGCCCGCCGCCAGGTCAGGCCCTGGCTCACCGAGCTCTCCTGAGCCGACCGACCTCTTCCGATACGGCTCAGACCTCGTCGAAGAGAGACAGCTCCGCCCAGATCGTCTTGCCGTCCGCCGTGTGCCGGCTGCCCCAGCGCTGGGTGAGCTGCGCGACCAGCAGCAGGCCGCGCCCGCCCTCGTCCCAGGTCTTGGCGCGGCGCAGGTGCGGGGCCGTGTGGTTGGTGTCGGAGACCTCGCAGATCAGCGTGGCCGCGTCATGGATCAGCCGGAGCCGGATGGGGTGCGCGCCGTAGCGGATCGCGTTGGTGACCAGCTCGCTCACCACCAGCTCGGCGGTGAACCCGGCCTCGCTCATGTTCCAGCTGTCGAGCTGCTCCACGACCTGCTTGCGGATCGGGGCGACGAGCGAGGGGTCGGCCGGGATGTCCCAGGTCGCGACCTGCTCGGCCGGTAGCCCCTGGGTGCGGGCCAGCAGCAGCGCCACGTCGTCGGCCGCGCCGCCCGGCGGGAGCACGGCGTGCAGGATCCGGTCGCAGGTCTCGTCCAGGGAGTCCGAGGGGGCGTACAGGGCGTCGAACAGCAGCCGTTGACTGTCGTCGAGGTCCCGGTCGCGGTTCTCGATCAGCCCGTCGGTGTACAGCGCGAGCACGGTGCCCTCGGGCAGCTCCAACTCGGTTGATTCGAAGGGGAGTCCGCCCAGACCGAGCGGTGGCCCCGCGGGCAGGTCGACGGGCTCGGGCGGGCCGCCCGGCCGGATCATGACCGGCAGCGGATGACCCGCGCGGGCCAGCGTGCAACGCCGGGACACCGGGTCGTACACCGCGTACAGGCAGGTCGCGCCCACCTCACCCGGGCTGCCCTCGCCGCCGGCCTCCGCGGACAGCCGTACGACGAGGTCGTCGAGGTGGGTCAGCAGTTCGTCGGGGGCCAGGTCGATGTCGGCGAGGGTGCGGACGGCCGTGCGCAGCCGGCCCATGGTGGCGGAGGCCTGGATGCCGTGGCCGACGACGTCCCCGACGACCATGGCGACCCGCATCCCGGACAGCGGGATCACGTCGAACCAGTCGCCGCCGACCCCGGCGCGCGCCGCCGGCAGATAGCGCGAGGCCGCTTCCAGCGCGGCCGTGCGCGGCAGTTTGCGGGGGAGCAGGCTGCGCTGGAGGGCCAGCGCGGTCTCGCGTTCGCGGGAGAAGCGGCGGGCGTTGTCGATGCAGACGGCGGCGCGGGCCGTGACCTCCTCGGCGAGCAGGACGTCGTCGTCGGCGAACGGGTCGAGGCGCCGGTAGCGGGTGAGGACCGCCACGCCGAGGGTGACCCCGCGGGCCTGGATCGGGACGGCCATCGAGGAGTGGATGCCGTACTCCTCGACACGCTTGGTGCGGGTCCTGTCCCAGGCGAGCCAGAGTTCCAGGGCCCGGCCCGAGGCGACCAGCGTGCGGCCCGCGACGAGCGCGTCGGCCTGCGGGGACTGCTCCGGGTACACGTTCAGCTGGCCCGGCTTGGCGACGGCCTCGGGGCTGCCCTGCTGCACCGACTGGTGCGCGGCCCGGCGCAGTCGGATCGGCGCGGTGATCGCCGCCGGGGGCTCGCCGCCGTGCTCGTGCGGGTCCAGCAGATCGATGCTGACGAAGTCGGCGAGGGCCGGCACACAGACGTCCGCGAGCTCTTGGGCCGTACGGGTGACGTCGAGGGTGGTGCCGATGCGGACGCTCGCCTCATTGACGAGCTGCAGCCGCTCCCGCGAGAGGTAGTTCTCGGTGAAGTCGTGCGCGGCCAGACACACGCCCCGCACCCGGCCCTCGGTGTCCGTGATGGGCGCCATCCGGGCCAGCCAGGCGTGCGCGGTGTCCTCGCCGCCGGTGCGCATGTAGATCTGGAAGTCCTCGGCGGTGCCGGAGGTGAGCACGCGCAGCATGTACTGCTCCAGCTCCGCGCTCTGCGTCTTCCCGCCGATCTCGGTGATCCGCAGCCCCTGGATGCGCTCCTCGGGCAGCCCGATCACCTCGGCCATCGCGTCGTTGACCCGGCTCAGCCGCAACCGCTCGTCGTAGACCGCGATGGCACACGGCGACTGGGTCAGCGCCGCGGTCGCGAGCGGGTCCTCGGCGGCGGGCGGACCGCCTCCCTCCAACGGGGTCACGACGAGCCAGTCGCCCGGCCCGCCGTCCCGGGGCCGCCGGTGGTGGGCCAGCAGCCACACCGGCACGGCGCGCCCGTCGCGGTGGCGCAACGAGACCGTGCCGTCCCAGCGGGCACCCGTGATCGCGGGCAGCGCCTCGGCACCGCCGGCCAGCAACCGTACGGCCGGGCGGCCCACGACCTCGTCCGCGGTGTGGCCGAGGAGCCGCCTGGCCCCGTCGTTCCACTCCACCAGAGTGCCCGCGTCGTCGATGACAACCCGCGCCGTCGCGGCATCGTCGAACGGGTAGACCGGTCTCATCGTCGCCACTCCATTGCGCACACTCACAGTGAACAGACACGTCACTTGTGTTCCAGCCTAGTGCGTCACGGTCCCGCGCGGACGAGAACCCCCAGGGCCGGGGAGCGCGGAGGGCAAGGGGGAAATCCGGTCGAAGTGATCCGCAGGACACCTGTCTGTCCCCGCACCCTTGACGGCCCCGCGTGGCACCCCGTCAGAATCTGTTCGGTCACGATCAGTTGTGAGTACTTCTGGGCCCTGATGAGGGAGAGCCGCCATGACGGTCACTCGCAGATCGGTTTTGATCGCTTCTACGGCCGCGCCGACGGCCGCATCACTCCTGTCCACCCCGGCCGCACGCGCCGCCACACTGGGCGCCTCCGGCCGCCGCACGGTCCCCCTCCGGGACGGCTGGCGCTTCGCGCTGGTCAACCCGGGCGGGATCACCGACCCGACCGGCGCCTACGCCACGGCTGCCGCACCGGACTACGACGACTCGGGCTGGCGCCAGGTCGCCGTCCCTCACGACTGGAGCATCGAACAGACCCCCACCACGGCCTACGGCACGACCAGCGGCACCGGCTTCTTCCCCGGCGGCCTCGGCTGGTACCGGATCGCCTTCACCCTGCCGCCTGCCTTGGCGGGCAAGCGGATCTCGGTCGAGTTCGACGGCGTCTACATGGACTCGTACGTCTACTGCAACGGTACGCAGGTCGGCCAACACCCTTACGGATACACGGGGTTCGCCCTCGACCTCACCGACCTGGTGCACACCGACGGCACCACGGAGAACGTCATCGCGGTGCAGGTACGGAACCAACTCCCCAGCAGCCGCTGGTACTCGGGCAGCGGCATCTACCGCGAGGCCCGTCTCGTCGTCACCGAGCCGGTGCACGTCGAACGCTGGGGCACGTACGTCACGACCCCGGACATCACCGCCGAGCGAGCCGTCGTACGGGTGGAGACGTCCGTGCTGAACGAGTCGGGCACCGCGAGCGAGGTCGAGGTCAGGTCGCGGGTCGTCGACCCCGCCGGCCGGACGGTGGCCCGCACCGCCTCCACGGCCACGGTCACCGGCCGCGGCACGGAGCACCATGAACTCACCGTACCCAAGCCCAAGTTGTGGGACATCGCGACCCCGGACCACCGCTACATCCTGGAGACGGAACTACGGGTGGCGGGCAGGGCGGTCGACACGTACAGCACCCCCTTCGGCATCCGCACCTACCGCTTCGACCCGGACGAGGGCTTCTCCCTCAACGGCACGCACACCAAGATCAAGGGCGTCGACCTCCACCACGACCAGGGCGCGCTCGGCTCCGCGATCAGCATCGACGCCGTGCGCAGGCAGTTGAGCATCATGAAGTCGATGGGCGTCAACGCCTTCCGCACCTCGCACAACCCGCCCTCGCCCCAAATCATCCAGGCCTGCGAGGAGTTGGGCATCGTGATGATGGTCGAGGCCTTCGACTGCTGGCACACCGGCAAGACGACCTACGACTATCACCGGTTCTTCGACGACTGGTGCGAGCGGGACGCCACCGAGATGGTCCTCGCCGCCCGCAACTCGCCCGCCGTGGTGCTGTGGTCCATCGGCAACGAGATCCCGGACTCCACCTCCACCGCGGGCCTCGCGATGGCCGACCGCATCATCGGCGCGATCAAGGCGGCGGACGACACCCGGCCGGTGGTCATCGGCTCGAACAAGTACCACGGTGTGCCCGCCAAAGGGTCCGCGGCCGACCTCATGCTCGCCAAGCTCGACGGACTCGGCCTCAACTACAACACCGCCAAGTCGGTCGACGGCCTGCACGCGGCCTATCCGAACCTGTTCCTCTTCGAGTCCGAGTCCTCCTCGGAGACCTCGACCCGCGGCGCCTACCAGGAGCCGGAGCACCTGAACACGGGCGAGAACTACACGCCCGGCAGGCGGGACACGTCCTCGTACGACAACAACCTCGCCTCCTGGACGATGAGCGGTGAGTACGGCCACAAGAAGGACCGGGACCGGAAGTGGTTCGCGGGCCAGTTCCTGTGGTCCGGCATCGACTACATCGGGGAGCCGACGCCGTACGACGTCTTCCCGGTCAAGGCGTCCTTCTTCGGCGCGGTCGACACGGCCGGCTTCCCGAAGGACATGTACCACCTCTTCCGCAGCCAGTGGGTCGGCGAGCCCATGGTCCATCTGGTGCCGATGAGCTGGAACCACGAGCCCGGGGACACGGTCGAGGTCTGGGCCTACGCCAACGTCGGCACCGTCGAGCTGTTCCTCAACGGAACGTCCCTGGGGACAAGGGAGTTCGACACCAAGACGACCACCGACGGCCGCGCCTACCTGGAGACCACCGAGGCCACCGGCGACGACAAGACCTTCACCACCGGCCCCTACCCGGGCAGCTACACCAGCCCGAACGGCAGCGCGGGCAAACTCCACCTCATGTGGAAAGTCCCGTACGAGCCGGGCGAGTTGAAGGCGGTCGCGAGGAGCGGCGGGAAGGCGGTCGCTTCGGACGTGCTGCGTACGGCCGGTGCCGCACACGCCGTGCGCCTCACGACTGACCGCAAGTCCCTCGCCGCCGACGGCCGTTCACTGGTCTTCGTGACCGCGGAGGTGGTCGACGCCCACGGTGTCGTGCTGCCCGACGCGGAGGATCTGATCGCCTTCGAGGTGAGGGGCGGGTCCCTCGCCGGGCTCGACAACGGTCGGGAGGAGAGCGCCGAGCGCTATCAGGCGAGCACCCGAACCGCCTTCCACGGCAAGGCACTTGCGATCGTGCGGTCCGGTACGAAGGCGGGCTCGCTGAGGGTGATGGCGCGGGCGGAGGGGCTGCGGGGCGGGACGGTGACGGTGCGGACGGCGCCTGTTCGGGACGTGGCCACGACTCCGGCGCCGCGATTCGAGGCCGACTACCCGGCACCCCTGAACTACCCGTACGCCGACGCGAGTTACTCGGGCCGGCCCGACACGCTCCCGGCCGCCATGCTCGACGGTGACTCGGCCACCGGCTGGTCCAACGCGTTCGCGAAGTCGGCCACGACTCTGTTGCCGGCGTTCAGTGGTGCGCGTGGGGAGGACTGGGTGTCGGTGGACTGGGGGAGGGGGCGGTCCTTCGGCCGGGTGGAGGTGTCGTTCACGGTGGACGCGACGCACAGTCTGCCTTCGGCTGTGGCGGTCGCGGTGTGGGACGGGCGCGGGTGGGTGCCGGTCGAGGGGACTGCCGTCGACTGGGCCACGGCCTCGGACGCTCCGACCGTCATCACCTTCGGCGCCGTGCGCGGATCGCGGGTGCGGCTGACGATGACGAGCAGTCACCCGGGGACGGTCCAAGGGGCCCTGCGCATCAGCAAGTTGGAGGCACCGGCTGGATAGGGAACCCGTAACCCGTCGACGGCGCACTGCAGAGCGAACTCCTCGGCGGTGGCGGGCAGTTCTGATACTTCGGCGACATCGCACATCAGGTGTCGTCGGGACTGCCCGCGAGGGATCCGCCTATCCAGAAGGGGAGTGCCTTCTGGTCCTTGCTCAGTGAGCGTCGTATGGCGTTGACCAACCGAACCTGCGCCTGGGCGGACGCCCTGTTGGCCCGGGAGAACTCCTCCTTGCTCAACGGGGCACGCGTCGGGTCGCGGGCCGGATCGCGGGCCGCCTGGTCGAGGAACTCCCCGACGGCCTTGCCGAAGTTGTCGATCTCCACCGCGACAGCCGCAGGGGCGACCAGGCTGGCACGGGTCAGGGCCGCGCTCCACTCGCTCCAGTCGTAGTCCCAACCCCTGCGGTCGGCGTGGGCCCGGCTGATGACCATCGTGAACTTCGCGTAGTGGCTGATCAGTTCCTGGTAGGCGAGCAACTGCTTGTCCCGGAGCCACTGACGGTCCTGGGACCGGTGCGTGACGATGCCGCCGACCAGGACGCCGATCGTGGCGGACAGCGCCCCGGCGCCCGTTGTCACCAGTGTGTCCAGCAGTGCCACCTCAAGCCCCGTATTCCCCGTCGCTCGGACATCGGCGGCTCGAACCTACTGGTGACCGACTTTCGGTGACAACGCTCCGGCATGGCAACCGGCCCTAGGGCTCGCGTTCCACGAGTTCCCTCGGCCGCTTGTGCGCGGTGAGTGTGTGGAGTTCGGCCTGGTCGAGTGGCCGGTGTACCTCCACGTACTCACCGTGCGGGAGCCGCTTGATCACGCCCGTCTCGCGGCCGTGCAACACCAGTTCCGCGTCCCGGAGTTGGAGACCCAGGCAGATGCGACGGGTCACGACGAAAGCTAGTGCCGGTACGACGAACACCGCCACCCGCACCGCCCACGTCACCGTGTTGATCGACAGATGGAGCCGGGTCGCCACGATGTCGTTGCCGCCGCCGGCGAGGAGGATCAGGTAGAGGCTGATCCAGGCGACGCCGATGCCCGTGCGGGTGGGGCGGTTGCGGGGGCGGTCCAGGAGGTGGTGTTCGCGTTTGTCGCCGGTCCGCCAGGACTCCAGGAACGGGTACACGCCGATGAGGACCAGGAGGAGCGGGAAGACGATGATGGGGATGAGTAAGCCGAGCACCAACGTGTGGCCCCAGAAAGTGACTTCCCAGCCCGGCATCACGCGGACCAGGCCCTCCGCGAAGCCCAGGTACCAGTCCGGCTGGGCGCCCGTCGAGACCTGGTCGGCGCGGTAAGGGCCGTACGACCAGACGGGGTTGATGGAGGCCACCGCCGCGAGGACGGTCAGGGCGCCGAAGACCAGGAAGAAGAAGCCGCCCGCCTTCGCGAGGTAGACCGGCATGAACGGGGCGCCCACCACGTTGCGTTCGGTGCGGCCGGGGCCCGCGAACTGGGTGTGCTTGTGGTAGACGACCAGGAGGACGTGGACGACCACAAGTGCCGCCATGATGCCGGGGATCAGCAGCACATGAAGTGAGTAGAAGCGGGACACGATGTCGTGGCCGGGGTACTCGCCGCCGAACAGGAACATCGACAGGTACGTCCCGACGATCGGCACCGACAGCAGCGCGCCGTCCACGAAGCGCATGCCCGTGCCCGACAGCAGGTCGTCCGGGAGCGAGTAGCCGAAGAGGCCCTCGAACAGGCCGAGGAACAACAGGGTCCAGCCGAACAGCCAGTTGAGCTCGCGCGGCTTGCGGAACGAACCCGTGAAGAAGTGCCGCATCATGTGCGTCAGCATCGCGGCGATGAACACCAGCGCCGCCCAGTGGTGCAACTGCCGGACCAGCAGACCGCCCCGTACGTCGAAGCTGAGGTGCAGCGTCGAGGCGTAGGCGTCGGACATGCGGATGCCGTTCAGGGGGACGTAACTCCCGTGGTACGTCACCTCGTTCATCGACGGGTGGAAGAACAGGGTGAGGTAGACGCCCGTCAGGATCAGCACCACGAAGCTGTAGAGGCAGATCTCGCCGAGCAGGAACGACCAGTGGTCCGGGAACACCTTGCGCAGATACTGCTTGCCGAGGGTGTGGATGCCGAGGCGGCCGTCGAACCAGTCGGCGACGCGTTCGCCCCGCGAGGGGTCGGGAGTGGTGGTCACTGGTCCTCCTCGTCCCGGTGTACGTGCGTGAGCTTCTCGGGGTTGGTCACGATGTAGACCCCGGACACCTGGTCGCCCTCGGGCGTGAGGTCCATGACCATCACCGCGTACGGCGAGTCGCCCTCGAACAGCACGGCCGCGTCGTCGCCGTTGACGCGGCGGTAGCGCAGCTCCAGGTCCTGCGGGCCGCGGCGGCGGCTCGCGAAGGAGTTGATGAGGCGGACGGCCTTGTCCCGCCCGTGCACCGGGCGCAGTCCCGCCGGTTTCCGGTTGCCCCCGCTGTCGGTCCACACCGTGACGTCCGGCGCGAGGATTTCCATCAGCGAGGCGATGTCCCCGCCGATCGCGGCCCGCACGAACCGCTCGGTCGCCTCCCGCCGCACCCGGGGATGCGCCTCGTACAGCGGCCGCCGCGCGTGCACATGGGCCCGCGCCCGGTGCGCAAGCTGTCGTACGGCTGCCGGGGTGCGCTCGATGATGTCCGCGATCTCGGTGTGGGCGTACCCGAACACCTCGTTGAGGACGAAGACCGCGCGTTCCAGCGGGGACAGCGATTCCAGGACGACCAGCATGGCCATCGACACGGACTCGGCGCGCAGTGCGGGGTCCACGGGATCGTCGTCGGCGGGCTGGTCGACCAACGGCTCCGGGAGCCACGGGCCTACGTACGTCTCGCGGCGGCGGGTGATCGTGGCGCGGCGCTGGAGCGCGTGGTTGACGGCGATGCGGACGAGGTAGGCGCGCTGGTTGGTGATCGTGTCTAGCGGGGAGCGCCGGGCGCGCGACGTCCAGGAGAGCCAGGTCTCCTGGAGGACGTCGTCGGTGTCGGCGACGCTGCCCAGCATGTTGTAGACGAGGCCGAACAGCAGCTCCCGATGGTCCATGAAGACAGTGGTCGCCTCGTCGTTGACAGCGATCCCGGAAATCTCGGACATGTATGCGCCTCCCCAGTGGCGTGCTCACTACTGCGAGGGCCGGCGGGGGTCGGAATGTGACAGCCGGCGGCCTGAATGTGACGTACGTCTCGGGAAATGCGGGCCCGTGTCACACCCGTCGGCCGGTCGCCCTCTTGAACGCGAGTCCGACGTGCGGTCGGACGCGTAGCCGGATGTTCGGAAGTTCGGATGTAAGGAGTCGGCATCGTGTTCAAGAAGTGGCACGGCAACCCCTGGGCGATCCTCATCACGCTCTCGCTCGGGTTCTTCATGACCCTCCTCGACCTGACGATCGTGAACATCGCGATCCCCCAGCTCGGCGAGGACCTCGGCGCGTCCCTGGACGAGATCCTGTGGATCGTCAACGCCTACACGCTGGCGCTGGCCGTCCTGTTGATCACCGGTGGACGTCTCGGCGATCTGCGCGGCAAGCGGAACCTGTTCGCCGCCGGAGTCACCGTCTTCACCCTGGCCAGCCTGGCCTGCGGCCTCGCGCAGGATCCGGCCCAACTCATCGGGTTCCGCGCCGTGCAGGGGCTGGGCGCGGCGCTGCTCATGCCGCAGACCCTGTCGATCATCGCCGAGGTGTTCCCGGCGGACCGGCGCGGTGTGGCGATGGGGATATGGGGTGCGGTGGCGGGCGTCTCCGGCGCGCTAGGGCCGATCCTCGGCGGGGTGCTGATCACCCATCTGTCCTGGCGCTGGATCTTCTTCGTCAACCTGCCGATCGGCGCGCTGGTACTCGTGCTCACCATGGCGATCATCCCGGGCGCCGGGCGCACGGTGCGGCGGCGCTTCGACACCCTAGGGGTCGCTCTCGCCTCAACTGCCCTGTTCTGCCTGGCGTTTGGACTGACCGAGGGGCAGCGGTACGACTGGAACGCCGGGATCTGGAGCCTGTTCGGCGCGGCCGTCGTCCTCTTCGCCGGGTTCCTGGTGCACGAGCGCGGGCAGCAGGACGGTGAGCCGTTGGTCCCGTTCTCGCTGTTCCGGGACCGGAACTTCAGCCTCATCAACTTCGTCGGCGTCACCGTGTCGTTCGGCGTGGTCGGGATGTTCCTGACGCTGACGATCTATCTCCAGTCCGTGCTCGGGTTCAGTGCGCAGAAGGCGGGGCTCGTGCTGTTGCCGGTGGCGCTCGGCTCGTTCGTCATGGCCGGGCCCGCCGGGGCGCTCGCGGACAAGGTCGGCGGCAAGTTCATCCTGATGGGCGGGTTGCTGGCCTGGGCGGGTGGGCTGGTGTGGGTCGTCGGTGTCGCGGACGTCGGTACGGGGTGGCTGACGATCGCGTTTCCGTTGTTCCTCACGGGGTTGGGGGTCGGCTGTACGTTCGCGCCGATGGCCACGGAGGTCATGCGGAACGTTCCGCCCCGGCTCGCGGGGGCCGCGTCCGGTGTCACCAACGCGCTTCGTCAGGTCGGTTCGGTGCTGGCCGGGGCGGTGATCGGGGCGGTGCTTCAGGCGCAGCTGGCGTCTTCCCTGACCTCGCAGGCGCGGGCTCGGGCCGGTCAACTGCCTTCCGCCTACCGGGAGTCGTTCGTTGCCGGGTTCTCGAAGGCGGAGTCCGGTGTCGGTGCCGGGCAGCGAGAGGGTGCGCCGGGTGGGGTTCCGCGTGGTGTCGCGGAGCGGATGCGGGTGCTTGGTGGGGAGGTGTTCGGGCACGGGTTCGTCCATGCGATGGGGCCCGCCGTTTATGTCGCCGTCGCTGTGCTGCTGGGCGGAGCGGTTGCGTGTCTTGGCGTGCGGCGACACCGGGGGCCGTCCGGTAATCCGCATGCCTTGCCCATGTCTGAGCCGGAGTTGGAGGAAGCCGCTCGGTGACTTGGGGCGGGTGGTCGGCTGCGGGCCGGTGGGGGCTGGTCACGCAGTTCCCCGCGCCCCTGGAGGACCTGGCTTCGCCGGTCCGGCTCAGGACGCGTCGTGGAACACCAATCCCAACGCGTGACGCCTGCCGGAGCGTACGGTGCTGACCCCGTGTCGCATGGCCCCCGCCGACCAGCCGCGCTTCGTCCGTACCGGGCGGTCGCGGGTCGTGAAGACGAGGCCGTGGCCCTGCTGGAGCGGGGTCGCGGTGGCCCGGGACTGGGCTCGGGGGCGTTGCTCGACCATCAGGAACTCGCCGCCCGTGTAGTCGGTGCCGTACTCGTCGAGGCCGATCACCACCTGGAGGGGGAAGACCAACTCGCCGAAGACGTCGCGGTGGAGGGCGTTCCAGTCGCCCTCGCCGTAGCGCAGCAGGATCTGGGCCGAACGGGCCTGGCCGGCGGCGTGGCAGCGGGCCAGCCACTCGTCCAGGTCGTCCGGCCAGGGGGAGTGGCGGTCGAGGCGGGCCGCCCAGTCGCGGGCGATGGGGAGCAGGCGCGGGTAGAGGGCGGCGCGCAGGGCGGCTACCGGTGCGGGGAGGTCGTGGGTGAAGTAGCGGTACTCGCCGGAGCCGAAGCGGTGGCGGGCCATGTCGACGGTGGTGCGGAACAGTTCCGGCTTCTCGTACAGCGCGGCCAGGTCGCGGCACTCAGCGGGTGTGAGCAGTTGTGCGGTCGGCGCGCTGCCGTACAGGTCCAACTCCTCTGCCAGAGCTGACCAGTTGGTGCCATCCATGACGGACTTCCTCCGTGTCAGCCGAGCATCGGTTGCAGGGCGCCCTCGTGGGTCAGCAGACGTACCTTGCGTTCGACACCGGCGGCGTAACCCCGCATCGAGCCGTCCGCGCCGATCACCCGATGGCACGGTCGCACCAGCAGGAGCGGGTTGGCGCCGAGGGCCGCGCCCAGTGCGCGGACTTCGGCGCGCGGTACGCCCAGGCGTTCGGCGAGGGCGCCGTACGTCGTCGTGGTGCCGTACGGGATCTCGTCGAGGGACTGCCAGACGCGCTGCTGGAACTCCGTTCCCTCGGCGGCGAGGGGGAGTTCGAAGCGGGTGAGGTGTCCGGCGAAGTACGCGGACAGTTGGCGGGTGGCCTCGGTGAAGGCCTCGTCGTCGCGTTGCCGGTCGGCGGGGATGCTCGGGTGGTCCGGCATGGTCAGCGACGTGATGAGGGTGGTGCCGGTCGGCGACTTCTCGCCGGTCAGGAGCAGCTCGCCCAGGGGGCTGTCGGTGAGTGTGCAGATCGTGGTCATGGAGATGAGTCTGCTCTGGAACGGTGGCTGGTACCGGCGGGTTTCGGACATGGAGGTGGGACCCGCTCGGTACCGTCGGGTGTGGCTCTTGACCTGGTGGTATTTACGGGTAAGTACCCGAGCGGTACCGTGTCGGCATGCCAGCTCTCAACGTGGAGTTCAGCGACCGCGAGCTAGAGGACCTGCGGCAGATCGCCAAGGAGCGCGGTACGTCGATGAAGGCGCTGGTGCGTGAGGCGGCCGCGGCCGACATAGCCCGGCACCGGGCGCTGCAGGAGGGCGCCGAGGCCTTCCGCCGGTTCTTCGCCACGCACGCCGACGAGTTCGCCGCCGCCTTCCCCGACGACGAACCGGCGGCCAAGGGCGAGGGGCGGGTCGCCTGACACATGCCCGTCATCCATATCGACGTGCCCTGGCTGCTCCAGCGCCATGAGGAAGTCCTGCCGGACCAGCCCACCATCAACGACTTCTCGGCGTTAGTCGCAGCCGTAGCCCGCCACCGCGTCGACCCGCCCCGCCTCGGCATCGACTCCGACCCGGCCTGGCGGGCCACCGCCCTGCTGCACACACTCGCCCTGCTGAAGCCCCTGCCCTCGGCCAACGCCCGCTTCGCCTGCGCCACGGCCGTCGCCTACATGTTCGTCAGTGGCGTCGGCATCGATCCGCCCTACGGCGCCCTCGTCGACCTCGCCCGCGATCTGATCTCCGGCAAGACGGATGTCTACGGCGCGGCGGACCGGCTGCGGTCCTGGCAGATCTGAGGGGCAGGTCGGACGGGCCGGCCTTGTGGACACGTCTGACGGGTGGGGCTGACAGGCGGGGATATCTAGCGGCCTTCGTCGAGGCGGGCGGCCTTGTCGCGCTCCAGCGGGGTTCCCCGCGGGGGTGCCTCGTCGGCCGCGGCCCGGGCGTTGCCCTGGCGGGGTTGGCGTCTCGCCGGATGCGGCCCCTGACTTCTCCCGCCAGAGTGTCGCGTCGGACGCAGCCCGCGGGTTTCACTCAGGCGGCGTCTCGCTGGACGTGTCTCGCCGGTCGCCGCGGTGGGAGGGCTCGCCGTTCGCTGCCCGCGGGTTTCCCTCCGGGGGCGCCTCGCCGGACGCGGCCCCTGACTCCTCCCGCCAGGGTGTCTCGCCGGACGCCGTCAGGCTGCCCAGCAAGCCCAGTAGTTCCGCGCTGCGGCTCCCCGGCTCGGCGTGGAAGACGACCAGGCTCAGGGCGTTCGTACCGGGGATCTCGAACTTGTTCGACCCGAGCTCGAAGTCGCCGACGAGCGGGTGGGTGAGGAGGCTGGTGCGGCCGAGCATGGGCCGTACCTCGTGGCGGCTCCACAGCAGCCGGAAGCGGTCGCTGCGCACGGACAACTCGCCCACCAGCTCCACCAGCCGGGGTTCGTCGACGTCAGGGCCGATGTGGCCGCGTAGGGTCGCCACCCCCTCGGCGGTCAACTCCTCCCAGTCGCGGCGCAGTTCACGCTCGGCTGGGTCGAGGAAGACGGCCCGGAGCAGGTTCACACCCGGCGTGTAGTTCGGGGACAGCGCCCGGCACAGCATGTTGGCCGCGAGGCAGTCCGTGAACCGGTTCTGGACGTAGGCCGGGTGACCGGACCACGTGTCGAGCAGTTCGCGGACGCTCGTCGGTACCGCCTCGGGCCGCCGGACCCGTCTGCGGGACACGGCCGGCCGCTCCGGCTGCGCGAGGCTCAGCAGATGGGCGGTCGCGGAGGCGTCCAGGCCCAGCACCCGGGCCAGCGCCTCCAGCACCTGCGCGGACGGGTTGCGGTCACGGCCCTGCTCCAGCCGCAGGTAGTAGTCGGAGCTGATACCGGCCAGCAGGGCGACCTCCTCCCGGCGTAACCCCGGCACCCGGCGCAGTCCGCCGCCGCTCAGACCCACGTCCTCCGGCCGGACCCGCTCCCGGCGGGCCCGCAGAAACTCCCCGAGCGCGTTCTTGCTGTCCACACGCACCACCGTAGGTCCGAATCCGCAGGGGTGCGTGTCCCTGTCACTACCAGGAACATCCGGGTACTGCCTGCCCGGCCGCGCCAGGCGCAGAGTCGAGGGCAGGACCGAAGCGTCCATCCCCTCGATCGAAAGGCGCGCCATCATGGCCGACTCCGTCTCCGGCGGCACCCTCACCCTCGACGAGGACCTCACCCTCACCCGCATGGGATACGGCGCCATGCAGCTCGCCGGTCCCCACGTCTTCGGCCCGCCGAAGGACCGCACCGAGGCGGTGGCCGTCCTCCGTGAGGCCGTCGAGCGGGGCATCACCCACATCGACACCAGCGATTTCTACGGCCCGGTCGTCGTCAACGAGATCATCCGGGAGGCCCTCCATCCGTACCCGGACGACCTGCGCATCGTGACCAAGGTCGGCGCCCGGCGCGGCCCCGACGGCGGCTGGATCATGTCCCGGCACCCCGAGGATCTCAAGGCACAGGTGTACGACAACCTCCGCAACCTCGGGCTCGACGCGCTCGACGTGGTGAACCTGCGGGCCGGCACCGATCACGGCGCCGACGAGGAGTCGATCGGGGAGCAGTTCGGTGCGCTCGCCGAGCTGCGGAAGGCCGGGCTGATCCGGCACCTCGGGGTGAGCACGGTCTCCGCCGCCCAGCTGACCGAGGCCCAGGCCATCGCCCCGGTCGTCACCGTGCAGAACCTGTACAACCTGGCCAACCGGGAGGACGACGCCCTCGTCGAGCGGTGTGCCGCGGAGAACATCGCGTTCGCCGCCTACTTCCCGCTCGGCGGCTTCACCCCGCTGCAGTCGAAGACCCTGTCCGAGGTGGCCGCGCGGCTGGACGTCTCGGCCCAACAGGTCGCCCTGGCCTGGCTGTTGCAGCGGTCGGCCACCACCGTCCTGATCCCCGGCACCTCCTCCCGCGCGCATCTGCGGGACAACATCGCCGCCGCCGACCTGGTGCTGCCCGCCGACGCGATCGCCGAACTCGACACCATCGGCCGGGCCGCGGTCTGACGCGGGGAGGGCGGGGGTGGGCCGCCCCCGCCCTCGGGGCCGCCGACCGAGGGCGGGAGGAGCAAGGTCGGCGGCCGTTTGGCGCGGGAGAGCCGCCGTCCAGCGCGTGGCCTCCGAGAAGGGCCGAACCCAGTGGACCCCGGTGAGAGGTGCGCCGGGAGAGTGCGTGACGCACCGGCGTGTGCGCGTGGTTCACACGGGGCGCATGGAAAGTCGAAAGCCGGTGCTGGTGAACCGAGTTGTCACCGCATCTGACTTTCTTTCAATGGTATGGAAGTTACCCAAGTGCCTTGTTGGGTCGGGTGGGTTGTGCAAGGGTGAAACACCCGCGCGGGGGCTGATGCCCGGGGCTCATTCACCTGTTGATGAACCGAATCCGAGGAATCCACTTCGTGTCCATCCCGCATCCCCCTCGTCCTCCTTACCCGCCGCCGGACGGCGGTGCCCCCGAGGAATCCGACGAGACCCTGGCCGCCCGGCTGCGGGGTCGTCCCGAGGGCGAGGCCGCTCATTCCGTCGCGTTGCTGATGGCACGGCACTGGCGGCCGGTCGAGGATTACGCGGGCATCTGTCTCGCCGCCGAGGGGACCGTGCCCGCCATGGCCGCGGCGGCCGCCTTCCACCGGGTGTTCGACCGGCTGACGTTCGGCGAACACGGCGTGGCACTGCGGCCCCGGCTGCTGCTGACCGTGCGCGACACGATCCGCGAGTGGTCGACGGAAGAGCGGATATCCAGTGTTGTTCCCGACCTGGGGAATCCCTCCGGGGGCCGCGCGATGCGGGCCGCGAAGTCGATGACGGCGGAAAATCGCAAGCTCGCCGAGCGCTCTTTCCAGACCCTTCCGCCGTTCGCCCAGTGTCTGCTGTGGCACACCGAGGTCGAGGCCGAGTCGATAACCGTGCCGGCGGCCCTGCTCGGCATGGATACCGACAACGCGTCGGCCGCTCTCCAGCAGGCGCACGAAAAATTCCGCGAAGGCTGTGTACGCGCCCACCGGGAACTCGCGCCGACCCAGGATTGCCGCTTCTACAACCGCCTCCTCGACGTCCCGATTCGGCGCGGCGGCGCACTGCTGCCGGATGTCCAGCAGCATCTCGCCCAGTGCCGCTACTGCCGTTTCGCCGCCGAACAACTCAGCTATTTCGAAGGCGGGTTGGGTGTCCTCCTCGCCGAGGCCGTGCTCGGCTGGGGCGCCCGCCCCTACCTCGAATCACGGCCCGGCCGCGCCCGCCGCGACCCACGGACCAGGACCGCCTCCCGGCACGGCGGACACACCGGCGGCAGCACGGGCCGCCACCGGCTGCTGTCCCGCATCCCCGCACCCGGCCGCCGTCTCGTGGACGCCGCTCGCTCCGCCCGGTCGGAGCGGTCCGCCCGATCGCTGGTCGTAGGCGTCGGCCTGATCGGCGCCGGGGTCCTCGCGACGGTGTTCGCCGTCGTCCTGTGGCCGGACGGCAACGGCGGCACCTCCGGTCCCGTCGCCTCCAGCACTACGAACACCGGCTCCGGACACGTGTCGTCGTCGGCGCCCGGCACCGCCCGGCTCCCCATCACGCCCCAGCGGACGCGGCTGCACAACGCCGCCGCCGACCTGTGCCTCGACATCCAGGGCACCGCGAAGGCCGGCGCGGGCGTCGTCCTGGCCGCGTGCTCGTCCGCCGGGACCCAGGAGTGGTCGTACGACACCGACGGGCTGCTGCGCAGTGTCGCGAGCCCGGGGCTGTGCCTCGACTCGCACGCGGACGCCGGTGTCGTCGTCCTCGGCACCTGCGCCGACGCGAAGAGCCAGCGCGGCAACGATGTCCGCTACGACTTCACCGTGCAGGGCGAGCTGCTGCCTCGCTGGGACTCGCAGCTCGCGCTCACCTCCACCACCAAGGACCCGGGCGCCGACATCGTCCTCAAGGTCCGCGACGGCTCCACAGCGCAGCGCTGGCTGACCGACTCGGTGACGGCCAGCCCCGGTTCGCTGTCGATCGCCGGCACGGGAGCCCCGTCACCGCGCCCCGCGAAGGTCGCGGACCGGCTCAACTGACCACATCGGCGGGCGACCTGCCGGTCAGGTAACCGGCGGCGTTCTCCACGGCGGCCAGGGCGATCCGGAGCACCGTCTCCCGGGTCACGCCGCCGACGTGCGGCGAGAGCACCACGTTCGGGGCCTTGAGCAGACGTAGGGCAGGGGTGGGCGGTTCGGGGTCGAAGACGTCCAGGCCGGCACCCGCGAGGGCGCCCGCCTCGAGTGCGTCCGCGAGGGCGTCCTGGTCGATCAGGGCGCCTCGCGCGGTGTTGATCACGAACGCGCTCGGCTTGAGCAGCGCGAGCCGCTCCGCGTTCAGGAGGTGCCGGGTCCCGTCGGTGAGCGGCGCGTGCAGGGTGACGTAGTCGGAGAGGCGCAGCAGTTCGTCGAGCGGGACGTGCCGGGCGCCGCCGAACCGTGCGGTCGTCTCCTCGGGGACCGGGCGGCGGCCGGCGTAGACGACCGTCATGTCGAACGCGGTTGCCCGGCGGGCGACTTGCTGTCCGATGGCGCCCAGTCCGACGATGCCGATGGTCTTGCCGGACAGCTCGGTCAGGGAGCGCTGCAGGCGTGGGAGCGCCCAGTCGCCCTCGGCGAGTGCGGCGTGCGCGGGGACGAGTTGCTTGGCCAGCGCCAGCATCAGGGCGAAGGTCTGCTCGGCCACGTTCTGTGCCTCGGCGCCGCTGGAACCGATGGTGCAGACGACGACCCCTTGGCCGCGCGCGGCGTCCAGGTCGACGTAGTCGAAGCCGTGGCTCGCGCACTGCACCAGCTCCAACTCCGGGGCGGCGGCGAGGTGTTCGGCGGTCACCGGGGAGAGCGCGGTGATGACGACGTGCGCCGCGCGCAGAGCCTGCGGGTTCTCGTCGACCGTCTCGACGACGGTGACGTCCACCCCGTCGGGCAGCAGCGTCGCGAGTCCAGCGCCCGCTTTCCGGCCGCCCATGTGGGGTGGGACGACCGCCAGGACGTTCTTCGTGGAGGGCATACGAAATCCTCGTCGGGGTGGGGGAGGCGGGCGGGGATACGCGCGTGCGTCAGGACCGGGTGGCCGACTCGGCCAGTATCCGGGCCAGTTCACGCGGCCGGGAGAACATCGGCCAGTGGCCCGTGTCCATCCGGACCAGCTCCCAGAGTCCGCTCGCGACCAGTTCGTCCACAGGGGTCGGCAACTCGTCGCCGTCGAGCAGGCACTTGACGTAGGTGGCCGGGAGGTCGGCCAACGGGTGGGCGAGGACCGCCGGTTCGCTGAGGGTGGCACCCGGGTGCGGGGTCCCCTCGGTGATGATGCGGGTGATCTGCTCGTCCGTGAGGCCCTGGCCCGCGTAGTCGGCCGGGTCCAGGGGCGGCCAGTAGCCGCCGTTCTCGTCGAGCGATTTCCTGATGAAGTCGCTCGGGAAGCTGTCCAGGAACGACTCCCCGTCGACCGGCACGTTCGCGTCGACGAACACCACCCGGGCCAGCCGGTCACCGATCCGCTCCGCGGCCTGGCCGACGGGCACACCGGAGTAGCTGTGCCCGACCAGGACGACGTCCCGCAGACCGAGGCGCCCGATCTCGTCGACGATGTCCTGGACATGGGTCTGCTGCCCGGCCGGAACCCCCTGCTTCTCCGCCAGCCCGGACAGGGTCAGCGCATGCACCTCGTGCCCGGCCCCGCGCAGCTCGGACACCACCTCGTCCCACGCCCACGCACCGAGCCACGCCCCCGCCACCACCACGAATCGAGTCATGGTCCCAACGTAACCGCCGGGTCTGACAACGACCTTCCCGGAACGATCAGAGCGCCCGCGCCACGGCGCGCACCGGCGCTCCGTCCGCCCCCGGCAGCCGCAGCGGGAACAGGAACAGCTCCACGTCCGGGAGACCCACCACCTGATCGAGACCGGTGAGGTTCTCGGCGATCACCCCGCCCGCGCCGCACAGCACGCGATGCGCGGGCAGCCCCAAGTCGGCCGTCCCATCGCCGGGTTCGGGCGTCGGGTCGACACTCAGGGCATCGACCGCGACCGTACGGACCCCGGCCGCGACGAGTGCCTCGGCCGCCTCCGGGGTGAGCCACGGATGGGCGAGGTAGTGGTCGGTGCCCCAGTACGCCGACCAGCCCGTGGCCAGGAGGAAAAGGGAGCCCGGCCGCAACTGCCTGAGCGCCGGTGCCAGCAGGTCGGGGGTGATCGGCGCGCGGCCCGGCAGCCCCCGAACGTCAGCCACCACCGCGTGTCCGCCGAAGCGATCCAGGGGCAGTTCGTCGAGGCGGGGCCACGCGTCGTCCACGTGGTACGGGGCGTCGACATGCGTGCCCGACTGCGAACCCATGTGCAGCCGAAGGACGTTGACACCGTCCCGGGGTGCGCGCAGGGCGACGGAGACCTCGACGGCCGGGTCACCGGGATACACGGGCATCCCGGTGACGACGGGCACCGACAGGTCGGTCCAGGCCGACATCAGCCCGCCTCGGCGGCCACGGTGGTGGGCGTCTCGATCGCCGCGCCGGGGCCGGTGATCGGCGGCACCGGAACCTCGACGGTACGGGCCAGCCGCGCGCCCTCCGGGCCGTACGCGGCGCGGGGTTCGGGGAACAGCCGGAGCAGGCCCAGGAACAGGACGGCGGCCACGGCGAGGGAGAGCGGGAGGCTGATGTCGACGCCGTTGGCGAGGTCGCCGAGCGGGCCGACGAACTGTCCGGGGATGTTGGTGAACAGCACACCGACGACGGCGGCCACCCACCAGGCGGTCATGCCGCGCCAGTTCCAGCCGTGCGCGAACCAGTAACGCCCGCCGCGCTGACGGCGGTTGAAGACCTGGAGCGCGTCCGGGTCGTACCAGCCGCGCCGGGTGTAGAAGCCGAGCATCATCACGACCATCCACGGTGTCGTGCAGGTGATGATCATCGTGGCGAACGTGGAGATCGACTGCACGAGGTCGAGGCCGAAGCGCCCGATGAAGATGAACGCGATGGACAGGACACCGACCAGGATCGTCGCCTGCACCCGCGACAGCCGGGGGAATACCGAGGAGAAGTCGAGCCCGGTGCCGTAGAGCGAGGTCGTGCCGGTCGACATGCCGCCGATCAGGGCCAGCAGACAGACCGGCAGGAAGAACCAGCTCGGTGAGATCGCGAGGAGTCCGCCGACGAAGTCGGGGGCCGACGGGTCGACGTACTTGGGGGCCTTCGTGGCGATGATGCTCGCCGTCGCCAGGCCGAAGACGAACGGCAGGAGGGTCGCGATCTGCGAGAGGAACGCGGCGCCGACCACCTTGCGGCGCGGGGTGTTCGCGGGGATGTAGCGCGACCAGTCGCCGAGGAACGCGCCGAAGGAGACCGGGTTCGAGAGGACGATCAGCGCCGCGCCGATGAACGACGGCCAGAACAGCGACCGGGTCGCCGCGTCCGCCGAGGACGTGAAGACTCCGGCGTACGACGGGTCGAAGTCACCGGCGAAGGCGATCGCGCCGAGCAGGAACAGGAGCGTCGCGGAGAGCACGGCGATCTTGTTGATGAACAGCATGAACCGGAAGCCGTAGACGCAGACCGCGAGGACCAGGACCGCGAACAGCGCGTACGCGACGACGTAGGAGAGCGTGCTCTGTTCCAGGCCGAAGAGGCGGTGCGCGCCGCCGACCAGGGCGTCGCCCGAGCTCCACACCGAGATGGAGAAGAACGCCACGGCCGTGAGCAGGGACAGGAACGAGCCGACGACCCGGCCGTGCACGCCCAGGTGCGCGGAGGAGGCGACCGCGTTGTTCGTGCCGTTGACCGGGCCGAACACCGCCATCGGGCACAGGATCAGCGCGCCGACGACGACTCCCAGGAGCGTGGCCGCGAGGCCCTGCCAGAAGGAGAGGCCGAACAGGATCGGGAAGGCACCCAGGACGCAGGTGGAGAAGGTGTTGGCGCCACCGAACGCGACTCGGAAGAGGTCGAGCGGGGTGGCGGTGCGGTCCGCGTCGGGGATGCGCTCGACGCCGTAGGTCTCGACCTCGGTCAGGGACTGGCTCAGCGCGGCGGGGGAGGGGGCGGGCTGCTCAGACGAGGGGGACGAGGGCGACGAGGGAGACAAAGGGGGCTCCAGCGGGGGACGGCGGTGGAGCGCGTAGTAGCGCGGTGGCGGTGGGGACGGGCGTCACGCGCGCGGGGTGGGCGGGGTGAGCGGATGCCGTCCTCGGGAGGTCTGCCGACGTTATGGCCGGCCGTGACACCCGCACCAGAGGACGGTTCATCCATCTTTTGTGCCCGGAGTGGAGCAATCATCCACCCGGAGTCACTCGTCGTCGACCGGTGCGTCCTCCGGTTCGGTGTCGGGGCCCTGGGCGCGGACCCGCTGGACGTGTTCGAGGGAGTCGCGCAGTTCGCTGAGCCAGTCGTCGGTGTGGCGCTGGACGAGGCGCACGCACCAGGCGAGCGCGTCGCTGCGGCTGCGGGCCACGCCGGCGGCGATGAGGGTGTCGAGGACCCGGCGCTCGGGCTGGCGCAGCCGGGTCATCACGGGCGCGGCGATGTGTGTGAACAGGGACCGCTCCCCGGCGCACTCCACACCCCACGAGACCTTCCTGCGGAACCGGTGCTCGGCCTCGCGCGCGAGGGCGATCCGGGTCTCCCGGGTGCGCTCGCGGAACTCCTGCACCCGGCCCTGCACGGCCGACTCCTTCTCGGCGTCCGAGACGCCCTCGGCGAGCTTGGGCGCGGGGATGCGGCCGATGACGGTGACCTCCTCGCGGTCGACCGTGACCTCGACCAGCTCCTCGAACAGATCGTCGGGCAGACGGCCGGTGAACCAGCCGCGAAGCTTCTCCTGCTGCTCTGTCGTAATCATGTAATGACGATTACTCGCAAGCAGAGCGAACGCAAGGGGCTGCGGCGGAGTGCGCCGAGAGCTGAAGCGGAATGTTTCGGGACTGTTTCAGGCCGATTGGGGAGCGTGGGCAAACCGGCCATCCGGCCTGATTCGGCGATCAAGAACCGCGTGGTTACAGGGTTCGCGCGTTCGAATTCTGTGACTTCACGCCACTGATTCAACACGCAAGGTTACTGAAACCTGTGGGTGGGATGTGAGTTTCCGCGACGGACTCGGCAGAGTGGCGCCCGCCGGTCCGGCACCGACCGAGCGGGACCGGCATCTCTTCGAATCGATCCGTTCGTGATCGGTTCGTACCGAGCGGAAGGATGCACACAATGCGGAACACCGCGCGCTGGGCAGCGACCCTGGGTCTGACGGCCACCGCCGTCTGCGGACCCCTGACCGGGTCCGCCCTCGCCGCCCACGGAGCCGCCCCGGCCGCGCTCTACGCGCCCTCGGCCCTGGTGCTCACCATGGGCCACGGCGACGACGCCGCCCTCGCCACACCGGAACGCGCGGTGACCCTCACCTGCGCGCCCACCTCCTCCGGCACCCACCCGGCCGCCGCCGAGGCCTGCGCCGAACTGCGTGGCGTCGGGGGCGACTTCGACGCCCTCACGGCCCGGGACGACGTGCTCTGCAACAAGCTCTACCGCCCCGTCGTCGTCACGATCGACGGTGTGTGGCAGGGCAGACGCGTCTCCTACGAGCGCGTCTTCTCCAACGAGTGCGTGAAGGACTCCTACGGATACGGAGGCGTCTTCACGTTCTGAGAGACCGGGACCGCACGGTCTCCGTGAGCAACAGGGAGGGTCCGTAGCTGGGGAGTGCGTGCCCCTGTCGCGGAGTACCGCGGTCCCGCAACCAGGGGCCGGCCGGGCGGTGTGGGGCCGCCCGTGCCGGCCCCTGTCATCGTTGGGGCCGCTCGGCCCGCGCGGGCAGCACGCGCAGCGGCGGAAAGCGGCCGAGCAGCCCCGAGGCACGCAACAGCCGGTCGATCCGCGGGCCGTCCGACACCACGCGCAACCGCCCGCCGCGCTCCCTGGCCCGCCGCTCGGCCCGGCACAGGACGCGCAGCCCGGAGCAGTCGAAGAACTCGACGGGCCGCAGATCCACCAGCACGTCGGGCTCGTCGACCGAGGTCGCGGCGTCCAGGTGTTCCACGACCAGGTCGGCCGTCGCCATGTCGATCTCGCCCGAGACCTCGACCACCGTGAACGGGCCCCTGGACCGCGTACGGGCACAGGAGTTGGCCGCCGGACTGTCGCGTTCGTCCGCTTCCGCTGTCATGGCCGCTCCACCTCGGCACGGGGCGCATTCGGTCTCGGTAGTTACCCCGGAGGGGCGCATGGCATCCCCGACACGCCGTCCGCAAGATCTGGTTCACTCGACATGGTGAACTTCGGTCAGAAAGGTTGACTTTCTGTCAGTAGGGCAATGAAGAGGGGCCGCCGTCTCCCTGCGGACGGCGGCCCCTCGGTCTGTGCGGCTCAGGATCGGGCGGAGCCGGTCACATGTGGACGACCGGTGCGGCGTCCGCCTCCTGCTGCGGAACCCCGCGACGGTAGAGCACCAGCGCGATCAGCGTGCCCGCGGCGAAGAAGCCCGCCGACCACCAGAACGCGGTGGTGTAGCTCTCGATCGTCGCCTGCGCCTGGACCAGCTTGCTGGACGCGTCCTTCCCGGCCAGGTAGTCCGTCGCGGCGCTCGCGGCCAGCGTGTTCAGCAGCGCCGTACCGATCGAACCGCCCACCTGCTGCATGGCGTTGACCGTCGCCGAGGCGACACCCGCGTCCTCGGCGGCGACTCCGCCCGTGGCGAGCTGCATCGCCGGCGGCATCACCATGCCGAGACCCGCGCCGATCACGATCAGCTGCGGCAGCACATGGGTCGCGTAGGACGAGGTGGTCCCGATGCCGGTCAGCCAGGCCATGCCGACCATGGCGATGGCGAAGCCCAGCGGAATGACCACCTTCGGGCCGAGCCGCGGCACGAGCATCGTGGTGCCGATCTGCGCCATGACCATCAGGGCGCCGATCATCGGCAGGAACGCGACACCGGTCTTGGTGGGGCTGAAGCCGAGGTTCAGCTGCAGGTAGTAGGTGAGGAAGAGGAACACGCCGAACATGCCCGCACCGGTGATCAGCACGGCGAGGAACGAGGCGCCCCGGTTGCGGTCGAGCAGGATGCGCAGCGGCAGCAGTGGGTGCGCGGCGCGGTTCTGCCACCAGGCGAAGGCGGCGAGCAGCACACCGCCCGCGATCAGGAAGCCCCAGGTCTGCGGCGAACTCCAGTCGTGCGTCTCGGCGTTGGAGAAGCCGTAGACGAGGGAGAACAGACCACCGGCGACCAGGACCGTGCCCGGCACGTCCAGCTTGGAGCCCGCGGCGTCGCGGTGGTTGCTGAGCAGGACCCAGCCGCCCGCGAAGGCGACGAACGCGATGGCGACGTTCACGTAGAGCGTCCAGCGCCAGTCGAAGGCGTCGGTGAGCACACCGCCGAGCAGCAGGCCCACCGCACCGCCGGCGCCGGCGATGGCGCCGTAGACGCTGAAGGCCCGGGCGCGTTCACGGGCGTCCGTGAACGTCGTGTTGAGGAGGGACAGCGCGGCCGGCGCGAGCAGCGCGCCCGCGACGCCCTGGAGGGCGCGTGCGGTGACCAGCATCTCGAAGCTGGTGGCGGCGCCGCCGAGCGCGGAGGCGGCGGCGAACCCGGCGACACCGGCGAGGAAGGCGGTCTTGCGGCCGAACAGGTCGGCGATACGGCCGCCGAGCAGCAGCAGGGAGGCGAACGCGAGGGCGTACGCGGTGACGATCCACTGCCGGTTGCCGTCGGAGAAGCCGAGGTCCTTCTGGGCCGACGGCAGGGCGATGTTCACGATGGTGGCGTCGAGGACCACCATCAACTGCGCGACGGCGACGATCGCGAGGATCCACCACCGCTTGTTGGAGGACGCGGACTGCGCCTCCCCGGCACCCGACCGGGTGTCTTCGGTCAATGTCTTCTGGGACATCGGGAACCACTCCAGGGAAGTCGTTCGGGGTTTACCAAAACGTAAACGAAACGGTTTCGTACACATCGGAGACTAGACCACTTTCTGCGAAACGGCAACGTTTCGCAGAAGACGGGGAGCAGGCATGCGCAGTGGCGTGTTCGAGGTCGATGGGGCCGGGCTGTACTACGAGGTACGCGGCACCGGCCCGGCGCTGTTGATGATCAGCGGGGCCGGGGGAGACGCCGGCTACTACGACGGCATCGCCGCGACCCTTTCCGACGCATTCATGGTGATCTCGTACGACCGGCGCGGCAACTCGCGGAGTTCCGGCAGGTCAAAGGCCCCGATGGACCTCGCCGTGCAGGCGGCCGACGCCCGCGCGCTCGTCGACGGGCTGGCCGACGGTCGGGCGCTGGTCTTCGGCAACAGCGGCGGCGCGATCATCGGCCTCACGCTGGCCGCGCTGCACCCGGAGGTGATGGCGGGCCTCATCGCCCATGAACCGCCCGCCGTGAACGTCCTGCCCGACGGCGACCCCGGCCGCGGCTTCTTCGCCGAACTGGCCGCACTCTACGAACAGGGCGGGGCACCCGCGGCCGGCCGCCGGTTCGCGGAGACGACCCGCGGCGAGGGGACGTACCGCTGGCCCGCCGACCTCTGGAAGCGGTTCCTCGGCAACCAGGACCACCTCTTCGGCGCGGAGTGGCCAGGCTTCGCGGGCTTCCACCCCGACGAGACCGCGCTCAAGTCGGCCCCGTTTCCTGTGGTGTTGGGGGCGGGCGCGGAAGACCGCGGTACGGACTACGCCCGGCCGTCGATCGAGATCGCCCGCCGGATCGGCGTGCCGTGGGCCGAATTCCCCGGCATCCACATGGAGTTCCTGCGCAACCCGCCCCAATTCGCGGCGGCGGTACGGGTGTTGGCGACCCAGATGCACAGCCGGGAAGGAGGGGTGCCGGAACTCTGGAAGGACGGGGTTCAGTGAGGCCGGAGCAGCTCCGCGACCAACACCCGCCGCAGCCACGCCCGATAGGCGTCCCGCGTCCAACCCCGGTGCCTGCGCAGGAGTTGATGCATGTGCGGTGACGCCAGGGCGTAGAGCGTGTCGGCGGCGGTGCGCGCGTCGAGGCCCGGGCGGAGGGCTCCGCGCTCCTCAAGTGCCGTGGTCAGGGCCAGATGTACGCCGTACGTCGCCGCGGCACCGGCGTCCGCCGACGCCCGCATGTCCGGGTCGGCGCCGGCCGCCTCGACGGTCACCATGATCAGGTCACCGGCGCGTTCCAGCAGGTCGGTCATCTGGTCGACGGCCCGGCCGATCGCGCGCTCGGGGTCGGGCTCGTCCCGGATCGCCAGGGTCTCGGGGCGCTCCGGGACGGACACGGGTTCCTCGTCCCCGGCGAGCGTGACGCCCAGGGTGTGCCCGAACAGGGCGGCCTTGGTGGGGAACGCGTCGTACAGCGTGCGCTCGCCGACGCCGGCCAGCGCCGCGACCTCCTTCATCCGCGTGCCCGTGTATCCCTTCTCCGTGAACAGCCGCGCGGCCGCCTCCCGGATGCGGGCACGGGTCGTCGCCGCCGCCTCGGCGCGCTTGGCCGAGCGGTAGGGCCTCTTCCGGTTGCTCTTCTGGTTGACGGGTTCGGGCATGCGGAGGAGTCTAGAGTAAATCGGCGCAGTCGTACTGCGGCGAAATGAATGAGGAGCGTGAGAGTCATGCCGGAGCTCGCCGGAATCCATCACGTGAAGATGCCTGTCACCGACCTCGACCGCTCGCGCGACTGGTACGGCCGCGTCCTCGGTTTCAAGGTCACGTACGAGTTCCAGGACGCGGACGGAGTCGTGCGCGGGGTGGCGGGCGAGGTCCCGGGACTCGGCGACTCCATGCTCTGCCTGCGCGTCAACTCCCAAGCGGCGCAGGGATGTCAGGGCTTCGACCCGGTCAGCTTCGCGGTCCGGGACAAGGCCGACGTGGAGGCGCGGGCCGCGCATCTCGACACCCTCGGCGTCCCGCACTCGCCGGTGATCGAGGCCTCGATCGGCTGGCTGCTGGTCTTCAACGACCCGGACGGCCTCGACCTGCATCTGTACAGCTGGGCGGCGCACGGGGTGGATCACGGGGGTGTCGCGGGGTACGGCCGCCCGGTCGCCTGAGGGAGTGTGCGCTCCGGGTTCCAGGCGCTGTATTCCTTGACAGGAATATAACCGGCGAGGCATATTAGGGTCATGTCCGACGCCTCGCTCTGGACCGCCCTCGCTGATCCCCACCGGCGGGCCATCGTCGGCCTGCTCCTGGAGCGGCCCCGGCCCGTCGGCGAGATCGTGGAGGCATGCGGTCTGAGCCAGCCCAGCACGTCGAAGCATCTACGGGTGCTGCGTGACGCGGGCCTGGTCCGCGTACGGCAGGACGCGCAACGCCGTGTCTACGCCCTCGACCCCGCGCCGATCGCCGCACTCGACGCCTGGCTCACCCCCTACCGCGAGCTGTGGAACCGCAGCCTGGACCGGCTGGGGCAGC
The DNA here is from genome assembly GCF_033335955.1 of Streptomyces sp. N50. Classification (GTDB taxonomy): domain Bacteria; phylum Actinomycetota; class Actinomycetes; order Streptomycetales; family Streptomycetaceae; genus Streptomyces. The sequence goes on from NZ_CP137549.1 coordinate 8,948,965, forward strand.
GCCTCGACGAGACGTCGGAGGACGACACCCCCCACCTCACTCCGAAGGACTGATCCGCCATGTCCGTCGACCTCACCGGCACATATCTGACCCTGGACGACGGCCGCCCCGCCGTCCGTTTCAGCCGTACCTACGACCAACCCCTCGACCGCGTCTGGCAGTTCGTGACCGATCCCGACGAACTCGTGCAGTGGTTCCCCTCCCGCGCGGAGTTCGACCTGCGCCCCGGCGGGACGGTCACCTTCAGCGGGGACCCCAACATGCCCGAGTCGACCGGCCGGGTCATCGCCGTCGACGCACCCCGGCACCTGTCCTTCGAATGGGGCGAAGACGAGCTGCACTTCGACCTGGAGGAGGTCGAGGAGAAGCGCACCCGCTTCACGCTCACCAACGTTCTCGGCGCCGCGGACACCGCGTCCCGCAACGCCGCGGGCTGGGAGGTCTGCCTGGCCGCGCTGGACGCGAAGGCCCGCGATGAGCAGGCCGAGGGGCCGCACACCGGTGCCGGTGCGCCCTGGAAGACGTTCTACGAGGGCTACTTGGCGGCCGGGGTGCCCTCCGGCGCGGTCGTGCCGGGCCTGGACTGACGCACCCCGGGCCCGGTCGACCCGTCACGCCATCTGTCGCCGCACCAGCTCGTGCAGCCGCCCGCCCGTGTCCGCCAACAGCTGTGCGGGCGGCCCCTGTTGGGCGACCTTGCCGTCCTCCATGACGATCACGCGATCGGCGTCGAGCACGGTCGACAGGCGGTGCGCGATGACGATCCGGGTCGCGTTGAGGGCCTTCGTGCTCTCGATCACCGTGCGCTGGGTCTCGTTGTCGAGCGCGCTGGTCGCCTCGTCGAAGAAGAGGATGCGCGGCCGGCGGATCAACGCCTGGGCGATCATGAGGCGTTGACGCTGGCCGCCCGAGACCGCGCCGCTGCCGGAGACGATCGTGTGCAGGCCCATCGGCATCCGCTTGATGTCCTCGGCGAGCCCCGCCATCTCCGCCGCCGCCATCGCCTCCTCCGGCGTGAACGGCTCGGTGCCGCAGATGACGTCCAGGATGGAACCGGTGAACGGCTGGGCGTGCTGGAGCACCACCCCGCACTGCCGCCGCACCGCCGACTGGTCGAGGGCGCCCAGGTCCTGGCCGTCGTAGAGGACGCTGCCGGAGACCGGTTTGTCGAAGCCGATGAGGAGGCGGAGCAGGGTGGACTTGCCGCAGCCGCTGGGGCCGACGATCGCCACGAACTCGCCCGCGCGGATGGTGAAGGACACGTCGTCGAGGACCAGGGGGCCGTCGTCGGCGTAGCGGAAGGAGATCCGGCGGGCCTCCATCGCGCCGGAGAGCCGGCCGGGGCGGGTGCTCGCGGTGCGGACCTCCGGGGCCGCGTCCAGGACCGGCCTGATCTCCTCGAAGAGGGGGAGCGCGGACACCGCCGAGACGAAGGCGCCGGTGAGGCTGGTGACGGAGGTCAGGAGCATCGTCACCGAGGTGTTGAAGCTGAGGAAGGAGGCCGCCGACATGGAGCCGCGTGCCGGGCCCGCGAGGATCATGAACATCAGCAGGGTGCAGACCGGCAGGTACACCGCGCCCATCACGGTCGTGAGGTTCTTGATACGGCCGACCTTCTGCTGCAACTCGCGGCTGCGGGCGAACTCGGAGGCCCAGGCCGCGTAGGCGTAGTTCTCGGCCGCCGCGACGCGGAGCTTCGGCAGGCCGCGCAGGGTCTGGAACGCCTGGTTGTTCAGCTTGTTGTTGAGGACGACCAGCTTGCGCTGCCAGCGCACCTGCCACAGGCCGAGGCTCAGGAATATGGCCGCGATCACGACGAGCATGCCGATCGCGGCGAGCGCCATCGAGGGGTTGTACCAGAACAGCAGGCCCAGGTTCATGACGCCGACCGTCGCCGACTGGGCGACGACGGGCCCAACTCCCGCCAGGAGACGGCGGATCGAGCTGATGCCCATCGCGGCGCTGGCGAGTTCGCCCGTCGAGCGTTCGGTGAAGAACTTCGTCGGCAGCCTCAACAGCCGGTCCCAGACGGCCGGTTGGAGCGTTGCCTCGATCCGGCCTTCCAGGCGGAGGATCGTGAGGTTCTCCAGCAGCATGAAGGCCGCCGCCACCACGCTGGTGATCATCACCGCCAGACAGACCTGGACGATCAGGTTCGTCTGCGCCTTCGGCACGAACTCGCCGAGCACCTTGCCCGTCGCGATGGGCACCAATGCCCCGATGGCGACCGTCACCAGCCCGCTGATCAGCAGGTTCGACAGGTCGCCTGCGGTGCCCTGCATGGAGAAGCGCAGCAGGCCGAACGGGCTGAGCCGCCGCTCGGGCAGCGGACGGTAGAACATCACCGCGCGCGGCTCGAACTCCTCCGCGTTCGCCTTCTCGATCGGTGTCTCACGGCCGGTCGCCGGGTGCACGGCGACATAGCCGCCGCGCCGCCACAGCAGTGCGACCGGCGCTCCCGACAACGCCCGATGGCCCACCAGCGGGCCGACGTTGTCACGCCACCAACGCCCGTCGAGCCGTACGGCCCGGACTCGGACGCGTGAGGCGAGGGCTATTCGCTCGACCGGGTCGAGACGGTCGCTCTCGCTGCCGCTCTGGGAGGGTTCGGCGAGGGTGAGGCCCGCCGCCTCGGCGACCAACTTGCAGGCGGCGTACGACGCGTCGGCGTCCGCGGCCGTCGTACGCCGGTCCGATGACTTGCCGATCGACGCCAGCAGCGTCCGGTCGGCCTGCGCGCGCACCGCCTCACCGGCCTTGATTCCGGCGGCGGTTCGGGTCTCGTGGGTGCGCTCCAGCTGCTCGATCCACTTGTCCAGCGTGGACAGCAGCCGGTACTGCTGGTTGACCATGTCCTGCCAGACGGCCGGGTCCATCAGCAGATCGGCGGCGGCCTCGGCGCCGTACATCGACCCGTACTGCACGCTGCCCGGCGGGACTTGCATCCAGAAGACGTCGTCGTCCGTGGGCGCGGCGGCCCGGTCGGTGGCCATCGGTGCCTGGAAGAGGATGGAGAGGCCGCGGCCGACACCGAGGGCGAGGGCGTATTCGAGCGGGCTCGAAGTCGGGGGCACGTACTGGGGGTTGCCGTACTCGTCGTACGACCAGGTCTGGGTGTTGGCGGGCTGGTACAGCTCGCGGAGGTTGATGCGGTGCACCACGCAGTCGCGCAACGGGCGTGCCACCAGGGTGTGTTGGGGCCCGTTGACCGGGCCGAGCAGCAGTGCGCCCGCCTCCAGCCGGCCGAGGTGGTGCCAGTGGCCCTGCTGTACGGCGTCCACCGCGAACAGGTCGATGGCGCCCGACGCGACCAGCCACAGCACCTGCGGGCCTTCGAGGTCGAGGCGGTTGGACCCGGCGCAGTCGATCGGCGTGCCCAGGTTCCCCAGCGCGCCGAGGACCAGGTCACCCTCGTGGACGGACGTCATCTCACCGCTCCTTGACCAGCGTGGCGTACGCGCCGCCGGCCGCCACCAGGGCGTCGTGCCGCCCGCGTTCCACGATCGTCCCGTGTTCGAGGACGACGATCTCGTCGCTGTCGCGCACGGTGCTGAGCCGGTGCGCGATCACCACGCAGGCGCAGCCGCGCTTGCGCAGGTTGTCCATCACGACCAGCTCGGTCTCCGCGTCCAGGGCGCTCGTCACCTCGTCGAGGACCAGGATGCTGGGGCGGCGCACCAACGCCCTTGCTATCTCCAGGCGTTGACGCTGACCGCCGGAGAAGTTGCGGCCGTCCTGCTCGACCCGGCTGTGGATGCCGCCGGGCCGCCGCATGACGACGTCGTACAGGGCCGCGTCGCGCAGCGCGTCCGCCACGGCCTCGTCCGGGATCGACGGATCCCACAGCGCCACGTTGTCGCGGACCGACCCCTCGAAGAGGAACACGTCCTGGTCGACGAAGGACACGGAGGCGGCGAGCGCGCCGCGCGGGATGTCATCGAGGCGGTGGTCATCGATGCGGATCACGCCCTCCCAGGGCGTGTAGAGACCCGAAATCAGCCTGGACACCGTGGACTTGCCGCTGCCGGAGCCGCCGACCAGCGCCACCTGCTGGCCCGGGCCGACCGTCAGGTCGAAGCCGGTGAGGAGTGGTTTGTCGAGCGGGCTGTAGCCGAAGGTGATGTTCTCCAGCTCGACGTGTCCCTGCAGTCGGCGGGTCGAATCGGCACCGCCCGCACGGGAGTAGAGGGGATCGGCCTGGAAGTTCTCGACGTCCTTGAGGCGGGCCACGTCGGCCGCGAAGTCCTGGATGCGGCCCGCGACGCCGTTGAGCCGGGTGATCGGCGCGGTGAAGCGGGTGACGAGCGCCTGGAAGGCGACCAACAGGCCTACGGAGATGTGCCCTTCGACCGCGCGCATACCGCCGATCCACAGGATCAGCGCGCTGTTGAGCGAGGCGAGCGTCGGCGCGACCACGCCCAGCCAGGCGCTCGGCACGCCGAGCCGCTGCTGTTCCTCCAGGGTGGTGGCGTGCTGGCCGGCCCACTTGCGGAAGTAGCCGTCCTCACCGCCGGTCGCCTTCATCGTCTCGATCAACTGGAGCCCGGTGTATGCCGTGTTGGTGAGGCGGGCGCTGTCGGCGCGCAGCTTCGCCGTCCGGGTCGCGCGCAGCCGGATGACGACCCGCATCGCGACCACGTTCAGCAGGGCAACACCTATGCCCACGTAGGTGAGTTGGGGGTCGTACGTATAGAGGAGGAATGCGTAGAGCACCACGACCACCGCGTCCACCCCGGCCGCCGAGAGGTCGCGGGCCAGGGTCTCGGCGACGGCGTCGTTCGACTGGAGGCGCTGCACCAGGTCGGCCGGGCTGCGCTGGGAGAAGAACGTCACGGGCAGCCGCAGCAGATGGCGCAGGAAGCGGGCGCTGGAGAGGGTGGAGGAGATGATGCGGCCGTGCAGCAGGTTCGCCTGTTGCAGCCAGGTCAGCGCCAGCGTGAGCAGAACACACGTCCCCATCGACGCGAACAGGACGCCCAGCAGGGACGTCTGACCGCCTATCAGGAACATGTCGATGTAGGTCCGGCTGAGCGCGGGCATCGCCGCGCCGACCAGCACCAGGAGCAGGCTCGCGAGGACGGCGGCGGGCATCGTGCCCGCGGTACCGCGCAGCCGGGCCGGCATCGCGCCGAGCACGCCCGGCTTGCGGCCGCCCTTCTCGAAGCCGTCGCCCGGTTCCATGACCAGGACGACACCGGTGAAGCTGGCGTCGAAGTCCTCCATGGGCACGAACCGGCGGCCCTTGCCGGGGTCGTTGATGTACACCCCGCGGCGGCCGAAGCGGCGTCCCATGCCGTCGTAGACGACGTAGTGGTTGAACTCCCAGAACAGGACGGCGGGGGAACGGACTTCGGCCAGGGCGGCCGTGTCCATCTGCATGCCCTTGGCCGTGAGGCCGTAACTGCGTGCTGCCTTGAGGAGGTTGCTGGCGCGGGAGCCGTCGCGGGAGACGCCGCAGGCGATGCGCAGTTCCTCCAGCGGGATGTGGCGGCCGTAGTGGCCGAGCACCATCGCGAGGGAGGCGGCGCCGCACTCGACGGCCTCCATCTGGAGGACCGTGGGTGAACGGACCGTCTTGGCACGGCCCTTGGGGACCGGGCGTTTCGGCGGGGCGGAGCGGCGCCGTGAACGGGTGTCCTGTGCGGGGCTCATGGCAGCAGCCAATCGAGGGGGCGCTGATCGGCCAGCCGGATCGAGGCCGAGGCCATGGTCATGGAGGTGAGGGCGAAGGGGGGTCCGTCCTGGGACGACCACTTGTAACCGCTCTTCGTCCGCGCCGACTTGTCGAGTCTCACCAGTACGGCCACCGGGCGGCCCTTCTTGGTGAACTGCTCGCCGAGCTGGCTGTCCCCGAGGAACGCGGAGATCTGCTGCGCCGACTGGGCGGACCGGTCCACCGCCTTCACCTGGCCGCGCAGCACGCCGTACGTCTGCGTCGGAGCCGAGGAGACGGTCAGGTCGACGTCGGCGTTCGCGGGGATGGAGGCCGCGTTCTCGGCGGGGACGTACACCGTCGCGTACAGCGGGTCGGTGGTGTGGGCGACCTTCTCGACGGCGGCGACGTTCGCGCCGGTCTGGATGATCTGGCCGATGGTGGCGGCGAGCGCGGTGATCCGGCCCGCGGCGACCGTGCGCACGACGGAGTCGCCGTCGCTCGAACGGACCTTCAGGACAGGGGAGTTGGCGGGCAGCCGCTCGCCTTCCTGCGCGAGGACGGCGGTGACCTGGCCGGCCACGGGACTCTGCAGGATGTAACTGCCCTCCCCGTGCGTGAGGATGGCGGACGCGCTGACGGTCGACGCCACCGATCCGGTCACCGCCCACACGGACGCGGCGGCCACCACGACCACCGTCACGGAGAGCACGAGCCAGCCCTGCGGACGCGCGAAGCGCACCGGAAGATCGAGCTCTTCGGGCGACTGGAGCTTGGCGAGGGCCTGTTGGCGGAACTGCACGGGACTTCCCTCACCTGTGGGAGAGATCTTTTACGGCAACCGAGAGTCCCGGAGCCGGGAAACGGCTCCGGGACTCGGTCAGACAAGGTGCGATCAGAGACCGGCGACCAGGTTCGTGACCGGGGTCACGTTGAGGCCGGTGACACCCTCGACGGTGCCGACGACCGTGTCGACCAGGCCGGAAACCGGGGCAATGCCGTCGACCAGGCCGGTGACGGTGCCGAGCGCGTTCACGGACAGACCGCCGGAGACGTTGTCGAGCTCGGCGTCGGAGATCTCGACGGTCTCAACCTGGGGGGTGGAGTTCATGGGGGAACTTCCCTTCATATGGATATTCACAAGGGGGGAGCGGCCCCCTCTGGGGACAGACGACGGCCGCGACCGCAGGCGCCGGGCGCCGTTTCCGGAGCCCCCGTGGCTCCTGCGGTGCGATGGATCAAAGCACGGTGCGGGTGGACGCAGCCAATCAAACTCCCGTCCCACCAGGGCACTTGAGCCCCAGGAGCCCCGAACCGTGCAGGCGTGGGCACGAGGTGTCGGCGACTTCTTCACACGCTGCACGGCATCGGTCCACTGGAGGGCTTGCGGCACCGAACCGGAATCGGGCACTCCCCACCAAAGGCGTTTCCGGGGGTGTGTGCATGTGCAGATCCGTCGAGTCCGGTGACTTCGTTGGGTACGCGCTGTGCAGATTCCCTGAAGCGAGGATTCCGCTCCCTGTTCTCGACGGACCGTTGCCGACCGATCGCTTTCCGTGTCGGTTCGGGGAGCGTGCCGGGAGTGGCTCAACTGGTCCGGTCCGTGGGCAGGTTTGAGCGGCACCGGTTCGATCAAGACATCCGCCCGCCCGTCGCGTGCCGGACGGACGGGGGCCGTCGCGCTGCGATCACTGGCTCGCAGCCCCTTCGTACCCCCGCCGGGTCAGGGCTTGCACATGGCCGATTCGTGGTTTCGCAAAGGAAGTTGAGAAACGGAATTGAACGGCCCACGTGACACGTGCGTATCAACGGGCATCCAGGCGCCCCCCATAAGCCGCCGCCCCGGCGGCACAGACCCCGGTCCCCAGGAGGTCGAGCAGTTTGAGTCACAAGCGAATTCCGAAGCGCAAGGCAGCGATAGCGGTTGGCGGTGTCGCGGCTCTCGGAGCGGCGGCGATCCTGCTCCCGAACGCCAACGCGTCCCAGGACAATTCGGCAGGCGCCGCCACCCCCAAGACCCTCAAGGCGACGGGCGCCTCCGACCTCTCCTCGCAGCTCGCCGGACTGCTGGGTGACGCCTTCGCCGGGTCCTACTACGACAGCGCCACGCAGCAGCTCGTCGTCAACGTGATCTCCGGCGACAACAACAACGTGGTCGTGCAGGCCGAGAAGGCCGGCGCCAAGGTGCGCAAGGTGCAGAACAGCACCGCCGAACTCACCGCCGCCGCCCAGGTGTTGAAGACCAAGGCCACCGTCCCCGGCACCGCCTGGTCGGTCGACCCGAAGACCAACAAGATCCAGGTCCTCGCCGACAGCACCGTCACCGGTTCCAAGTGGGACACCGTGCTCTCGACGGTCAAGAGCCTCGGCACGAACATGGCCACGGTGAAGAAGACCGGCGGCTCCTTCAAGACGCTGGTCTCCGGCGGCGACGCCATCTTCGCCCAGACCGACCAGGGCGGCGTGCGCTGCTCCCTCGGCTTCAACGTCACCGCGAGCGACGGCACCCCCGCCTTCCTGACCGCCGGACACTGCGGCGTCGCGGCGAAGCAGTGGTCCGACTCGCAGGACGGCCAGCCGATCGCGACCGTCGACCAGGCCACGTTCCCCGTCAGCGACTTCTCCCTCGTGAAGTACGACGACCCGGCGACGCAGACCACGAGCGACGTCAACGTCGGCAACGGCCAGACCGTCCAGATCACCCAGGCCGAGGACGCCACGGTCGGCACCCAGGTCTTCCGGATGGGCTCCACCACCGGTCTGCACGACGGCACGGTCACCGGCCTCGACGCGACGGTCAACTTCCAGAGCGAGACCGACCCCAACGGTGTCGACACCGTCAACGGCCTCATCCAGACGGACGTCTGCGCCGAGGCGGGTGACAGCGGCGGCTCGCTCTTCACCCAGGACGGCGGCGCGGTCGGTCTCACCTCGGGCGGCAGCGGCGACTGCACCGCCGGCGGCGAGACCTTCTTCCAGCCGGTCACCGCCGCGCTCACCGCGACCGGCGCCACCCTCGGCGACGCGGGCGCGGGTGCCGGCGCGGGTGACGACACCGCCACGGCGGACCCGTCGGCGACCGCGGCCGACCCGTCGGCCACCGACGGCACGGGCGACCAGTCCGGCGCCGTGGACCCGAACGCGACCGACGGCACCGGTGACCAGTCCGGCGCCGTCGACCCGTCCGCGACCGACGCCACGGGCACCGGCGAGGACCAGAGCGGCACCGGCCAGGACACCGGCACCGGGGCCGACGACGGTTCGTCGCTCACCTCGAACCACTGATCCGACCCCTTCCATCAGGTCGGCGGTGGATCGGTCCGGCCCTCCGGCGGGAGGGCCGGACCGCCCTGCGTCGTACGGCAGTTACATCGGTCCCGGCTCCCGGGCCCGCAGCAGTAGCAGCGCCACGTCGTCGATCCGCTCCTGTGCGGCCGCGCTGTGCCGCACCAGTTCGTCGGCGATCTCCTCCAGCGGCAAGTCCCCTGCCGCCGCGAGGCGTTGGCCCAGTTCGGCCAGGGCGTCCTCGATGTCGACGCCGGGTGACTCGATGAGCCCGTCGGTGTAGAGGGCGAGGACGGAACCGGGCGCGAGATCGACCTCCGTCGTCGGATAGACGGCGTCGGCGTCGATGCCCAGCAGCGGACCGCCCGCCAGGTCCAGCACCCGCACCCGCCCGTCCGGCCGGCGCAGCAACGGCGGCGGATGCCCGGCCCGCGCCATCACGGCCGTGCCGCGCGCGGGATCCAGCCGTAGATACAGACAGCTCGCGAAGAGCTCGGAACCGAGGTCGATCAGCAGCCGGTTGGTGCTGCGCATGACCTCCTCCGGGGCCTGGCCGACTGTGGTGTATGCGCGGACGGCGGTCCGGATCTGCCCCATCAGCCCGGCCGCGGTCACGTTGTGCCCCTGCACGTCACCGATCACGGCGGCCAGTCCCTCGGAGGTCACGAGGTCGTAGAAGTCGCCGCCGATCTCCATCCCTTGAGTGGCCGGCAGATAACGGGCGGCGGCCTCGATGCCGGGCAGCGGCGGCAACGAGTGCGGGAGCAGCGCGGCCTGCAGTCCGTGGGCCAGCTGATTCTTCGCGTCGTACAGCAGGGCGCGCTCCAGCGCCTGCGCGATCAGCCCGCCCAGACTCGTCAGCACGGCCCGCTCGTCCGCGGGGAAGACATGCGGCTCGCCGTAGGCCAGCACACAGGTGCCGACCGGGCGTCCGGACGCGATCAGCGGGAGATACGCCCAGGCCGCGAACCCGTCGGGGGTGGCGTGCCGGCTCGGATACAGCCGTTCCAGCTCCTGCCGGGAGTCGAAGAACGCGGGCACACCGCTGTTCAGGGCGGCCGTCCCCGGCGTCGACTCCGTCAGCGCCATCCCGTCGAAGCGCTCCACGATCTGCGGGTCCGGATAGCCGCGGTGCCCCAGCACATGCAGCCGCCCGCCCCGCGAACCGAGCACCACCAGCGCCTGGCCGCCCACGGCCGGGGCGACCTCGTCCGCGATCAGCTGCACCACGTCCTCCACCCCGACCGCCTCGGTGAGCGCCCCGGCCAGGCTCAGCACCTGCGAGATGGTCACAAGGCGCGAGGGCCCCTCGCCCGGTCGCGTCGCCGCCCGGCTCAGCTCCGTCACCGCCCGTGCCCGGCTGATCCGGACGCTCAGCCCGGTCGTGCTCGGATACAGCCGGAACGACAGCCACTCGCCCGGCGGCCGCAGCGCCACGAACGACGTGACCTGCTGACTGAGCAGCGCGGCCCGGTAACGGTCCTCGTACACCGGGTCGTTGAGCCAGGGCACCGCCGCCCACAACTGAGTACCGAGCAGACCGCTCACCGGCAGGCCGAGCAGCTCCCCGGCCGCCGCGTTCGCGAAGCCGACCCGCCCGTGCAGATCCAGCGAACACAGCCCGTACGGCAGCCGGGCCACCATCCGCGCCGCCTCGACCGTGCCCAGCGTCCCGGCCACGCTCGCCGCGGGCCCGGTGGCGAGGAGATCGGGCTCCGCCCGCACCGGGTGGCGCTCCGCCACGGCACGCTCCAGCCGCACCGCGAGCCGGTCGCATGCGGAGGTGAGCTGGTCGCGGTCCCGGTCGGAGAGGACCGGGGGATGCGAACCGGGCCAGGTCACGAAGACCGAGCCGTAGACCGTCGACTCCGTGGCGACCGGCACGGCGGCCAGGGCGAAGGGGTACGGCAGCACCACCGCGATGCGCGGATAGCGGCGGGCCATGTCCTCCTCGCCGCCGACCCAGATCAGCCGCCGCTCGCGCACCGCCTCGGCCACCGGGATCGGCGCGCTCAGCCCGACCCGCTCCCAGGGCGCCGCGAAGGCGCGGGGCAGCCCGGCCATCACCGCCATCTCCAGCACCGGCTCGTCGGGCGTCAGCAGATAGACCGCGCCCGAGTGCGCGTGGACGCCGTCCATCATCGCGGCCAGCGCGAGAGACAGCATCGGCCGCCCGACCGGCGCCTGCCCCGACGCCTGTCCGTCGGACACGCCGAACCACCTCCTCGTACGGCCGCGCGGTCCCGGTCCCAGTGATCAGGCTCCACCCTGAGGGCCGCACGCGCACGGCGAGCGGGCCGGTTCCCCGGTGGTGAGGCGCGCGCCTGTACCCCGAAGGCCCCGGTCGTATACCCCCCGAATCGAAGCGCGCGGCGGCGTACGAGCGCCTCGCGTGCGCCCCCGCGCACCCTGTTGGCCGGATCTCCGGGCCCGAGCGCTGTCACGATCGCGAACAATGGGGCACACGCGAAACCACCGTGAAACCGGCGAACAGCTAGCGAGGGGACGGCAGTGATCCGGCTACTTCTGGTGCACGACGCGTGTCTGGTGAGATCGGTCCTGGCGGAGTGGCTCCGCCGCGAACCCGGCCTCGGGGTCTGGGACACCCCGTGGCACACAGCACCCGGTCGCGTCCGGTCCGTCCGGCCGGACGTGTGCGCGGCGGACCTCGACTGCGACGACACGTACGGAATCCCGCCACTCGGCGAAGTGGGCCCGCGCGGCACCGGCCCCACCCCGCCCGGCCTCCTCGTCCTGGCCACCGCACACCGCCCCGGCCTGCTGAAACGCGCGCTGGAGGAGGGCGCGCTCGGCTATGTCGACAAGGCGAGCCCACCGGACCGGCTGGTGCACGCCATCCGGCGCGTCGCGGAGGGGAAACGTTTCGTTGACGACTCCCTGGGCTTCGGATTCCTCAAGGCCGCGGAGATGCCGCTGACCCGCAGAGAGCTGAGCGTGTTAACCCTGGCCGCCGAGGGCGCCTCCGTCGCGGAGATCGCCGGGAGCCTGCACCTGTCCCACGGGACCGTGCGCAACTACATGGCGGCCATCACCCGAAAGACCGGCGCCCGCAACCGCGTCGACGCGATCCGTATCTCCCAGGGCGAGGGCTGGCTCTGACGACCAGCTGCCCACCAGTTCCCGATAGAGCGGGGAGCGACGGAGCAAATCGCCGTGCGTACCGAGCGCGGTCTCCTGCCCGTCCATGACGAGCACGTGGTGGGCGCGGCGCGCGGAACTGATGCGGTGCGCTACGACGATCAGCGCGCCGCCGCTCCGCTCCCGCCGGGCGAAGGCACGCTCGGCGCGTTCCTCCGCCTCCGGGTCGAGATGGCAGGTGGCTTCGTCGAGGAGGACGAGGGGGGCGTGGGAGAGGTAGGCCCGGGTGAGGGCGATCAGCTGGCGCTCACCTGCGGAGAGCGCGGCCGGGTCGACGGGGGAGCCGGGCCCGCCGAGGGTTTCGAGAAGCGGGGAGAGCCCGACGGCTTCGGCTGCGGCGAGCAGCTCCGCTTCGGGTACGGGGTCCGGTCGTAGGTGGCTCAGATTGTCGGCGAGGGTCCCACTGAAGACGTACGCCTCCTGGGGGATCAGCACGCGCCGGTCGACCGTCTCGGACACCGGCCGCCCGTACATCCGGATCGTGCCGTGTCCGGGGGTCAGCAGTCCGGCGGCGAGAGCGGTGAGCGTGGACTTCCCGATACCGCTCGGGCCTACGACGGCCAGGTGGGCGCCTTGGGGGAGGGCGAGGGTGAGGTCGCGGAGGACGGGGGCGCCGGCGGCGCCGTAGGCGAAGGTGACGGAGGTGAGGGTGAGGGCTGGGGGATTGGTCAGGGGTGGGGTGGGGGTGAGGTGGGGTACCGCGGGCGGAGTTCCCGAGGGCGATGGTGGTGCCAGGCGGCGCAGGACCACCGCGAGGCGGGAGCCGCTGGTGCCCAGGCCGTGGACCAGGTTCTGGAGGGCGGGCAGCAGGGACTGGGTGACGTAGGCGAGTGCGCCGACCAGGCCGCCCGGGGTGACGCCGTGGCCGAGGAGCCAGGGGGCGGTGGCGAGGAGCAGCACGATCGGCAACTGGCCGCCGACCGCGAGGGACGCCACGCGGAGGACGCCCCAGCGGGCCAGGGAACGGGCGGCGCGCAGTTCGGCGTCGACGAGGTGCCCGGTGTCGGCGGCGACCCGTTCCTCTGCACCGGCCGCCGTGATGTCCCGCAGGCCTGGGCAGACGGTGCCCAGCCGGGCGGCGAGGGCCTCGTCGGCGAGGAGGAAGACCTCCTGCCGTCGGGCCAGCGGACGCAGGGTCGCCGTGAACAGGCACACCCCGGCGAGGAGCGGCGGCGCCACGACGAGAAGCAGCAGCGGGTCGAGTGAGAAGAGCCCCGCCAGCGCACCCACGGCGGTGAACACGAACGACCGGGACACCATCACCAGCCCCGCGAAGGTGTCCCGGGCCAGTTCCACCTGCTGGGTCAGCCCCGACAACGCCCCGCCGTCCGCCTCCCGCACCCCGCGCGCGACGACGCGTGCGACCAGCAGATCCCGGAGCGGTTCGACGAGGTCGGCGACACCGCGATAGACCCGCCCGGTCCCGAACGCCCCGAGGATGACTCCGACTCCCGCCACTCCGAGCCACGCGAGCCCGACGCCGCCCCGCCCGATGAGGAACCCGGCGTCCAGCGCCCTGGCGAGCCCGTACCCGACGAGGAAGGTCTGCCCTGTCTCCAGCACGGACCAGGCGGCGAGACGGACCAGCACCGGCCAGCGGGCGCGGAGGAAGCGGAGGCCGCGGCGGGAGAGGGCAGTGGCGTCGTGGGGTGGGGATTGCTGCGGCTGACGGTGGAGGAAGCGCGGGCGGCGCCCAGGGGCGCTACGACCATGAACCCGATCGCCCTCGTGCGGCATCGGCCCGCTCCGTCCGCTCGCCTGCTCCTCCCCGCCCGGTGCCGTCGGCCTCTCCCCGCCCGACATCAGCCCGCCCCGCCCTCTGCGCCCCGAGGCTCTCCACGCAAGCCTCTCCCCGATCCCTCCGCACCCCGCACCTTCTCCACCCCTACGCCGATCTCATCCCCCTCCCCGAACACCCCCCGGTACCCCGCCACCCCCCACAACTCCGCATGCGCCCCCACCGCCCGCACCCGCCCCCCGTCCAACCACGCCACCAGGTCCGCGCGGGCCGCCGTGGCCGCGCGGTGGGCGATGAGGAGGCGGGTGCCGTTGGAGTCCGGGCCCGTGAGGGACCTGGTGATCCGGTGTTCGGTGATCGTGTCGAGGCTGGAGAGGGCGTCGTCGAGGATCAGGACGCGGCCCTCGTGGGCGAACGCCCTTGCCAGGCCGAGGCGTTGGGACTCGCCGCCGGAGTGGGGGGCGTCGGCGACGGGGGTGGCGTAGCCGTGGGGGAGGCGGCGGATGAACGTATCCGCGTGCGCTTTTTCCGCCGCATCCCGGATCCCGGCGGGCGACGGCGACCGCAGGCCGAACGCGATCGTGTCCTCCATCGTCGTGCCGAGCAGGGCCGGGCGGTCGAAGGCGTAGCCGATCGCGTCGCGGAGCTCGTCGTGGCGCAGGGTGTGGAGCGGGACGCCGTCGAGGAGGACCTCGCCCGCGTCCGGGTCGGTCAGGCGGCCCGCGATCGCCGCGAGGAGGGACTTGCCGGCACCGGAACGGCCGACGACGGCGAGGGTCGTGCCGCCGGGGATCACCAGGTCGATGTCGGACAGGACAGTTCGTTCGCCTTGCCGGACGGTCACGCCGCGCAGCTCCAAGTGGCCGGGGCCCGGCGGGAGTTGGCGGTGTCCGTGGGTGGGGGCCGGTTCGGCGAGGATCTCGTCCAGGCGCCGGGTCGCTGCCTTCGCGCGGAGCAGGCCTGAGAGTTGGCCGACCAGTACCCCAACACCTGTTGCCAGCACCGCATATCGGGACGCGGCCAGCACGTCGCCCACCGTCAGAGCGTGCCTCGTCAGCCGGTAGCCCGCCACGGCAACTACGGCCAGTTGGAGGAGGGGCGCCACGGTGACCGCCTGTGCTGCGGCCCGTCCCTGTACCCGCCACATGCGGTGGCCCGCGCGGGAGAGTTCGGGCAGCGGGCGCAGGATCCGTGCCGTCTCGCGGTCCGCCGTGCCCGCCGCCTGGATCGTACGGAAGCCGCTCATCGCCTCCGCGAGCGCCGACGCCATCCGGCCCTGGACCTGTTGGTACCGCGTCACGCACTCCGAGGTGTCCCGGGCGAAGGCGCGGAGGAGGAAGGTGAGGAGCGGCGCCCCGGCCAGGAACACGGCCGCCAGCCACGGGTCGATCAACGCCAGCGCGACCACGCCTCCGACCGGTCCCGCCAGCGCCGCCAGCAGCGCGGCCACCGCACCCGGCGCCGTCCCGGCCTGCGCGGCGTTCCCCACCAGCCGGGCCACCAACTCCCCGGCACCGAAACGGGAGTTGGCGCGCGGGCCGAGAGCCAGTACATGCCCGGTGACACGTCGGCGCAGCCATGCCGTCGACCCGGCCGTGACCGTGCCGCCGAGCACCGTCCCGCACGCGTCCAGCACCCCGATCAGCAGGACCAGCCCCGCGCACCCCCACACCCAGCGCGCCGCCGGGGCGTGTGCCAACAGGTGGTCCAGGGTCCGGCCCAGCACGGCGGGCAGCAGCAGCGCGGCCGCCGTGGACGCCGTACTGACGGCGCCCAGTGCCACACAGCGCACGCCGGCCGCGCGGACGGCCGAGTGCAGCAACGAACCGGTCACCGGGGTGCCTTGGGCGTGCGTCGTCATACGGCGGTCCCTCGGGGTGACGTGACGTGGACCCCGGGCGGCCCTCCCCTCGTGGGAGGGGGCCGCCCGGAGCCGTGGGTTCACCGAGTCGTCAGAGACAGAGCAGAACGCTCGCCGCGCTGACGCAGGAGAGCAGGCTGACGGTGCTCGCGCCGCCGCCGTCGTTGTGCTCGTCGGATTCCATCGTCTGCAGGTCGAGAAGTGCCATGAGAAGTCCTTTCGTTGTGGGGACGGGGTTGGTGGTGTCACGACTCCGTCAGGTTGCGGAGCCGCGCTGAGTGGGCCGCCGGAGCGGCGGCAGGAAGGGCAGCCCAGGGGCCGTTTCGGCATCGCCGAAGGCCGCGCCGAGCGCGAGCAGGCAGCCGGCGGTGCCGGTGCCCAGGTCCATGGACAGCCGCATCATCTGGTGCCCGGGGAAGGCGAGTTGGCCCTCGTACGACATCGCGAACCAGCCGAGACCGGTGACCTGTTCGGCCAGCCTGTGGGCGTCGGCGCCCGGCGCGGTCGTACGGGCGAGGT
The DNA here is from genome assembly GCF_033335955.1 of Streptomyces sp. N50. Lineage (GTDB taxonomy): Bacteria > Actinomycetota > Actinomycetes > Streptomycetales > Streptomycetaceae > Streptomyces. The sequence continues at coordinate 8,965,180 of NZ_CP137549.1, forward strand.
GCAGGACCATCCCCGCGCGGCCCTGGAAGAGACCGGGCTGCGCGTAGAAGCGGGAGGTCGCGGCGGTGAGGATGCCGGCGCGGGCTCGCTCGAACTCGCCGTCCCCGTCCGGGACGTGGGCCAACAGGTCGTCGATCACCATGCCCAGACCCACGCTCCCGTCGCCGAGGTACGGAAGCGTCCGCCACCCCTCGTCGACCTCCAGGCCGCCGCCGCGCTGCACGACACAGCACTCAAGGTCCCGGCGCAGGGCGGTAGTTGCCGCGTCGAGCAACCGCCGGTCGCCCGTCGACCCGTACTGCCGCAGCAGGAACAGCGCCGGTCCGCTCGCACCCCGCAGCAGTCCGGCCCGTCGCCGGGGTGTCGCGGGGTGGGGTTCCGCGAGGCGTCGTACCAGGATGTCCGCGGCCTCCGCCGCCCGCTCGCGCAGCTCCGACTCGCCTGTGTCGACGGCCAGTTGACCGAGGACCAGGCCGAGTCCTGCCAGGCCGCCGTGCAGGTCGGAGGAGAGGTTCTGCCAGCGTTCCGCGAGGATGCCGGAGATCAGGTCGAGGGCGCGTTGGCGGTGGCCGAGCCGGTCGAGGACGTGGGCGACGCCCGCGAGTCCGTCGTAGAGGCCGAGCGGGGTACCGATCGGGGAAGGGGCGGTGCGGTCGAGGAGCCAGCGTTCGCCCTCCTCGTAGCGGTCGGCGCCGGTCGCGTCGAGGGCGTACAGGACACCGGCCGCGCCGTGCGCCAGGCCGAGTCCGCCGCCGTCGGAGAACTGGGCGACGTCACCCGGGAAGAGGCGGTCGTCCCGGTCCGGGGTCGCGGAGGCGAGGATCGCCTTGACCATCGAGTCACGGCTGTAGGGCCAGTCGCCGGGCCGCACGAAGGCCGGAGCCGTCACCGCGCCCTCGCCCCGCGTGATCTCCGCTACCGCCTTCTCCAAGAACTCCCTCGGCACGTCCGGGAATTGGCCCGCGATCACCTCGGCCAGGTGGGCCGCCTTGCCGCGGTCGACCACGAACAGGGTGGTCACCGGTAGGAACAGGGCGAGCCGCAGACAGGCCAGCGCGTACCGGTCGACGTCGACGCCCCGGCGGTCCGGCGGCGCGAAGAAGCCGGGGTGGGCGACGACTTGGCGGCCGTTCTCCTCGGCCGGGGCCGCCGCCTCGAAGTCGATGAGGAACACCGACTCCTCGTCGGGCGCGACGATGACGTTGAAGATGTGCAGGTCGTTGAAGACGATCCCGCGCGCGTGCACCGCGTCCATCGCCCGCTCCACCGCCGCGTGGATCCGCAGCGCCCACGCCGTGTACGCGGCGACCGCGTCCGGGTCGGGGTCCGGGGTGAGCAGCGGATGCCGTTCCGCGAAGAAGGAGTTGAGGGGCGCCCCTCGACGAAGTCCATGACCAGGAACCGGTGTTCACCCAGCAGGAACCAGTCCCGCACCTCGGGCACCACTCCGGTTCCGGCGACCCGCTCCAGCGCCAGCTTCTCCCGCTCAAGGCGGACGATCGCGTCGGCGCCGTCCGAGGCGAGCCCCGCGTGCGGCCGCCCCTCCTTGAGGACGACCTTGCGCCCGTCGCGGGTGTCGGTGCCCGCGTACACCCCGCCGCCGTTCGAGAAGTGCAGCGCCTTCTCGATGCGGTACGGCAGCTCGCCCACCGTCGTGGTGTTGCGCGCCGCGAGCTGCGGCTCCAGGAACGCCGGCAGGGTCACCCACTCCGGGACCTGGAAGGACGGCGCCCGACGGTCCGGCACCAGCTGCCCCGAGCCGTCCCGCACCGCCGGGACCAGCGAGCCCCGCTCGTCGACGACGAAGGTGCGCGCGAAAGCGCCGTAGCGGACGTAGAGCGGGCCGTCGTTCCAGCGGAGGTCGGTGAGGATGTACGGGCCCTCGAAGCCCTCCAGGAGTTTGCCCAACTCGCTGAGGATCTCGTGGAGTTGGTCCTCGTCGGACGGGTAGACCGTGACGAACTTGCCGCTGGTGTCGCGGCCCGCGTACTTCGTGTTGCGCAGGTGGAGCAGGTGCGGGCCCGGGACGAACTTGAACGGGATGCGGCGCGGGACGCAGTAGTCCCACACGAGGGCGGCGACGCGGTCCGCGTTCGTCCGGGTGGCCGAGGCGTGGATCTTCCAGCCCTGGGCCGGCCCGGGTAAGGGGCCGCCGTCCTCGTCCAGCGGGGTCAGCGTCAGCCAGTCGCCGATGCGGGCCGAGCTCCAGTCGTCCGGGACCTCGCGGCGCGCCGTGGCGAACAGGGGCGCGGCGGTCTCCGTGCCGGGTGCCGACAGGCGGTCCGGTGTCTCGTAGAAGTGTCGGTCGGCGAGCGCGTACACCTCGTACCGCTTGTCCATGGTCGTCCCCCTCCGTGGCCCGGCTCGAATCTCCCAGCCGGGCGATGGACGCGGACAGTCACGCCTGTCACGAGAACCCTGTGCGGTACGCATGGGTAAAGACTTGTTCGGCGCCTTTCGAGCCGGATGGGGGCCCATACGGTCCCTCATCTCCACGGAATGGTCACAGGGGCTGCGCAGTCGGCGCATAAGCGCTGTAATTGCGGACGTGGTCAGTGAGGGCACTGAGGGACGCGGAACGCGAACGCTGCGTGCCGAACTTGCCCTCAAGACGCTCACCGTCGATCTCGACCCCCGCGAACGGCTGCGCCGCGTCCTCGAACAGGCCCTCGTCTTCGCCGGTGCGAGCTTCGCCGGGGTGTACACACCCGGTGACGACGCCGACCTCCTGTGCCTGGCCGAGTCCGTCGGGGTGCCGCGCACGCTGTACGGGCTGCGGGACGGCTATCCGGCGGCCGGGGGATCACCGGTCGCCGAGGTGCGGCGGGCCGGGCACGCGGTGTGGCTCGGCCCCGAGGAACTGGCCGCGGGCGGTGACGCGCGGCGGCTGCCGTCGGGGGAGTTCCATCTGGCGGTGCTGCCCGTGCGCGGCGACCGGGGCGGCGGCTGCCTGCTCGCGGTCGGTGAACGCCCGGACGGCTTCGGCACCGAGGACCGCGCGTGCCTTGCGCTGATCGCCGAGGCGGTCGCCATCCCGGTACCGGCCGAGTCGGTGGCGGGCGAGGACGTGGCCGCGGGCGCGTTCGACCTGGCCATGGACACCGGGCGGGTCGAGGTCGGCGGCGACGTCCTGGAGCTGTTCGGGCTCGGCCCGGGCGACTTCGACGGCAAGGTCGAGACCCTGCTCGGGCTGACCGTGCCGGAGGACCTGCCCTCGCTGATGTCCGTCGTCGAGGCCGACCACATGGCCATCGGCGACCGTGAGCTGGAGTTCCGGGTCCTGCAGCCCTCGGGGACGCCGAAGTGGCTGCGGCTGCGCGGCCGGCTCCTGCCCGGCGGCGACGGCCGCCCGGCCCGTCTCGTCGGCACCGTCGGCGCCGCCTCCCAGCTGCGCTCCGGCGTCAACGACGTGGCCCGCGTCCAGCGCCTCGCCGCCGCCCTCGCCATGGCAGGCACGGTCCGCGACGTCAGCCAGGCCGTGGTCGCCGCCCTGCGCAAACCGCTGCGTGCCGACCGGATCGCGCTCGCCGAACTGGAGGGCGACCGGCTCGTCGTCACCGTCCTCGACCCGCCCGAACCGGAGGCCTGGCCCGAGCTGTGGCGCCTGGAGTGGCGCAGCGAATGGCCCGACGCACCCGTGCGCACGATGCCCACCCTCGCCGCCGCCCTGCGCGAGGGCCGCGCCGCGATCTGGCCCGCGGGCACCGACCTGGAACCCGCCCTCGCCGAGGTCGGACCCGGCGGCCTCGCCGTCCTGCCGCTGTCCGCGGGCGGCCGGGTCTCCGGTGCCTGCCTCATCGGCTGGGACGACCCGCACGTCTTCGGCCCCGACGAACGCGCGCTGCTCACCGCCTCCGCCGGGCTCGCCGGACAGGCCCTGATGCGCGCCCACGCCTTCGACGCCGAGCACGAACTCGTCGGCATGCTCCAGCGCCAGCTGCTGCCGCGCCGCCTGCCCACCCTGCCCGGCGCGGTCGCCGTCGCCCGCTATCTGCCGACCACCGCCGGTCTCGAGGTCGGCGGCGACTGGTACGACGTGATCCCGCTCCCCGACAACCACGTCGCCCTCGTCATCGGCGACGTCCAGGGCCACAACGCGGGCGCCGCCACCCTCATGGGCCAGATGCGCACCGCGCTGCGCGCCTACGCGGTCGAGGGACACCCGCCCGACGTGGTCGTCTCGCACGCCAACCGCCTGCTCATCGACCTGGAGACCGACCTCTTCGCCACCTGCTGCTACGTCGACGTGAATCTGGAGGAAGGTTCCGCCTGGTACGTGCGGGCCGGCCATCTCCCGCCCGTCCTGCGGCACCCGGACGGCAGCACCGAGATCCCCTACGCGGACGGCGGACCGCCGCTCGGCGTGGTCACGCAGGCCGACTTCCCCATGAGCCCGCTGCGGCTGCAGCCCGGCACCGTCGTCGCCCTCACCACCGACGGCCTAGTCGAGTCCAAGGAGGCCGACATCGACGAGGGCCTCGACCGCCTCGCCCACGGCCTCGCCGTCTCCGACCCCGCCCACCTCGGCCTCGTCGCCGACGCGCTGCTCGGCAACGCCCGCCGCGAGGACGACGTAGCCCTCCTCCTCATGCGCTACGACGGCCTCGCCACCCGCCCCCGCCGGGAGAACTGGACGGTCTGGCGCGTCCCCGAGGCGGCCCGGCACGCCCGCCGCTTCACCAGGCGGACCCTGCGCACCTGGGGCGTCACCGAGGAGACCGACACCATCCTGCTCGTCGTCTCCGAGCTGGTCACCAACGCCCTGGTGCACACCGACGGGCCCGTCCGCCTCGACCTCACCCTGGTCAACCGGCGGTTCCGGGTCGCCGTGGCGGACTCTTCTCCGCGCACCCCGGTCAAACCCACCAGCATCGGCTGGGAGGCCACCGGCGGGCGCGGCATCCTCCTCGTCGAGGCCATGTCGGCGGCCTGGGGCACGGTGCCGGTGAGCGGCGGCAAGCAGGTGTGGGCCGAGATCGCGCTCGACGGATAGACGGCCGCACGGGTGCCTCCAAGGGCACGTAACGGCAGGTCGGGACGGTCGGCCGTCCGTGCCGTGATGGGGTGCGGGCTTGTGGCACACACCTTCGAGGAACTGGTCGAGAAGCACCGCGCGGCCCAGGCGGCACGCGCCCGGGTCCAGGAGATGCGGGACTCCCTGGGAGCCCCCGCGCACGAATCCTGGACCGAGGCCGAGACCGACATCTACGAGACCGCCTGGCGGGCCTGGCGCGACCTCGCCCGTGACATGCAGGCCGCAGCCGACGAGTACGCGCGCGACGAGGGCCTCGACCGGGCCGAGGTCGAGGCGGACGTGGCACGGGCCGCAGACGATTTGTCCGGTCCGTCGGCAGGTTAGACACCTCACGGCCCACTCATCGTTGGCCGGTCGTAATAAACGAACATAGGGAGGAACGATGCACGTCCGAAGATGACGCTAAGGTGAAGCGATGAAGGCTCTCGTTCTCTCCGGCGGCACTGGATCCCGCCTGAGGCCGATCACACACACATCGGCAAAACAGCTCGTCCCGGTGGCCAACAAGGCCGTCCTTTTCTACGGGCTCGAATCGCTCGCCGACGCGGGAATCACCGAGGTCGGCATCATCGTCGGTGACACCGCGGCGGAGATCGAGGAGGCGGTGGGTGACGGGTCGAAGTTCGGCCTGAAGATCACCTACATCCCGCAGGACCGTCCCCTCGGACTGGCCCACGCCGTACTGATCGCGCGCGAGTACCTCGGCGACGACGACTTCGTGATGTACCTCGGTGACAACTTCATCGTCGGCGGCATCACCGGTCTCGTCGAGGGCTTCCAGGCCAACAAGCCCGACGCGCAGATCCTCCTCACCCACGTGCCCGACCCGCGCTCCTTCGGCGTCGCCGAGCTCAGCGAGTCCGGCCAGGTCATCGGCCTGGAGGAGAAGCCGGAGCACCCCAAGAGCGACCTCGCTCTGGTCGGTGTCTACCTCTTCACGCCCGCCATCCACGACGCCGTGCGCGCCATCAAGCCGTCCTGGCGCGGCGAGCTCGAGATCACCCACGCCATCCAGCAGCTGATCGACGACGGCGCCGACGTGCGCTCCTCGGTCATCCACGGCTACTGGAAGGACACGGGCAACGTCGTCGACATGCTCGAGGTCAACCGGACCGTCCTGGAGAGCATGGACCGCCGCATCGACGGCGACGTCGACGACGTGTCCGAGACCATCGGCCGCGTGGTGATCGAGGAGGGCGCGCGCATCGAGCGTTCGCGCATCGTCGGACCCGTCGTCATCGGGGCCGGCACGGTCGTGAGCGACTCCTACGTCGGACCGTTCACCTCGGTCGCGGAGAACTGCCGGATCACCGACAGTGAGCTGGAGTTCTCCATAGTGCTGCAGGACTCGTCCATCGCCGGGGTGGGCCGGATCGAGTCCTCGCTCATCGGCAAGCACGTCGAAGTGACCCCCGCTCCGGGGGTACCCAGCGCCCACCGCCTCGTTCTCGGAGACCACAGCAAGGTGCAGATCCGTTCATGAATCTCCTCGTCACCGGCGCCGCCGGCTTCATCGGTTCCACGTACGTCCGCACGCTCCTCGCCTCGGACGCGCCCGACGCGCCCCGCATCACGGTGCTGGACAAGCTCACGTACGCCGGCACGCTCGACAACCTGGACATAGGCCACCCGCGCCTGGAGTTCGTCCAGGGCGACATCTGCGACGCCGAACTGGTCGACAAGCTGATGGCCGGAGCGGACCAGGTGGTCCACTTCGCCGCCGAGTCCCACGTGGACCGCTCGATCAACGGCGCCGCCGACTTCGTCCGCACCAACGTGGTGGGCACCCAGGTCCTGCTGGACGCTGCCCTGCGCTACCGCACCCCGTTCGTGCACATCTCCACCGACGAGGTCTACGGCTCCATCGAGACCGGCTCCTGGCCCGAGACCCACCCGCTGGCGCCCAACTCGCCGTACTCCGCGTCGAAGGCGTCCTCGGACCTGCTGGCCCTGGCCTACCACCGCACCCACGGCCTGGACGTGCGCGTCACCCGCTGCTCGAACAACTACGGGCCGCACCAGTTCCCCGAGAAGGTCATCCCGCTGTTCGTCAGCAACCTCCTCGACGGCAAGAAGGTCCCGCTCTACGGCGAGGGCCTCAACGTCCGCGACTGGCTGCACGTCGAGGACCACTGCCAGGGCATCGAGCTGGTGCGCACCAAGGGCCGCGCCGGCGAGGTCTACAACATCGGCGGCGGCACCGAGCTCAGCAACAAGGAGCTCACCGGCCTGCTGCTCGAAGCCTGCGGCGCCGACTGGGACTCGGTCGAGCGCGTCGAGGACCGCAAGGGCCACGACCTGCGCTACTCCGTCGACTGGTCCAAGATCCACGACGAGCTCGGCTATGAGCCGAAGCACGACTTCGCCTCCGGCCTCGCCGACACCGTCGCCTGGTACCGCGACAACCGCGCCTGGTGGGAGCCCCTCAAGGCACGGGTGGAGCGCGGCTGATGAAGTGGCTGGTCACCGGTGCCGGCGGGATGCTCGGCCACGACGTCCTGGACGAACTCGCCCGGCGCGGTGAGCAGTCCGTCGGTCTCGACCGCGCCGCCCTGGACATCACCGACCCCGCGTCGGTGGACCGGGCGTTCGCGGAACACCACCCCGACGTGGTGGTGAACTGCGCGGCGTACACCGCCGTCGACGACGCCGAGACCGACGAGGAGCGGGCCCTTCGCATCAACGGCGAGGGGCCCCGGCTCCTGGCCCGCGCCTGCGCCGCCTCGGGCGCGCGGCTGGTGCACGTCTCCACCGACTACGTCTTCGACGGCGAGGCCCGCAGCACGCCGTACCCGGAGAATCACTCCACCGCCCCGCGCACCGCCTACGGCCGGACCAAACTCGCTGGCGAGCAGGCCGTGTTGGCCGAACTGCCCGGTAACAGCGCGGTTGTCCGAACGGCTTGGCTGTACGGAGCCTGTGGGGGTAACTTCGTCCGCACAATGATCGAGCTGGAGGCGCGGCGCGACACTCTCGACGTCGTCGACGACCAGCACGGTCAACCGACCTGGACCGCCGACGTCGCCGTGCGGATCGCCGATCTCGGCGAGCGCATCGGCCAAGTCGAAGGCGCGCACGGGGTGTTCCACGCGACCAGCTCCGGCGAGACCAGCTGGCACGGTCTCGCACAGGAGGTGTTCCGGCTCATCGACGCCGACCCGGAGCGCGTCCGCCCCACCACGAGCGCGGCCTTCGTCCGTCCCGCGCCCCGCCCCGCCTACAGCGCCCTCGGGCACGAGCGGTGGCGGGAGGTCGGTCTGGAACCGCCGAGGGACTGGCGGTCCGCCCTGCACGAAGCACTTCCTCACATCCGCAAGGAGATTTCTTCGTGAAACGTCATGAGTTCCTGCGGGGGCTCCACAAGTCAACCGCGAACCGCAACTACCTGGAGATCGGCGTCAACGACGGCCGCAGCCTGACGCTCTCCCGGGTGCCCAGCGTTGCGATCGATCCCGCGTTCAAGGTGGTCACGGAGATCCGCTGTGACGTCCACCTGGCCAAGGCGACCAGTGACGACTTCTTCGCCCGGGACAACCCGCTGGTGCACCTGCGGGGCGGCCGTCACCCGCTGCGTCAACTGGCCCGCAACCGCAGCCCGTTGGGCTGGTGGCGGACCACCACGCTGGACCTGTCGTTCATCGACGGCATGCACCTGTTCGAGTACGCGCTGCGCGACTTCATCAACGTGGAGAAGCACTCGGACTGGGCCAGCGTCATCGTCTTCGACGACATGCTGCCGCGCAGCATCGACGAGGCCGCCCGGGACCGGCACACCGACGCCTGGACCGGTGACGTCTACAAGCTGGTCGAGATTCTCAACCGCTACCGTCCCGACCTCGTGACGGTCCTGGTCGACACGCAGCCCACCGGCCAGCTCGTGGTCTTCGGCGCGGACCCCGCCAGCACCGTCCTCAAGGACAAGTACGACGAGATCGTCGCCGAGTTCGAGGTCCCGGACCCGCAGAAGGTGCCCGAGGCGATCCTGGAGCGCACCACCGCGGTGAAGCCCGAGGCGCTGCTCGGCGCCGGTTTCTGGGGTCCCCTCGCGGCGGCCCGCAACCGCGGGACCAAGCGGTCCCGCGGCTGGGAGCCCCTGCGCCGCTCGGTGGAGCAGCTCAGCGTCAGTCGCTGAGCTGCCCACTCCGCAGTCGCTCGTAGTAGGCGGAGCAGTCCGCGTAGGACGGAAGAAGTCCTGACTGCTCCGCCTCTGCCAGTGTCGGCGCCTCCGCGTCCTTGTCGGACAGCACCGGCTCGAAACCCTCGGGCCAGGCGATGCCGAGCGCCGGGTCGAGCGGGTTGATCCCGTGCTCACGGCCGGGGGAGTACCCCGTCGAGCACAGGTACACGACCGTCGCGTCGTCGGTCAGGGCCATGAACGCGTGCCCCAGACCCTCCGCGAGGAACACGGCGTGCTTGGTCTCGTCGTCCAGCCGGACGGCCTCCCACTGACCGAACGTGGGAGAGCCGACGCGGATGTCCACGATCACGTCGAGGACGGCTCCGCGCACACACTTCACGTACTTGGCCTGGCTCGGCGGCACGTCGGAGAAGTGCACTCCGCGCACCACACCGCGCCGCGAGACCGAGCAGTTGGCCTGGGACAGAGCCAGGTCGTACCCGGTGGCCTCGCGGAACTCCTCACCGCGGTACCACTCGTGGAAACTGCCCCGGTCGTCAGGGAAGACCTTGGGTTCCAGGACCCAGGCGCCTTCAATCCCCAGTGATCGCACGTTCTCTTGTCCTCCGGCTTGCTCGGGCACTGCTGCTTGCTCGGGTACCGCAACTAGCTCTCGGATACCGCTACTTGTTCAGGGCGCGCTTCAGCTTGCGTGCCACCCGGCGGGCCAGCCCGGGCTTGGGCTTGGCGGCCACCGGCTTCGGCGCGGGCTTCGGCTCGGCGGACTTGGGGGCCTTCGGCGCCGCCTCCACCCGGATACCGCCGGCGTCACCGGTCAGCCGTACCGGCAGCGCCAGGAAACGCTGTCCGGTCGCGGCCGGGGTCAGACACACCGACGCGTTCCACGCCGCGTCCTTCAGATCCGCGGCCGGCACCTCGGCGGCCAGCCGTGCGCCGGAGGACTCGGGGGAGACCACACCGGGCACGTCCAGGGTCGTACCGGACGACTTGTGGGTCAGCCGCAGCAGTACGTCCGTGGTGGCGGGGACGTAGAAGGGGAGCAGGACGCCGACGCGGGCGCCGGTGACCGTGAAGTCGCCGGGCTTGAGGTCGGCGAGGCCCAGGCGCTTGCTCGCCTTGTCGACGTCCAGGGAGAAGTTGCCGTGCGGCTCCGTGTAGTACGGGAGCATGACCTGGCCGGCGACGACACCGGCGTGCCCGGCGTTCTCGCCGTGCTGCGGGACCGGGCCGAGGCGGCACTCCTTGTTCCAGGAGCCGATGACGACGCGGACGTAGGTGTCCCAGAGCCCGCTGCTCAGCGGGGAGCCGACGGCCGCGGAGGCGGGGTCGACGGTCGCCGTGGCGTGCAGCACCAGGCGGACGCCGTCGCCGTCGGGGACCGTCTCGTGCGAGAGCTGCACGGGCTGGAAGTGCGAGGCGGCGCTGGTGCGTTCGCGCAGGACGAGGTCGGCCGTCGCCTTCTTGAAGTTGGCGGTGGCGTCGGCCGTGAGCATGGCGGTCGCCTCGGCGAGGGTCTTCGGCTCCGGGTGCTTGGGAGCGGGCGCGCCCTTGGCCTCGAAGACCGCGGGCTTGCCGTCGATGACGAACTCGGCCTGGTAGTGGACCAGCAGCTTGCCGTCGCGCCACTCGATCTCGCCGGGGACCGCGGTCGGCTTGAGGGACGCCTCCCACTCGGCCAGCTCGACGAGGTCGTCGTAGCGGTCGGCGGCGGCGAGGGCCGCGACGACCCGCAGGCGCGGGCCGAGACCGGCCGCGACACCGGGGCCGAAGCGCTCGGTCATGACACCGCGGATCTCCTTGAGGAGTTCACGGCGGTAGTCGTCCGGGGCCTTCAGCAGCCGGCCGCCGCCGAGGCGCTCCATCATCTCCACGCGCAGCCAGCGGCGGAAGATCTTGTCGCGGGCCGCACCGGGCTCGGTGTACTTCTCGACGACGTCGAGGGCCTCGCGCAGGTTCTTGAAGTAGCCGACGGGGTCGAAGCGCTGGAAGCCGGCGTTCGAGGCGTCCTCGCGCTTGATGTGGTAGTAGCAGACGTAGTCGCTGAGCACGGCGACGTTGTCCGCGGCGAGGTAGGCCTCCGTCACGAAGACGTGGTCCTCAAGGCGCCGACGCCCCTCGGGGAACCGCAGGTTGATGCGGTCGAGGAACGCGCGGCGGAGCATCTTGTGCGGGGTGAGGCTGTCCATCAGCGGCGCGGTCGCGACCGACGCGTGCGGATAGTTCTTGCGGAACAGCTCCACGGGTACGGCGCGGCCCTTGCCGGCCATCTTGCCCACGATGACATCGGCGCCGTTGGCCACGCCGTACTCGTACATCCGCTCCAGGGCCTCGTCGCCGAGGTAGTCGTCGTTGTCGACGAACATGACGAACTCGCCCTTGGCGGCGGCGATCCCGACGTTGCGGGGCTTGCCCGACCAGCCCGACGCCTCCTGGTGGATCACGTGCATGTGGGGGTGCTCCGCGGCGATCTCGTCGAGCCGCGCGGGCGTGCCGTCCGTCGAGCCGTCGTCGACGAAGATCGCCTCGTACTCATCGTTGGGCAGCGACTGCCTGAGCAGAGAGGAGATGCAATCCTCGATATAAGGCCCTGGGTTGTACACAGGGACGACGACACTGACCTTGACCGACATCCGGCTTCTAGCCCCCTTGTTTGCGCCGCCCGTCCCCTGTTGTGGAACGGCGCGGTGGGCTGATGCTAACCCGGTCCGTCCCGATGCCGCCCATTGGGCTGGTGTTGGGCAACGGTTTACCCGGCGTAGGCGGACGTCAGCTCTCGCCGCGGGTCTTGGCCAGAAGTTCCAGGACCTCGGCGGAGGTGCCCGTCTCGCCCAGCCGCGGGAAGATCCGCTCGATGCTGTGGGCGTGCGAGACGGCGTCCAGGTCGCTCATCGCGTCGGTGGCCAGGGTCACGTGGTAGCCGTGCTCGTGGGCTGCCCGGGCGGTGGACTCGACGCCGATGCTGGTGGCGATGCCGGTCAGCACGATCTGCGTGACACCGCGGCGGCGCAACTGCACGTCGAGGTCGGTGCCGTGGAAGGCGCCCCAGTTCCGCTTGGTGATCTGGATGTCGCCAGGGTGTCCGGCCAGGTCGTCGACGATGACGTCCCAGCCCTCGGGGCGGGCCCCGCCGCCGGCGCGCTGCTGCTCCGTGCGGCCGGGTACGGCGTCCGCGCCGTCGGCGGCGAAGGTGACCCGGACCAGGACCACGGGAAGGCCGACGGCCCGGAAGGCGTCGGCGAGTTCGACGGTACGGGCGACGACCTCGGGCCCGCTGTACGGCTGGGTCGGGGCGCCGACGATGCCGCCCTGGAGGTCGATCACGACGAGAGCGGTACGGGGGTCGAGGGTGGTGAGTGCCATGGGGCGGGCCTTTCAGGAGTTCAGGAGATACGGGGGCTCAGACGGTCTTGGGTGTGAGGGTGCGCAGGGAACGGTCGGGCAGGGTGATCGCCAGGAGCAGCGCCGACCCGATCGCCATGAACAGGGCCAGGTCGTGCAGTCCCGGGGTGTCGGCGCGGTGCGGGAAGAAGGCCGCGGTGGCCGCCGAGGCGGCGAGTGCGCCGAGGTACATGAAGGTGCGCAGCAGTCCGGCGGCGGACGCGATGCGCGCGGGCTCGGCCTGCCGGTACAGGGCGTTCTGCCCGGCCAGGCCCAGCAGCCCCTGCGGTACGCCGAGCACGGCGCCGACGGCGAGCAGCAGCCAGACCGGACTGTCGGCGCCGACGAGGAACAACCCCGCACAGCCGACGACCTGGACGGCGCTGCCGACGAGCAGCTTGGCGCGGATCGCCTCGCGGCGCCCGGTGAGGGTGGAGACACCGAGAGCGGTGGCCGACAGGGGCAGCAGGATGAGCCCGGCGGCGGAGGCGTGCAGCCCGCGCCCCTCCTCCAGCCACTGCGTATAGCCGTAGAGGAAGGCGTACGAGGTCGTGTAACCGAGGAACTGCCGTATGTACGTCGTCACCAGGGGCAGGTTGCCGCCGAGGACGCGCAGGTCCACGAAGGGCTCCGGGACGCGGAGTTCGCGTCTCGCGAAGGCGACGGCCGCGGCGGCGCTGAGGACCGGGAGGTACCACTCCGAGAGGCTGGGGGCGGTCAGGAACATCATCAGCGAGACCAGCATGACGGCGAACAGGAGCATGCCGGGCGGGTCGACGTCGCGCCGGGTGCCCGCGGTCTCCTTGTTCATCTTCGGGAGCCGCAGCGCGCCGAGGACGAGACAGGCCACGGACAGCGGCACGTTGACGGTGAAGATGGCGCGCCAGCCGCCGACACCGATGAGGAAGCCGCCGAGCGTGGGTCCGATCACCGACACGGTCTGCGCGGAGACGGCGAGCGCGGTGAGGACACCGGCCGGGCTGTCCTTGCCGGTGCGCTCGGCCTCGCTGCGCGTGAGCTGCATCGCGGCCGGATACGCGGCCGAGGTGCCGAACCCGAGCAGGACCCGGGCGGCGATCAGCACGCCCAGCGACGGCGCGAGGGCGCCCATGACTCCGGCGACGCCGACCAGGGCCGTACCGATGAGGTAGAGACGGCGCGGCCCGTACATGTCGACGAGCCGCCCGATGACCGGCTGCCCCACGGCGGTGGCGAGATACAGCGCCGAGACCAGCCAGACCGTCTCCGAGGGCGGGGCCCCGAAGGCGATGCCGATCGGCACGAGGGCCACGGCGATCATCGAGGAGTTGATCGGGTTGAGAACGGAGCCGAGGACCATCGGCGCGATCAGCCGCCGGTCGAAGCCGGTGGGGGCGGGGCGCGTGGTCCGTGATCCCTCGGTGAGCTTGGGTATCACTGCTCGGACAGCCGTTCCATCAACGCCAGCGCGTCGAGAATCGTCCGCCGCTCCTGCTCGGTGTACCGGTCCTCGAAGGCGCGCGTGAGCCACTCCCCGCGGACCTGCCGGTTGCCCTCGATCCGCTCGCGCCCGGCCTCGGTGAGGGTGACGAGCTGCCTACGGCCGTCCTCGGGGTCGGGGCCGCGCCGGATGAGCCCGTGCTGGTCGAGGGCGGCGAGGGTGGCGGCCATCGACTGCGGCCTGACCCCCTCGGCCGACGCGAGGGCGCTCGCCGTGGCCGCGCCGTGCTTGCCGACGAGGGTGAGCGCCGACTCCTGCGACGGGGTCAGGTCCTCGTCGGTCGCGACCTCCCGGATCCTGCGGCGCAGCCGGCTGAGCACGATCCGCAGATCGCGGGCGGAGCGGGCCGCCGAGTCGGAGACACCCGCGGGCGTCTCGATGGGCTGGTGATCCATACCTCCACCGTAGAACCCGCCAGGGGAAACTGTCCAGTCTCGACTGAACAGTCTGAACTGTAGATCTCGTACGGTCCCGCGCGCTCCTGCCAGAACCACGGCCGCCCCTAGGCTGAGACCGTGCGTCTGCTCCTGATGTCCGACACCCACCTCCCCAAGCGCGCCAGAGAACTCCCCGCGCAACTCCTCGCCGAACTCCCGCGCGCCGACGTCGTGTTCCACGCCGGCGACTGGGTCGACACGGCCACCCTCGACCTGCTGGAGAGCCGCAGCCGCCGCCTCGTCGCCGTCCACGGCAACAACGACGGCCCCGAACTACGCGCACGCCTCCCGGAGTTGGCCCACGCCGAGCTGGACGGCCTACGCTTCGGCACCATCCACGAGACGGGCCCCGCCCAGGGCCGCGAGGCACGCTGCGCCGCCCTGTATCCCGACCTGGACGTCCTGGTCTTCGGACACAGCCACATTCCCTGGGACACGACGACTGCGGGCGGCCTGCGCCTGCTGAACCCGGGGTCCCCGACGGACCGGCGGCGCCAGCCGTACTGCACGTACATGACGGCGACGGTGAACGACGGCAGGCTGACGGAGCTTGTGCTGCATCGGCTGCCGCCGAGAAGCTGACCGGGATCACGGCCGGCTCCCGGGGTACGCAAGACAGCATGGCCGATACACGAGAAACCTGGCGGGATTCCTACGGCTGTTGACGACGCGAGTGCCCGTCCCCGGTGGACGCCCCCCTCAACTCACCGCAACGGTCGATGGATCGCCCCCGCCGCCCCCGTCAACGGAGCTCCCGTCCCGCCCCACCGCAGCGCGACGATCTCGGCGGCCACGGACACGGCCACCTCCTCGGGCGTACGCGCGCCGAGGTCGAGGCCGACGGGCGAGCGCAGGCGGGCCAACTCGCCCTCGGTCAGGCCGGATTCGAGCAGTCGCCGCATACGGTCGTCATGCGTACGGCGGCTGCCCATCGCCCCGATGTACGCGGCGGGCCGGCGCAGCGCCTCCTCAAGCAGCGGTACGTCGAACTTGGGGTCGTGGGTGAGGACGCAGATCACCGTCCGCTCGTCGGTGTCCGTGCCCCGCAGATAACGGTGCGGCCAGTCCACGACCACCTCGACGCCCGCCGGGAACCGCTTCGGCGTGGCGAACACCGGGCGCGCGTCGCACACGGTGACCCGGTAGCCGAGGAAGTCACCGATCCGGGCCACCGCCGCCGCGTAGTCGATCGCCCCGAAGACCAGCATCCGGGGCGGCGGCGCGAAGGAGTGCAGAAACACCGTGACGGAGTCCTCGCGTCGCTCACCGCGCGGGCCGTAGTGCCGCAACCCGGTTGCCCCGAGGGCGAGTTCACCACGGGCGTCTGCTGTGACGGCGACGTCGAGACCGGCTGAGCCGAGGGTGCCGAGGGTGTTGGGGGCGCCGAAAGAGCCAGAGGTACCGCGCCCACCGAGGGCACCGTCCCTGCCGGGATCACCACCGCCGCCGAAGGCATCGACCCCGCCGGGATCACCACCATCACCTCCCACCCCCTCCGCCCAAACAGCAAGCGCAGCGCCCCGCACCCCCGGCCCATCGACCACCGTCGCCACCGTCACCGGCTCACCCGCGGCGACCGACCGTGCCACCGCCCCGAACGCGGGGTCGATCTCAGGCGTGACCGGCCGTACCAGCACGGTGATCTCGCCACCGCAGGTGAGCCCGACCGCGAAGGCGTCCTCGTCGCTGTAACCGAAGGTCTCCACGCGGGCCTCGCCGCTCGCGACGACCTCCCGCGCCAGGTCAAAAACCGCCCCCTCCACGCAGCCGCCCGACACGCTCCCCACGACCTCGTCACCCGGCCCCACCGCCATCGCCGCACCGGGATCACGCGGCGCGCTGCGGCTGACCGCGACGACCGTGGCCAGGCCGAACGGGGCGCGCGCGGCGTACCAGCCGCTCAGTACCGGGAGAAGGTCACGCATGCTCGGCTCCTGTCACCGCCACCACCGCCGCCGGACGGCGCAAGCCTCGCATCCGGGCCCTGGCCTGCACCGGAGCGCCACGCGACTACCCCACCCGGCCTCCCCGGCCCAGCGTTAATCCGTTGCCGCCCGACCCCCACCCCTGCTGCACTACCGGAGACGAGTCAGCGACGACCGAGGAGTACTGAGATGCGCGCACCGTTCATGTCCACCCAGGAAGGAAGGCCCCCCTCACCGAAGGACATGACACCAGGTGCACTTGCTCAACCTCGGGATCCTCGCGCACGTGGACGCGGGTAAGACCAGCCTGACCGAGCGCCTCCTGCACTCGGCCGGTGTGATCGACGAGATCGGCAGCGTCGACGACGGGAACACCCGCACCGACACCCTCGCGCTGGAGCGCCGGCGCGGCATCACCATCAAGTCGGCCGTCGTCTCGTTCCCGGTCGACGACGTGACCGTCAACCTCATCGACACCCCCGGCCACCCGGACTTCATCGCCGAGGTGGAACGGGTCCTCGGCGTACTCGACGGCGCGGTTCTCGTCGTCTCGGCCGTCGAAGGGGTCCAGCCACAGACCCGCATCCTGATGCGCACCCTCCAGCGCCTGCGCATCCCCACGCTCCTCTTCGTCAACAAGATCGACCGACGAGGCGCACGCTACGCCGACCTCCTCCCGGCGATCTCCGAACGGCTCCGGGCGGCCGTCGTGCCCATGGGCTCGGTCGAGGGACTCGGGACACGGGAGGCCGGTTTCCTGCCGGGACTCGGCCCGGACGCACCCGCCGTCCTCGCCGAGCACGACGACGAACTCCTCACCGCGTACGTCGAGAACACCGTGTCCTACGACCTCCTGCGCGCGGCCCTCGTCACCCAGACCCGCCAAGTCCTCGTGCACCCCGTCTACTTCGGCTCCGCCGTCACCGGCGCCGGCGCCGACGCGCTGATCACCGGCATCAAGGAACTCCTCCCCGCAGCCGAAGGAGACCCCCAAGGCCCGCTCTCCGGCACGGTGTTCAAGGTCGAGCGCGGCCCGGCGGGGGAGAAGATCGCCTACGCGCGGATGTTCTCCGGCACCCTCCGCACCCGCGACCGCATCACCTTGAGAGACACCGGCGACACCAGAGACACCAGCGACACGGGCCGGGAGGGCAGAGTCACCGCGATCACCGACTTCGATCACGGCACGGACATCGCGTGCGACTCCCTCCCTGCGGGCCGCATCGGCAAGCTGCGAGGCCTCGCAGACATCAAGATCGGGGACTCGATCGGCTTACCCAGAAAGGCAGTTGAGCACTTCTTCGCGCCCCCCACCCTCGAAACCGTCGTCATCCCGGGCCCCGACACCGACCGCCGCGCCCTCCACCTCGCCCTCACCCAGCTCGCCGAACAGGACCCCCTGATCGGCCTGCGCCACGACGAGGTACGCCAGGAAACCGCCGTCTCCCTCTACGGCGAGGTCCAGAAGGAGGTCATCCAGGCCACGCTCGCCGACGAGTTCGGGGTGCACGTCACCTTCCGTGAGACGACCCCGCTGTGCGTCGAGCGGCCCAACGGCACCGGCGCGGCGGTCGAGTTCAACAAGAAGGACGCGAACCCCTTCCTCGCCACGGTCGGCCTGCGCGTCGCACCGGGCCCGGTCGGCTCCGGTGTGCGGTTCGGCCTGGAGGTGGAGCTGGGCGCGATGCCGTACGCCTTCTTCAAGGCCGTCGAGGACACCGTGCGCGAGACGCTCGGGCAGGGTCTGCACGGCTGGCGGGTCACCGACTGCGTGGTCACCATGACGCACTCCGGCTACTCGCCCCGGCAGAGCCACGCCCACCAGGGTTTCGACAAGAGCATGTCGAGCACGGGCGCCGACTTCCGCGGCCTGACCCCGCTCGTCCTCGTCGAGGCGCTGCGGCGGGCGGGCAGCCAGGTGTACGAGCCGATGCACCGGTTCCGCGTCGAGGTGCCGGCCGACACCCTCGCCGCCCTGCTGCCGGTGCTGGCCGCGCTGCGCGCCGTACCGCGGACCACCGGGACGCACGGGTCGCTGTGCGTGCTGGAGGGGGAGGTGCCGGCGGCCCAAGTGCACGGAATGGAGCGGCAGTTGCCGGGGCTGACGCGCGGAGAGGGCGAGTGGGAGAGCGCCTTCGACCACTACGCGCCCGTCGCACACGGCATCGTTCCGGAACGGGCACGCACCGACCACAACCCGCTGAACAGGAAGGAGTATCTGTTGAACGTGACGCGTCGGGTGGCCTGAAATGTGTCAACAGGGCTTGTGGCGCGCAGACTTACTCGTGAGTCAGAAGTGTTGACAGTGTCCGGAAATCACCGGACTGTAGTGGACATGACGAATATCCGGGCGCGTTTGATCGTTGTCCTGGTTGTCCTCTGCGGATTCCTGTCGGTGCTGGGCGCTGGGCCAGCAACCGCCGCCACCCCAACCGACTCCCTCTGGTTCGACGGTTCAGCGCTGACCGTGCAGAACGGCAGCTTCGTGGACAGCTACGGCCGCCAGGTCGTGCTGCGCGGCTACAACGTCTCCGGTGAGACCAAACTGGCGGAGAACGACGGTCTCCCCTTCGCCTCGGTCGCCGACGCGAAGAAGTCCGCGACCGCGCTGCGCGCCCTCGGCGGCGGCAACTCGGTGCGCTTCCTGCTCTCCTGGGCCTACGCCGAACCCGTCCGAGGCCAGGTCGACACCACGTACCTGGCCGCCGCCACCGCGCAGATGCAGACGTTCCTCGACGCCGGCATCCGCGTCTACCCCGACTTCCACCAGGACCTCTACTCCAAGTACCTGTTCAACAGCGGTAGTTGGTACACCGGCGACGGCGCCCCCAAGTGGGCCGTGGCGCTGGGGAGTTACCCGCAGGAGTCCTGCGGCATCTGCCTCTTCTGGGGTCAGAACATCACCCAGAACTCGGCCGTGACCAAGGCGCAGTACGACTTCTGGCACAACAACTACGGCCTCCAGGACTCCTTCCTCGCCACCGCCCAGTCGACCATGACGTACATCCAACAGCACCTGAGCACCGACGAGTTCGCGGGTGTCGTCGGCTTCGACCCGTACAACGAGCCCTTCGCGGGCACCTACGACTCCGGTCAGACCAGCCGCACCTGGGAACAGAACCTGCTCTGGCCGTTCTATGTGAAGTTCCGGGCCCGGATGGACGCGGCCGGCTGGAGCGCCAAGCCCGCCCTCGTCGAGCCGAACCTCTTCTGGAACTCCAACATCTCAAGTCAGGTGCAGGAAGGAGGACTTCTCGACGCGGGCACGCTCGGCTCGCGGTACGTCTTCAACACCCACTTCTACGACCAGAAGGCGATCTCCGGCATCCTGATGTGGGGCAACGCGGCCGACGGTCAGTACTCGACCGACTTCGGGACGGTTCGTGGCCGGGCCGCCGCGGCCGGCACCGCCGCCATCGTCAGCGAGTTCGGGCATCCCCTGTCCGGAACGGTCGCGGGCAAGGCGCCGACCGTACTCAAGGCGATGTACCAGGCCCTCGACTCCCGTCTGCCGGGGGCGAGTTGGTGGTCCAACCCAGCGGGCTCCGGTCCCGTCCTGTCCGGCACGCAGTGGCAGTGGGACATCTACAACGGCCGCCACGACGAGCTGATGAACGACAACCCCGACAAGGTGCTCACCTCCGGCGACGCGTGGAACGACGAGGACCTCTCCGCCGTCAACATGACCGACTCCGGCACGGTGACACTCCGTCAGGACGCCCGCCTCCTCGACCGGATCTACCCGAGCGCGACCGCCGGCACCACGGTCGCCTTCACCTACGAGGACCGCTCCCGCGACGGCTCGACGACCCTGACCTGGAACCCGGTCCCCAGCTCCCTCCCGAACGTCTCCTCGCTGGTCGGCTCCGGCCAGTACGGCCTGCTGATGTGGCGCTCCAACAGCTCCACCGCCCCGACCGAACTCCACCTCCCGGCGTCCTTCCCGGCCGCGTCCACCACGGTGGTCTCCGACCTGGGAGCGATCTCGGGCGTCCCGGCGTACACGACATCGACCCCCATCGGCTACGCCAACGAACCGGGCGGCACCGGCAGCCACCGCCTCCTGCTCTCCGCCACCGGCTCGGGAACCCTGCACTACGCCCTCATCACCAACGGCGCGTCGAGCCCCTCCTCGACGCTGCTGAGCGCGGCCAGGTCCGAACTGGCCGCGTGGGCGGCAGCGCACAGCTGAGCACCACGAAGGAGCGCCGGTCTTCCCGAAGACCGGCGCTCTTTCGCATTTATGTGAAGACATTCGGACACATGCAAATTCGAAGTGAACTTGACGAGAAGTGGGGAAGGAGTGCTCTTTTCCGCAAGACCACGGACAGGACAAGATGGCCGGTGGTCAACGAGACAGGGGTGTGACAGTGGCGGGCAGGCTCAAGGCGCCGACCGGTCGTTACGGCGGCAAGTCCGCCGAGCAACGGCAGGCCGAGCGGCGCGGACGCTTCCTGGACGCGGCGCTCCAGCTGTTCGGCGACACCCCCGGCTACCGCGCCACGACCGTCGCCGCCCTCAGCGAGGCCGCGGGACTGTCCACCCGGCAGTTCTACGAGGAGTTCCGCAGCCTGGAGGACGTCCTGGCCGCCCTCCACCTCCAGGTCAACGACTGGGCCGAGGAAGCCGTACTCGTCGCCCTGAAAACGGCGGAGGGCCTGCCGCTCGCCGAGCGGTCCACCGCGATCTTCCACGCCTACGCGGCGAACGTCACCGTGGATCCGCGCCGTATCCGCATCACCTTCGTCGAGATCATCGGCGTCAGCGCCCGCCTGGAGGAACAGCGGCTCGCCCGCCGCGCCCGCTGGATCAACCTCATCTGCGCCGAGGCACGGGCCGCCGCCCAGCGCGGCGAGGCCGCGCGGCGCGACTACCGGATCGCCGCCGCGGCCTTCATCGGCAGCGTCAACGGCCTCCTCCACGACTGGAGCGCGGGCTGGGTGGACGCC
This sequence comes from Streptomyces sp. N50, assembly GCF_033335955.1. Lineage (GTDB taxonomy): Bacteria > Actinomycetota > Actinomycetes > Streptomycetales > Streptomycetaceae > Streptomyces. Next base: position 8,986,522 of record NZ_CP137549.1, read on the forward strand.
ACGCTGGACGAGGTCGTCGAGGAACTGGTCCGACAGCTTCTCGGGATCATGCAGCCGCCCGGCTGGCAGCGCTAGACCGAGTCGTCCATGGCGTGCTCGTCCAGGCGGCGGGCGAGCGCCCGTACGAGATCGCGCAGGGCGGCGGGACGCTCGATGACGAACGGGCGGTCGAGGGCGGCGAGGACCGGCGGAATCCACTCCAGCCGCTCGGCCCGGATCCGGACCTGGACCCATCCGGTGTCTTCGCGGGCCTCTGAATCGTCGGGCGGGATCGTGGAGAGGGCGGCGATCTCGGCCGGGAGTTGCGTGCGGATGTGCCGGACGCTGCTCCGTATCCGCAGCGACACATCGTGCGTCCACGGCGTGCGCGCGAGGCTGTCCAGCACCGTGGCCGCCGGGTCGAAGTCATCCGGGACGGCGAACGAGCCGGACCGCACGGTCATCGATGTGATGCGGTCCAGGCGGAAGGTGCGCACCTCGCCGTCGGCAGGGTCGGCGCCGGTCAGATACCACCGTCCGGCATGCGCCACGAGACCGTACGGCAGGACGGTACGGTCGCTGCCGCGGCCCTTGCGGTCGGTGTAGCCGATCGCCACCGGCCGCCGATGGAGCGCGGCCTCGGCGAGTTCGAGCAGCACCCCCGTCTCCGGGGCGATGGCGGTACGGGACCGCGCGGTGAAGTCGGCCGTGTCCAGCAGGGCGTCGAGGCGTCGGCGCAGGGCGGCGGGCAGCACCCGCAGCAGCTTCGCCGTGGCACTCTCGCTCGCCGCCGCGGACGTGGTGACCAGCCCCGCCCTACGGCCGGCCAGCAGCCCGAGCACCACGGCCAGGGCCTCCTCGTCCGTGAACATCAGCGGCGGCATCCGATAGCCGGGGGCGAGCCGGTAGCCGCCGTAGCGGCCGCGGACCGAGTCGACCGGCACGCCCAGTTCCAGCAGGTGGCCGACGTAGCGGCGGACCGTCCGTTCGTCGACGCCGAGGCGGGCCGCCAGGTCGGGGACGGTGCGGAGGCCGCCGCCCTGGAGGATCTCCAGCAGGGCGAGCACGCGGGCGGTCGATGTGGTCACCCCGAAAGTCTGCCTCGGATACCGGGCGGAAGCTGTCCGGTATCGGTCCTAGCGTGGGAGACGCCTCTTCAGTCGGCACCGCTCACGACCTCTGACAGGAAGCCGCCATGAACTTCGTCTCGATCCGCGTCATCACCGACGACGTCGCCCGCCTCGTCGGGTTCTACGAACAGGCCACCGGCGTCACGGCCACCTGGTCGACCCCCGACTTCGCCGAACTCGTCACGCCCGCCTGCACGTTGGCGATCGCGAGCACCCGCACCGTGGCCCTGTTCGGTACCGACTCCGCTCGCCCCGCCGCCAACCGGTCGGTGATCACGGAGTTCCGGGTCGCCGATGTCGACGCCGAGTACGAGCGCCTGGCGCCCCTCGACTGCGAGATCGTCCAGAAGCCGACGACGATGCCCTGGGGCAACCGCTCCCTCCTCTTCCGGGACCCGGACGGCAACCTGATCAACTTCTTCACGCCGGTCACCCCCGAGGCCGTGGCGCGGCAGGAGCGCTAGGACAGGGTGTCCAGGGCGGCGAGGACGGGCGCGACGCCGTCCTCGGCGCGGACCCGGGCGCCGAGAACCTTCGCGCGCTCGGCATGGCCAGGTTCACGCGTGGCCCGTACGAGCGCGGCGGACAGGGCGTCCGCGGTCAGGCCGCGCAGCGGAACGGCGGCCGGAGCCACGCCGAGGGCGACCAGGCGTGCGGCCCAGAAGCCCTCGTCGAACTGGATCGGCATCGGTACGGCCGGTACCCCGGCGCGCAGCCCGGCCGCGGTCGTGCCCGCGCCGCAGTGGTGGACCACGGCCGCCATCCTCGGGAACAGCGCCGAGTGCGGGACCTCGCCGACGGTCAGGACGTCGTCGCCGACCGCTTCCAGGCCGCCCCAGCCGCGCTGGATCACCCCGCGCAACCCGGCCCGGCGCAGCGCGCGCACGATCTCGGCGCTCAGCCGCTCCGGATCGGGCACGGTGGCGCTCCCGAGTCCGACGAAGACCGGGGGCGGACCGGCGTCGAGGAAGTCCCGTAGTTCCGGCGGGAGTTGCGCGTCGACGTCGTACGGCCACCAGTAGCCCGCCACCGTCAGTCCGGGGCGCCAGTCGGCCGGGCGGGGCACGATCAGGGGGCTGAAGCCGTGCTGGACGGGCCAGTTCTGGCCTTCCCGGGACCGGAGCGCGGCGCCGGTGCGGGTGCGGGGCAGGCCCAGTCGGGAGCGCACCTCCGGTACGGCGGCGGTGAAGACGTGCTCCACCGCCCGGTTCACCCCGCGCCCGGCGACCCGGTTGCCGACCGCCCCCCAGGAACCGCCCCCGAGCACCGGCGGCGCGAACTCCCGTGTCGGCGCGAGGGGTTGGAGGTACACGCCCATGCTCGGCAACGACAGTCCCTCGGCAACGGCATGCCCCAGCGGCCCCAACGAGCTGGACAGCAACAGGACTTCACTCGCCCGGGCGGCCGTCACGAGGTCGTCGGTCATCCGCCCGACCAGCGCCCGCGCCATCGTGACCACCCGCAGCAGCTTGCCGCCGCCCGAGGCGCTGCGGTGCAGCCCGCGCCCCCGCGAGGACTCCAACTCGGCCCGGGGATCGACCGGAAGAGGATGGAAGGCGACGCCCGAGCCCGCCACCAGGGGCGCGAAACCCGCGTGGGTGACGAGGGTGACCTCGTGGCCGGCGCGGGCCAGGGCATGCCCGAGGCCGGTGTAGGGGGCCACGTCGCCCCGGGATCCCGCTGTCATGATCGCTACGCGCACGCCGGTCAGTATCGCGTCCGGTGGCCGACGGGTGGGGGATTCCCGCCGGGAGATTCCAACTGCCCCTCGTGTCACAGGCGTTGACTTCGACCCCGGGTGGCTCTACTTTCAGCGCGCCGTTTCGTTCGGCGACCCGATCCAGGTTCGAAATATCGGCAAAGGAGCCGCATGTTCCGCACCCCCATCCTGCGCGCCTTAGCGATGGCCGCAGCGGCAGTCACCCTTCTTCTCGTCACCAGACCCGCTCCCGTGGACTCCCTTCAGGCCGCTCCCGTCGCCTCGACGACCCGTCAGATCGCGGTCCCCACCGCCCCGATGGGCTGGGCCTCCTGGAACAGCTTCGCCGCGAAGATCGACTACAGCGTCATCAAGGCGCAGGTCGACGCGTTCGTCGCCGCGGGCCTCCCGGCGGCCGGCTACAAGTACATCAACATCGACGAGGGCTGGTGGCAGGGCACCCGCGACAGCGCGGGCAACATCACCGTCGACACCAGCGAGTGGCCCGGCGGGATGAGCGCCATCGCCGACTACATCCACAGCAAGGGCCTCAAGGCCGGCATCTACACCGACGCCGGCGCGAACGGCTGCGGCTACTACTACCCGACGGGCCGCCCCGCCGCCGCGAACACCGGCAGCGAGGGTCACTACGACCAGGACATGCTCCAGTTCTCGCAGTGGGGCTTCGACTTCGTGAAGGTCGACTGGTGCGGCGGCGACGCCGAGGGCCTCGACGCGGCGACGGCATACAAGGCGATCAGCGCCTCGGTCACCAAGGCCACCGCCGGCACCGGCCGCGCGCTGACCCTCTCGATCTGCAACTGGGGTTACCAGAACCCCTGGAACTGGGCCCCGGGCCTGGCCCCCATGTACCGGACGAGCACGGACATCATCTACTACGGCAACTCGCCGTCGACGACGAACATGCTGTCCAACTTCGACCAGGGCCTGCACCCGGCCGCCCAGCACACCGGCTACTACAACGACCCCGACATGCTGATGGTCGGCATGTCCGGCCTCACCGCAGCCCAGAACCGCACCCACATGGCGCTCTGGGCGATCTCCGGCGCACCGCTCCTCGCCGGGAACGACCTGACGGCCCTCACCACCGAGACCACCGGCATCCTCACCAACCCCGAGGTCGTCGCGGTCGACCAGGACGCGCGCGGCCTCCAGGGCATCAAGGTCGCCGAGGACACGACCGGACTCCAGGTCTACGGCAAGGTCCTGTCGGGGCTCGGCAACCGCGCGGTCACCCTCCTCAACCGCACCTCCTCCGCCCAGAACATCACCGTCCGCTGGTCGGACCTCGGCCTGACCACCGCCTCCGCCACCGTCCGCGACCTGTGGTCCCGCGCCAACATCGGTTCCTACGGCACGAGTTACACGGCCAGCGTCCCGGCCGGCGGCTCCGTGTTCCTGAAGATCAGCGGCGGCACCGAGGCGGCCAGCACCAACTACACCGCCACCTCCACCGGCAAGTACACCGGCGTCAGCGCGGCCAGCACAGGCCTGAACGTCGTCGACGTCACCTACACCAACACCGGCTCGACGGCCGTCTCCGGCACCCTCCAGGTCAACGGCCAGACCGCGACGACGGTCTCCTTCCCGCCGACCGGCTCCAGCGCGGGCACGATCTCGGTACAGGCCGACCTGTCCAAGGGATCGGCCAACACCCTCACGCTGACGGGCAGTTCACTCCCGACCCTGGGCGCGGTCAACGTCCAGCCGATCCCGGGCACCAACGGCAACCTGGTCGTCGGCACCCAGTCCGGCCGCTGCGCCGACATCTACAACAACACCATCACCAACGGCACCCAGGCCGAGATCTGGGACTGCAACGGCGGCCAGAACCAGGCCTGGACGTACACCTCCCGCAAGGAACTCGTGGTCTACGGCAACAAGTGCCTGGACGCCTACAACAACGGCACCACCAACGGCACGAAGGTCGTCATCTGGGACTGCAACGGCCAGAACAACCAGAAGTGGACCGCCAACTCCGACGGCACCCTCACCAACGTCAACGCGGGTCTGTGCCTGGACGCGTCCGGCGCCGCCACGGCCAACGGGACCCAGCTGATCCTGTACACCTGCGGTACGGCGACCAACCAGAAGTGGACGCTGACGTAGCCGCAGCGCATGGTCCCGCCGGTCGTCAGGGCCGGCGGGACGCGTGTCCCTAGGTGAGCGCGAGGGCGACCAGTTCCGTCGCCGCGAGCAGCGCACACCCCAACAGGCAGGCGGCGAGGAGGCGTTGGCGCAGGCGCCGGTACGTCTCCTCGTACTCGTCCCGCAACTGTCCGCCCCGCTCGGCCGTACGCTCCCAGGACGCACGGGTGAGCGTGAGGTACTCCGCCTCGAAGTGCCGTTCCACTTCAGCCCGTTGGCCGTCGGTGAGCCAGTCGAGCCGGGCGGCGAAGCGGGCGGCGGCCGTACGGCCCTCCGCGCGGGCGGCCGCGATCAGCAGGTGAGCCTCGATCTCGTTGAGGAACGTCCGCTGGTCCAGGGGGAGTTCGTCCATGGCGGTCACCGGGGCGTCAACTCCTGCTCCAATGCAGGGATATCGGCGTGGTGGAGGTCGAACGCCGGGGACTCGCTGCGGATGCGGGGGAGCGAGATGAAGTTGTGGCGCGGCGGCGGGCAGGACGTGGCCCACTCCAGCGAACGGCCGTAGCCCCATGGGTCGTCGGACTCGACCTTCTTGCCGTACTTGGCCGTCTTCCAGACGTTGTAGAAGAACGGCAGCAACGACAGGCCCAGCAGGAACGAGAAGATCGTCGACACCGTGTTGAGCGTCGTCAGGCCCTCCACCGCCAGGTAGTCGGGAATCCGGCGCTGCATCCCGTTCACGCCCAGCCAGTGCTGGACCAGGAACGTGCCGTGGAAGCCGATGAACAGCGTCCAGAAGGTGAGTTTGCCGAGGCGCTCGTCGAGCATCTTGCCGGTCATCTTCGGCCACCAGAAGTGGAAGCCGGAGAACATCGCGAACACGACCGTGCCGAAGACCACGTAGTGGAAGTGGGCGACGACGAAGTACGAGTCGGAGGTCGAGAAGTCGATGGGCGGGGCCGCGAGCATGACGCCGGTCAGGCCGCCGAACACGAAGGTGATCAGGAAGCCGGTGGCCCAGAGCATCGGGGTCTCGAAGGACAGGGACCCCTTCCACATCGTTCCGATCCAGTTGAAGAACTTCACGCCGGTCGGTACGGCGATGAGGAACGTCATGAAGGAGAAGAACGGGAGCAGGACTCCGCCGGTGACGTACATGTGGTGGGCCCACACGGTCACGGACAGACCGGCGATGGAGATCGTGGCCGCGACCAGTCCCATGTAGCCGAACATCGGCTTGCGGGAGAAGACCGGGATGACCTCGGAGATGATGCCGAAGAACGGCAGCGCGATGATGTACACCTCTGGATGGCCGAAGAACCAGAAGAGGTGCTGCCACAGCAACGCACCGCCGTTGGCCGCGTCGAAGACATGTGCCCCGAACTTCCGATCCGCCTCCAGCGCGAACAGCGCGGCGGCGAGAACGGGGAAGGCCAGCAGGACCAGTACGGCGGTCAGCAGCACGTTCCACACGAAGATCGGCATGCGGAACATCGTCATGCCCGGTGCGCGCATGCAGATGATCGTGGTGATGAAGTTGACCGCGCCGAGGATCGTGCCGAAGCCGGAGAAGGCCAGACCCATGATCCACATGTCGGCGCCGATACCCGGCGAACGGACCGCGTCCGACAGCGGGCTGTACGCGAACCAGCCGAAGTCCGCCGCGCCTTGGGGAGTGAGGAAGCCGCCCACCGCGATGGTCGAGCCGAAGAGATACAGCCAGTAGGCGAACATGTTGAGGCGGGGGAAGGCGACGTCCGGGGCGCCGATCTGCAGCGGCATGATCCAGTTGGCGAAGCCCGCGAACAGGGGTGTCGCGAACATCAGCAGCATGATCGTGCCGTGCATCGTGAACGCCTGGTTGAACTGCTCGTTGGACATGATCTGCAGGCCGGGTCTGGCGAGTTCGGCGCGCATGAGGAGCGCCATCACGCCGCCTACGCAGAAGAACCCGAACGCCGTGACCAGGTACAGCGTGCCGATCGTCTTGTGGTCCGTGGTCGTCAGCCACTTGATGCTCTTGAGGTCTCTCACGCCCCGCCTGTGTCCGCGCGCCGCCCGCACGTCACACTCGAGTGACGCGAGGAGAATCACGAAACCGGGTGTGACGATCGTCCCGGTGCCGGACACGAACGGGACATGAGCAACGACGAGAACTTCGCCGCTGCCTATCGCGAGCACTACTGGGCGGTCAGCCGCTATGTTGCGCGGCGACTGGACGGGCGGAGCGGTGAGGTCGAGGAAGTGGTGGCGGAGGTCTTCACCGTCGCCTGGCGCCGCCGTGCGGATCTGCCCCCGGCGCCGCTGCCCTGGCTGTACGGCGTGGCCCGTAACTGCCTGGCCAACGCGGTGCGGGGGTTTGGGCGGCGGCGTCGGCTCGTCGAGCGGCTGGGCAATGACGAGAGTGCGCATGGGCGCCAGGTCGTGGCCAGCCCGGATGCGGATGCTCCCGGCGGGTGGGTGCACGAGGCGTTGGCGCGATTGTCTTCCGCCGATCAGGAGGTGCTGCGGTTGACGGCGTGGGAGGAACTGGGGGTGGACGAGGTTGCCGTCGTCCTCGGGTGTGGGTCGCGGGCGGCGGCGATGCGGTTGCACCGGGCGCGGCGGAGGTTGCGAGCGGAGATAGAGCGGCTGAGCGCGTTGGCCGGAGGAGTGGCGTGATGTGTTGTCGATTGGCTGCGGCGCCGTCGTGGCTGGTCGCGCAGTTCCCCGCGCCCCTTTGGGGCGCCACGGTCACCCTGAAGGAACGTCGCCATGGCTGATGAGCTTGAACTCCTGCGTAGCGCCAACCCGTTCACGGCCGATGGCCCCGTCTACGGCGACGGGCCGCTGGACCACCACGCCTCGCGTCGGCTCAACCGGCTGTTGCACGAACGGCGTCGTCGGCTGTGCTGGAGCCTCGCGGCCGTAACTGCCGTCGCCGCGACCGTACTCACCCTCGTGCTGGGCGGGCCGAGCGGTACCCCGGCGGTGGCGGCTCCCCGCCCCCTGGTGGTGCAGGCGCACTCCACGCCCGTATCCCTGAAGCAGCTTGCCGCCCTTGCTGCGGCGGTCGCGGTCGACGGAACTCCCGCTCTGCGCAAGGGAACCCACGTGCAGACATGGAGCCTCGGCATGTCCGACGACAAACCGCCGGTCACCGTCCCGGAGGAACGCATCGTGCGCTGGAACGCGGACGCCAGTCACACGGAGCGTGTCGTCGAGGACGGGCATGTCCTCAAGGAGACGACGTATCCGCCGAGTTGGAGCGATGTCCCGCCCGATGCCCGGCCTCCGCACGACGTGCCGGGGCTGCGGGCGTACCTCCAGGAAGCGGCGTACAGCAAGACGCCGTTGACCACCCCCGAACTCCTTGGCGCCGTGGGGGAGTTGCTGGACCGCTGGACGCTCGGGGCGCGTGAGTCGGCCGCGTTGGCGCGGCTGCTCGCGGGGGCGGACGGGCTGCGGCCGGTGGGGGAGGTGACCGACCGGCTCGGGCGGCACGGGCAGGCGTACGTCTATCAGCGGTCCGCCACCCGGCTGATGCTGATCATGGACCCGGCCACCGGCGCCGTCCTCGGAATGGAGAGCACCTTCACGAAGGACCAGCCCGAGTACGGCGTCAAGGCCGGGGACGTCATGGACTACAGCGCGTGGACCCGCTGATCACACCCCGAGCTGCCGGGCGGCGGCCGTCACGGTCTGTTCCAGGAGCGTGGCGATCGTCATCGGGCCGACGCCGCCCGGCACCGGCGTGATCAACGAGGCGCGTTCGGCGGCGGATTCGAAGTCGACGTCGCCGACGTTGCCCGCGTTGTAACCGGCGTCGAGCACGACCGCGCCGGGCTTGATGTCCGCGCCGCGGATCAGCCGGGGGCGGCCGACGGCGGCGACGACGATGTCCGCCTCGCGGACCACCGCGGACAGGTCCTGGGTGCGGGAGTGGCAGTAGGTGACCGTCGCGTCGCGGGCCAGGAGCAGCATGCCGGCCGGCTTGCCGAGGATCGCGCTGCGGCCGACGACGGCGGCCCGCTTGCCGGACGGGTCGACGTCGTACTCGTCGAGCAGCCGCATGATTCCGCCGGGCGTGCAGGACACGAAGCCCGGCAGGCCGAAGCTCATCGACGCGAACGACGCGAAGGTGACGCCGTCCACGTCCTTCTCCGCCGCGATCGCCTCGAACGCGGCCCGCTCGTCGATGTGTTGGCCCATCGGGTGCTGGAGCAGGATGCCGTGCACGGTGGGGTCGGCGGAGAGTTCGTCGAGGGTGCCGACCAGTTCGGCGGTGGTCGTGGTGGCCGGCAGTTCGACGTGCCGGGACTCGATGCCGGCCTTGCGGCTGCGGTTCTGCTTCATCCGGACGTACGTGACGGAGGCCGGGTCCGCGCCGACCAGGACCGTCGCGAGACAGGGCGCCGTACCGGTGCGCTGCGTGAGGTCGGCGGCCTTCTTCGCGGTGTCCTCGACGATGCGCCGGGCGAGCGCGGTGCCGTCCATGAGCCGTGCCTGAGACATGATCCACTCCTGAGCTGGTTGACCAATCGCCCAGGCGCACGGCATCGACTCCGCGTGGGCCGCTCCACGGTGGTGCTCCACCTCAGCGCCAGTCACGGCCCACGAACAGCCTAACCGACGGGTTCCACGGCCGTCAGGGCCCGCTCTCCGCGGGCGGTGCCGTCGGGTCGACGCCGGCGAGGAATCCCCGGGCCTGTGCTTCGAGCCGTGGGGCCCCGACGGCTCCCGCCCAGTGTGCGACCTCCGTCGCGAGCGCCCGCGCGCCCGCCTCGTCGCCGGAGTCCCGGGCCAGAACGCCGAGCAGCAGGAGCTGGGAGAGGGTGCCGGGGACCGTGCCCGCGGCGGCGCCGAGCGTCGTCGCCCGGCGCCAGCGGTCCAGGGCGAGGGCGTGGTCACCGGCGTCGTGGTCGTGGTCGCCGAGGTGGCGCAGGGCCTCGCGGGCCAGCAACGGGTCCTCGACCGACTCGGCGGCGCGCAGCGCGGACGCGTAGTGGGGCGGCGCGCCCGCCAGGTCGGCGAAGTGGTTGTCCGTGATCAGGCCGAGGTACATCTCCGCCCAGCCCCGGCGTCCCTCGTCCGGGGCGCTGTCCCGCAGCGCCTCCGCCTCGCGGCGCAGGGACGCGAGGCTCTCCGGGTCCTTGCCGTCGGGGCCCAGTCGGAGCCGGCCGTCGACGACGAGCAGCCGGCGGTAGGTGTTCCGCAGCCGTGCCAAGTCCACGTCCCAGTCGCCGCCCGGGAACTCCTTCTCCGCCGTTTCGATACGTGCCGTCGCCGTGTCCGTGCCCGCGAACCAGTCCTGTTCCAGGGCGACTTGGGCGGCGGCGCGGGCGATCCGCGCCCGCGCATCGGGTGTGTCGGAGGTGCAGGTGTCCAGGAGGCGGGCGGCCCGCCTCCATCGCCCCGACACGCTCAACTCCTGTGCCGCGGCGATGAGTTCTTCGACGGGGACGACCGCGTTCGCTGTGGATGGCATGACGGGGAAGGTAGTCAGGCGAAAAACTATCCACAAGAAAACTACTGCGGGAGGCAGTTGATGGAGGACTCGGTCGACCGGCACGTGGCGGTCTGGGCTAAGGAACTCGCCTGGCTGGATCCGGTGAAGGAGGCGATCTTCTTCCGGCTGGCGATCCTCGCGCGGCACGCCGGCCGGACGCGACGGGACATGCTCGACTCCGACGGCCTCAAGCAGTGGCAGTACAAGGTGCTGCTCATGCTGCGCAGGCTCGGCCCGCCGTACGAGACGAGCCCCTCGCACCTCGCCGAACTGCTCGGGCTGACCCGTGGCGCGCTCTCCGCGCGGCTGGCGACCGTCGAGGAGGCGGGGCTGATCGTGCGCACCCATGAGACGGGGGACCGGCGGCGGGTGCGGGTGCGGCTCACCGACGCCGGATACGCGGTGTTCGAGCAGCACGTGGCGGCGGAGGAAGAGGGCGAGCTCGCGCTGCTCGCAGCACTGACCCCAGCAGAGCGGCTGACGCTCGCAGACCTGCTGCGGAAACTGGTGCTCGCCGCCGAGTCGTAGCAGAGCGCGCGGGTACCGTGGTCGCCGAGAAGGTCCAGGTCAGACGGGTGCTGATCCGGACCTTCGGCACCAGTCCCGTTAGCCGTCCCATGCCTGGATCATGGTCTGCCGGGTGATCTTGCCGTCCTCCAGCAGGAGCATCGACTCGGCGAGGACACGGGCCCCGTCCGGGTACTGACACGACTCGCTGTAGGCGACCCGGTCCCCTTGTACGACGCACTCCTCCAGCTTGTGCGTCATGTCGCGGCTGTAGACGTCGGCGAGCATCGCGCCGATCTCGTCCCGGCCGTGCAGGACCTTGGGGTGGCTGGGCTGGGTCTGGTGGTCGACGACGTGGATCTCGGCGTCGTCCGCGTAGAGCGACAGAAGTGTCGCCGCTGTGTGTTCTTCGATGCCCCGGCGCAGGGCTTCGGAGTCGAAGCCGGGGCGTGCCGCGGTGCCCATGGTGACCTCCTCGGAGGGCCGCGGCCCACACAGGAGCGAGCCGCGACGGGCCTCTCCTACGAGACTCCTCCGTTGTACCGGGGTCGGCAAACGCAGCGGCGCGCTCCGCCTCACGGGTGAGCGGTGCCCGGTACCCGTGACCGCGCGGGGACCGGCCGCGTTGCTGAGGGCATGATCTCAACACGACGTATTGCCGCCGCCGTTGGTCTCGCCGTCGGGGTCACCGGCCTCGTCGCGCCGATGGCGAACGCCGCCGACGCGCCCGCCTTCAAGGACGGCAAGGTCAGCCCGGTCGCCCTGCTGGACTCGCTCGCGGTGAGTGAGATCCCCGCCGAGCACCAGGCGGAGGTCCCGAAGGTCGCCAACCAGCTGCAGGGCCTGAACCACCTGAACGACCTCCAGCAGCTGCACCAGGTCACCGACATGGCCGCGCCGGTCACGGGACTCCTCCCCAGCATCGAGCCGTGAGCCCGCGGTACTGATCCCGCGGAGCACGCAGACCTCGAGGGCCGTCCGGAAACGGGCGGCCCTCAGCCGTTCCCGCGTGCTCAGCCCGCCGTCGCCAGGAACTGCGTCGCCGCCAGTTCCGCGTAGAGCGGGTCGGCCGTCACCAGCTCCCGGTGCGTGCCCACCGCGCGGACCCGGCCCGCGTCCATGACGACGATCCGGTCGGCCATCGTCACCGTGGACAGCCGGTGCGCCACGACCAGGACCGTCGTCGTACGGGCCACATCGGCGACGGTGTCGCGCAGGGCCGCCTCGTTCACCGCGTCGAGCTGCGAGGTCGCCTCGTCGAGGAGGAGCAGGCGGGGGTGGCGAAGGAGCGCGCGGGCGATGGCGACGCGCTGGCGTTCGCCGCCGGAGAGGCGGGTGCCGCGGTGGCCGACGAGGGTGTCGACGCCCTTCGGCAGTCTGGCGAGCAGGCCGTCGAGGCGGGTCGTCCTCAGGACGCGGGTGACGGCGGCGTCGTCCGCGTCCGGGTTGCCGAGCAGCAGGTTGTCGCGCAGGGAGCCGGACAGGACCGGGGCGTCCTGCTCCACATACCCGATGGCGGACCGGAGCCCGGACAGGTCCCAGTCCGCCAGGTCCCGGCCGTCGAGGGTGATCGCGCCGGACTCGGGGTCGTAGAAACGCTCGATGAGGGAGAACACCGTGGTCTTGCCCGCGCCGGACGGGCCGACGAACGCCGTCATGCCCTGGGCCGGTACCTCGAAGGTCACGCCGTGGTGGACGTAGGGGAGGTCGTCGGCGTAGCGGAAGCGGACGTCGTCGAAGGCGAGGGCCGCGGGCTCGGCGCCGGGGGTGGGCAACTCGGCGGGCGGGGAGGGGAGTTCGGCGGGGAGTTGGAGTGCTTCCTGGATGCGGGAGAGGGCGGCGGCGCCCGTCTGATACTGCGTGATCGCGCCGACGACCTGCTGGATCGGCTGCATGAGATAGAAGACGTAGAGGAGGAACGCGACGAGGGTGCCGACGTCGATCGCACCCGTCGCCACCCGCGCCCCGCCCACCGCGAGGACGGTGATGAAGGCGACCTGCATCGACAGGGCTGCCGTATTGCCCGCGGCGGCGCTCCACTTGGCGGCCCGCACACTCTGCCGCCACGACTCCTCGGCCGCCGCGTGCAGAGTGCGTTCCTCGCGGTCCTCGGCGCCGGACGCCTTCACCGTGCGCAGCGCGCCCAGGATCCGCTCCAGCGAGGCGCCCATCACGCCGACCGCGTCCTGCGCCTGCCTGCTGGCCCGGTTGATGCGCGGCAGGATCAGGGTGAGAACGGTGCCCGCGCCGGCGATCACGGCGAGGGTCACGCCCAGCAGTACCGGGTCAACCACCCCCATCATGACGACAGTTGCGACGAGCGTGAGCCCTCCGGTGCCGAGGCCGACCAGCGAGTCCGTGGTGACCTCGCGCAGGAGCGTGGTGTCGGAGGTGATGCGGGCCATCAGGTCGCCGGGCTCGCTGCGGTCCACGGCGGAGATCCGCAACCGCAGCAGATACGACGACAGGTTGCGCCGCGCGCCGAGCACCACCGACTCCGCGGTCCGCCGCAGAACGTAGGAACCCAGCGCGCCCAGCGCCGCGTTGGCGACCACCAGCGCCGACATCGCGAGCAACGCCCCGGTGATCGTCCGGTCGTGCGACAGATCGTCGATGAGTCCCCGCGCCACCAGCGGCAGCAGCAGCCCGGTACCGCCGGTGACCAGCGAGAGCAGCGCGCCCGCCAACAGGGCCCAGCGGTGCGGCCGTACGTAGTCGAGGAGAAGCCGCCAGGCCGGCGGACCGCTCTGCGTCCCTGCGATGCTCACGGCGCTCCTCGGGAGTCGGTCGGAACCTTCAGGCTACGTCGGCCGCGATCGGTCACGGTGGCGGGCAGGGGGCGTGGCCGGGACGTCAGCGTGCCCTTACCGATCAGTCACGCGTAGGGTCGGAGGCAGGGACAACGGCGACGAAAGGGTTCAGGACCATGGCGCAGGAAGTACGCGGCGTGATCGCACCGGGCAAGAACGAGCCGGTCCGGGTCGAGACGATCGTCGTACCCGATCCCGGACCCGGCGAGGCCGTGGTGAAGGTACAGGCCTGCGGGGTCTGTCATACCGACCTGCACTACAAGCAAGGTGGCATCAGCGACGACTTCCCGTTCCTGCTCGGGCACGAGGCCGCGGGTGTCGTGGAGTCGGTCGGCGAGGGCGTCACCGACGTGGCCCCCGGCGACTTCGTGATCCTCAACTGGCGTGCCGTGTGCGGGAATTGCCGCGCCTGTCTGCGTGGCCGCCCCTGGTACTGCTTCAACACCCACAACGCCAAGCAGAAGATGACCCTCGCCTCGACCGGCCAGGAACTCTCCCCGGCCCTGGGCATCGGCGCCTTCGCCGACAAGACGCTGGTCGCGGCCGGGCAGTGCACCAAGGTCGACCCGTCCGTCTCCCCGGCCGTCGCCGGGCTGTTGGGCTGCGGGGTCATGGCCGGGATCGGCGCCGCCATCAACACCGGCAACGTCGGGCGCGGTGACACCGTCGCGGTCATCGGGTGCGGCGGGGTCGGCGACGCGGCGATCGCTGGCTCCCGACTCGCGGGCGCGGCGCGGATCATCGCCGTGGACATCGACGACCGGAAGCTGGAGAAGGCCCGCTCCATGGGGGCCACGCACACCGTCAACTCCAAGGCGAGCGACCCCGTCGAGGCGATCCGCGAACTCACCGGTGGCTTCGGCGCCGATGTCGTCATCGAGGCGGTCGGCCGTCCGGAGACGTACAAACAGGCCTTCTACGCCCGGGACTTGGCGGGTACGGTCGTCCTCGTCGGTGTGCCCACGCCCGAGATGAAGCTCGAACTCCCGCTCCTGGACGTCTTCGGACGCGGTGGCGCGCTCAAGTCGTCGTGGTACGGCGACTGTCTGCCCTCCCGCGACTTCCCGATGCTCATCGACCTGCATCAGCAAGGGCGCCTGGACCTGGCCGCGTTCGTCACGGAGACGATCCAACTCGACGAGGTGGAGAAGGCGTTCGCGCGGATGCACGAGGGTGACGTGCTGCGTTCGGTGGTGGAGCTGTGATGGGCGCTCGTATCGAACACCTCGTCACCTCGGGGCAGTTCAGCCTCGACGGCGGTACCTGGGACGTCGACAACAACGTGTGGATCGTGGGCGACGACCACGAGGTCGTCGTCATCGACGCGGCCCATGACGCCGACGCCATCCTCGCGGCGATCGGCGACCGTCGGCTGACCGCGATCATCTGCACCCACGCGCACAACGACCACATCGACGCCGCGCCCGACCTCGCCGACCGCACCGGCGCCACGATCTGGCTGCACCCTGACGACCTGCCGCTGTGGAAGCAGACCCACCCCGACCGCGACCCCGACGCCCATCTCGCCGACGGTCAGGTGATCGAGGCCGCGGGCGCCGACCTGAAGGTCCTGCACACGCCGGGGCACGCGCCCGGCGCGGTCTGCCTGTACGACCCCGCGCTCGGCACGGTCTTCACCGGCGACACCCTGTTCCACGGTGGGCCGGGGGCCACGGGACGGTCCTACTCCGACTTCCCGACGATCATCGACTCCATCCGCGACCGGCTGCTCACCCTGCCGCCCGAGACGAAGGTCCTCACCGGGCACGGCGACTCGACGACTGTCGGGGCTGAGGCCGGTCACCTGGAGGAGTGGATCGCGCGGGGCCACTGAGACACCGCCGAATACCCGACAGAAGGTGTCCGGCTTCTCCTGCACGATCGGCATGACAGACGTCGAACGAGCACGGGAGGTCGGACATGCCGGGTCCACTGGAGGGCAAGGTCGCGCTGGTCGCGGGGGCGACACGCGGAGCGGGGCGCGGGATCGCCGTGGAGCTGGGCGCGGCCGGCGCCACCGTCTACGTGAGCGGTCGCAGCACCCGCGCGCAGCGCTCCGAGTACGACAGGCCCGAGACCGTCGAGGACACCGCAGACCTCGTCACCGCGGCCGGCGGCCGGGGCATCGCCGTGCCCACGGACCACCTGGAGCCCTCGGCCGTCCGGGCACTCGTCGACCGCATCGACGACGAACAGGGCCGCCTCGACGTCCTCGTCAACGACATCTGGGGCGCCGAGCACCTTTTCGCCTGGGACGCCCCGGTCTGGGAACACGACCTCGACAAGGGGCTCCGCCTCCTCCGGCTGGCGGTGGAGACGCACGCGATCACCAGCCACCACGCGCTGCCCCTGCTGCTGCGCCGGCCCGGCGGCCTGGTCGTCGAGATGACCGACGGGACCGCCGAGTACAACCGCGACACCTACCGCGTCTCCTTCTTCTACGACCTCGCCAAGACGTCCGTCCTGCGCATGGCCTTCGCCCTCGGCCACGAACTCGGTCAACGCGGCGCCACCGCCGTCGCGTTGACCCCGGGCTGGCTGCGCTCGGAGATCATGCTCGACCAGTTCGGCGTGCGCGAGGACAACTGGCGCGACGCTCTGGCCCGCGTCCCGCACTTCGCCATCTCGGAGACCCCGCGCTATGTCGGCCGCGCCGTCGCCGCCCTCGCCGCCGACCCCGAAGTGGCCCGCTGGAACGGGCAGTCGCTGTCCAGCGGCGGACTCGCCCCGGTCTACGGCTTCACGGACCTCGACGGCAGCCGCCCGGACGCGTGGCGGTACCTGGTGGAGGTACAGGACGTGGGGAAGCCCGCGGATGTGACCGGGTACCGGTGAGGTGCGCGGTCAGATCCGGGTCACCGGCCAGCGCCCCGAGTGGCCCGGCGGCAGCGCCAGATCGTCCCGTACGGCCGCGTAGTAGCCCTCGCGCCTGGCACGCTGACGCTCCATCAACTCGCTCCAGGCATGCGGGTCGTGGGTCTCCGCGCGCATGAACCGCTCCATCGCCATCACCGCGCCGACCCACGCCCGGGCCTTGTCCACCACCTCCGTGCTCCCCAGCAGGAGCAGCGCCTCACCGGGCGGATCCCGGTCCACGGTGGCCTCGGCCAGCAGCGGTTCCGCCTCGGCCGGGGAGAGCGGGTGCGGATGCGGGTCGTTGCCGAAGTGGGAGGCGACCCGGTACGTCAGGGTCACCGACTTCTTCAGCGTCCGGGCGTACTCGGCGTACACCTCCAGCCGCCGCTCCTCCCAACGGGCGTCCCGCTCACGGCGGAACCTCGCCTGGTCGCCCCGCACGATCGCGACGTACGAGCCGAGGGCGCCGATCACGACACCGATCAGCGCGGGGAGTTGCTGGATGAACGCGTTCATGTCCGCACGGTATCTGCCGAGTTGATCGTTGCGGCAGTATGTTCGGGACCATGACTGACACAACGCGCTTCGCGGGGTACGGAGTTCTCGTCACCGGTGCGGCCCGCGGCATCGGCGCGGCCATCTCCCGGCGGCTCGCCGAGGAGGGGGCGCGGGTTCTGGTGACCGACGTCGATCTGCCCGAGGCGGAGAAGACGGCGGCGGCACTGCGCGAACTCGGGCTGGCCACCGAGGCGTTCGGCTGCGACGTGGGGGACCGGGAGGCGGTGGAGCGGGCCGTCGCCCGGGCCGTCGAGTCCTTCGGGGCGCTCGACGTCCTGGTCAACAGCGCCGCGCACTGCACGCCCGACCTCCCGCTCTTCGAGGACCAGCCGGACGACGAGTGGGACCGCGACCTCGACATCACGCTGACGGGGACGTACCGCTGCTGCCGGGCCGCCCTCCCGCACCTGGTCGCCTCGGGACGCGGGGCGATCGTCAACATCGGTTCCGTGAACGGCAGTCAGGACTTCGGCAACCACGCCTACAGCGCGGCCAAGGCCGGACTCACCTCGCTGACCCGCACCCTCGCCGGGCACGCCGGCCGACGCGGCGTGCGGGTCAATCTGGTGATGCCGGGCACGGTACGGACCTCCGCCTGGGAGGGACGCGACCATGAACTGGACGTCCTCAGCGGGCTGTTCCCGCTCGGCCGGGTCGGTGAGCCCGAGGACATCGCCGCGGCCGTCGCGTTCCTCGCCTCGCGGGACGCCTCCTGGATCACCGGGACCACCCTCGCCGTAGACGGAGGGCTCACCGCGGTCAACTCCGGGTTCCGGCAGTCCCTTTCACAGCGCGGGGCCGAGGGGCAGTGAAGCCAGCGCCGCCAGCACCCGGTCCGTATCGGCCTCGGACGTACGCCAGTTGCTGAACGCGGCGCGCAGCGCGGGTGTCCCGTCGTGGACCGTCGGCGTCAGGAACGCCTCGCCGGTGTCCGCCACGGCCTCCGCCACGGCGGCCACGCGTTCCCGCGTGGGGTTCTCGGCCAGGGTGAAGCAGACGACGTTCAGCCGGACCGGCGCGGACAGCCGCAGGCCCGGGAGCGCGGCGATGCCCTCGCCGAGCCGGTGCGCGAGAGCCACGTTGCGCTCGACGATCTCGCGATGCCCGGCGCGGCCGTAGGCCAGGAGGGAGAACCAGGCCGGGAGGGCGCGCAGCCGCCGGGAGTTCTCGGGGGTGAGGTGGAGGAAGTCCGGGTCGCCGGTCGGTGAGCCCAGGTACGGGGACGCGTTGTGGAACACCCGGGTCTGCAGGTCGCGGCGGCGGGTGAACTGGACGGCCGCGTCGTAGGGCACGTTGAGCCACTTGTGGAGGTCGACGCAGACCGAGTCGGCCGCGTCGAGTCCGTCGACGAGGTGGGCGTACGCGGGGGAGAGCGCGGCGAAGCCGCCGAACGCGGCGTCCACGTGCAGCCAGAAATCGTGCCGTTCCTTGAGGGCGGCGATCGCGCGCAGGTCGTCGAAGTCGACCGTGTTCACGGTGCCGGCGTTGGCGACGACGATCGCCGGGCGGCCCTTCAACTCGCCGAGTGCCGCGTCGAGTTGGGCCACGTCTACGGCCTCGCGGTGGCCGGCGAGTACGGGCACGTAGTGCATCCGGTCGCGGCCGATGCCCAGCACGGACAGTGCCTTGGTGACGCTGGAGTGCGGACTGCCGGAGAGGACGTGGACCGGGCCGAGCGCGGCGGCGCCGTCCTGGGACACGTCCACGCCCTGGCGCTCGCCGAGCCATTCGCGGGCTACGGCGAGACCCACCATGTTGGACACGGTCGCGCCGGTGACGAAGGCCCCCGAGTGCGCCTCGCCGAGCCCGAACAGCTCGCGCAGCCAGCCCACCGTCTCCCGCTCCAGGGCGGCCGCCCAGGAACCGGCCGCGCCGGACACGTTCTGGTCGTACGCGCTGGTCAGCCAGTCCCCGGCGACCGACGCGGGCGTCGCGCCACCGGTGACGAAACCGAGGTAGCGCGGCCCCGCCGACCCCGAGAGCCCGGGCGCCCACCGCTCGGCGAACCGGGCGAGAGCCGCCTCGCCGCCGGTCCCCTCGGCCGGCAGCGGTTCCCCGTCCGGCGCCTTGTCGAGCCGGACGACCGGGCGCTCGGCCATCCCGTCCAGCTCACGGACGGCGAGGTCACGGGCGGCATGGAGGAGGGCGGGGAGCCGGGAGAGGTCGTCGGCGAGAGTGCGGTGCATGGGCGGCAGCGTAGGCGGAGGTCGAGGGCCGGGTATCGGGCCAATTCGGGGGAACTGGACTGGATCACACGCGGGCGCGCCGGTGTCAGTCGTCCCGGTGGGAGCGGTGCGGGAGGTGCCCCTGGCGCAGCCGGAGCCAGGTGTCGCGGGCCCGGCGGCCCGCGCGGGTGCGGCTGTGCGCGACCATCTCGCGGGCCTCCTGCTCGGACGCGGCCATGGCCGAGGACCCGCGCAGCGGCTTGCGCGCGGTCTCGCGCAGGAACAGGGCGGCGATCACCCCGATCACGCCCGCGACCATGAGGTAGTAGGCGGGCACGAGTTCGTCGCCGGTCACGTCGACCAGGGCGGAAGCGATCAGCGGGGTCGTGCCGCCGAACAGGGAGACGGAGAAGTTGTAGGCCAGGGACAGGCCGCCGTAGCGGAGATGGGTCGGGAAGAGCGCGGGGAGGGTCGCGGCGCTCGTGCCCGCGAAGCAGACCAGGAACAGGCCGAGGATCACACAGCCGATGGCGGGGAGCACGACGCCGCCCTGGCGGATGAGCTGGAAGACGGGGATCGAGAGGACGACCATGGCGCTGCCGCCCCAGAGGAACAGGGGACGCCTGCCGTACCGGTCCGAGGAGCGGCCGACGACGGTGATGGTGAGGGCGACCAGCACCATGGTGCCCAACACCAGGAGCTGGGCGGTGAGTTCGGACTCGCCGAGGGTGGAGCTCATGTACGTCGGCAGGTACGAGGTCACCATGTAGTTGGTGACGTTGTAGAGCAGGACGAGGCCGACACAGACGAGCAGGGCCTGCCAGTGCTCGGTGAACACTTCCTTGAGGCGGCCCTTCCCCGACATCCGGGCCTCCTCCCCGCGCTTCTCCTCGACCTCCTGGAACGCGGGCGTCTCCTCCAGCCTGAGCCGCATGTAGAGGCCGATGATCCCGAGCGGACCCGCGACGTAGAACGGGATCCGCCAGCCCCAGTCGACCATCTGGTCCTCGGACAGGGCGGCGGTCAGGACCGTGACCAGGCCGGAACCGAGGGAGTAGCCGACGAACGTGCCGAAGTCGAGCCAGCTGCCGAGGAAGCCGCGCATCCGGTCGGGGGAGTACTCCGCGATGTAGGTGGTGGCCCCGGCGTACTCGCCGCCGGTCGAGAAGCCCTGCACCAGCCGGCAGAGCAGCAGGAGCACCGGTGCGGCCAGGCCGATCGTCTTGTAGCCCGGCAGGAAGCCCACCGCGAAGGTGCTGATCGCCATCATGATCATGGTGACGGCGAGGACCTTCTGCCGTCCCACGCGGTCGCCGAGGGGCCCGAACACGAGCCCGCCGAGCGGCCGGACGAGGAAGGCCGCCGCGAAGGTCGCGAACGTCGAGATGACCTGGGCGCCCGGTGAGCTGCCCGGGAAGAAGACCTTGCCGAGGGTCGAGGCGACGTACGCGTAGACGCCGAAGTCGAACCACTCCATGGTGTTGCCCAGGGCCGCGGCCGACACGGCCCGTCGTACGGCCGGCCGGTCGGCCACCTTCACGTCGTCCGGGCTCAGGGCCTTCTTGCGCCGGCGCAGCAGCGTCCGGACCATCCGTTCGGTGCGCGCGTTTCCCGAGCCGAGCCCACGTCGCGGTTCGTTCGGGCCTGCGGGGTCCCGCCTGTCTGACCTCATGTGCACCTGTGCGTGTCGTCGGTGGGTTCCGCTTCGCGCTCCGTGCGGTCCGCGGAATGCTGACTGATCACGCCTAACCGGTGGGGGCCACCTGGAAACCCGTCGTCCGCTTATGAATGCCGTCTTCCGCGGAGCCCGCCCGGCGGCGGAGAATGTCACCGTTTCGTCGCGGTCCGGCCCGGGCCACAACCCTGTCGCCCGCGCACCGGTCTAGGTGGCAGAGATCGCAGTTCCGGCTAAGGGGGAGGGTCCGACATGGGGGACATACGCAGACGAGGTGCCATAGCGCTCGGTATCACCGGGCTGGTGGCACCGCTCACGCTCGTGCTGGGGAGTGCTCCGGCGCAGGCGGCGACGAGCTGTACGACGCAGAAGGGGCCGTACCAGAAGCAGGTCGAGAAGTTCCTCGGCCGACCGGTCGACGGGAAGCAGTCCGCCGCCGACTGCAAGGCGATCAAGGCCTTCCAGACCAAGCACGGCATCACGCCGAACATCGGCTACGCCGGGTCCGTCACCTGGGGCGTGATGGACCTCATGAACAAGCAGAAGGCCGTGGGCAACAAGCCGAACGCGGCCGGCAAGTGCCCGACGAACAAGGGCCGCATCGCCTGCGTGAACCTCACGCTCCAGATCAGCTGGATCCAGGACGGCAGCCGGCTCGTCTACGGCCCGGTCCCGGTCCGCACCGGCCGCAACGGCTACGAGACCCGCACCGGTCTGAAGAAGATCTACTGGCGGGACATCGACCACGTCTCGAACATCTACAACGTGCCGATGCCCTACAGCCAGTTCTTCGACGGCGGCCAGGCCTTCCACTCGGTCAGCCTCAGCATGTGGAACCCGCCGGGCTCGCACGGCTGCGTCAACATGACCCCGGCCACCGCCAAGAAGTACTGGTCGCTGCTGAAGAACGGCGACGACGTCTTCGTGTACGGCCGCAAGCCGGGCACCTGACAGTCGGTCACCCGGCTTGCGTACCAACCCGGTTACGCGGGCGCGTCGCCGAAGTCCGGGATCTCCAGCCTCGCCCCGCCCTGCCGTGCCGAGTCGTGCGCGATGATGCCCGGCAGGGTGTAGCGGGCCGCGACCCACGCGTTCACGCTGGGCAGGGTGCGGGAGTTGACCGCCGTCACGAAGTCGTCCGCCAGGAAGTGGTGGCTGCCCTCATGGCCGTTGTGCAGGTTGTCGAACTCCCGCGGCAGCCGCGACCGGTCGTGCACCGGCGCCGAGCCCGAGGTGAAGGCGGCCCGAAGATCCGGCGCGATGTGCTGGAGTGACGGATCGTCAGGAGACATGGTGGGCTTGGGCTCCAGCAGCTCGCTGATGTCCTGCACCCCCTTCTTGTCCTGCCAGAACGCCACCGTCGCGAGCTGCTCCATGCTCGCGTCCGTGCCGAAGAACCGGAAACGCGACTCCCGGATCTGCGAGGGATAGCCGACCCGCCGGAACTCGTTCGTACGGAACGAACCGCCGCCCGCGACCTCGAACAGCGCGGTGGCGTTGGAGAAGTCGTTGCCGAACTGGCTGACCTCCTTGTCGAAGACACCGTCCCCGCGCTCGTCGACGACGCCGATCGCCGACACGCTCACCGCATGCGTCTGCCACGCGCCGAGCACCCCGCCCACCGAGTGCGTCGGGTAGAGCAGGGGCGGATAGCTGGCGGTGGCCTTCCAGTTGTCGCCACCGCTGTACTGGTACGCCTCGTAGAACCCCAGGTCCATGTCGTGGACGTAGTCGCCCTCGGCGTAGAAGATCCGCCCGAAGGCGCCCTCCGCGATCTGGTTGCGGGCGTGCACGGTCGCGGGGTTGTACTGGCTGGTCTCGCCCATCATGTACGTCAGTCCGGTCGCCTTGACCGCGTCGATGATCGCCGCGATCTCGTCGGTGCTGATCGCCATGGGGACCGCGGAGTACACGTGCTTGCCGGCGCCGAGTCCCTGGAGGACCAGGGGGCCGTGCGTCCAGCGCTGGGTGAAGATCGCGACGGCGTCGACGGCCTTCGATTCCAGCATCGCCTCGTAGGAGGGGAAAGTGCCCGCCAGCCCTTGTTCGGCGACCAGTTGCTCCGCCCGCTCCGGCAGGAGGTCGGTCACATAGACCTCACTCACGCCCGGGTGGGCCTGGAACAGTCGGGCGAACTGGCCGGAGAACTGGCCTGCTCCGACGATGCCGAGGGAGAACGTCATGGGTGCGTGTCCTTCTCTGACGGGGATTTCCCTGAGCGGAAATCACTGAACGAACTTCACTGAACGAACTTCACTGAACGAACTTCACTGCGCGGACATCACCGGCCGGACATCACTGGCCGAGGATGAAGTTGATCTGCTTGTTGGTCTTGCTGAGGCCGCTGACCGGTGCGTCGTTGGCGTAGACGTCCTGCATGGCGGGGCGCATCAACGCGTACACGTCCGCCGAGTAGTTGGTGATCGGGAAGGAGAAGGTGGCGAAGTCCTTCTTGTCGGCGACCGGCCGGGTGAAGGCCGTGACGTCGATGCCCTTCTTCTTGTAGGCGGCGACGGCGGCGTTCGTGCCGTTCGGGGTCGCGGGGAAGACGATGCCGTAACTGCCCACGGTCTTTTGGCAGTTGTCCGATGACAGGTAGGTCACCCACTTCCGCGCGCCCGCCTTGTTGGGGGCGTTCTTGGTGATCGAGTCGGCCAGTCCGTTCATCATGGTCGCCCGTTTCCCGGTCGGACCGGTAGGGGTGTAGGCGGTGCCGATCTTGATTCCCTTGGCCGCGGCGTACGTGGAGATCATCCAGGCGCCGTCGAAGGCGGTCGCCGCCTTGCCTCCCGCGATCTGCACGTTGGGCGGGTTCGCGCCGTCGCTGTAGTCCGTGAACGGCGCCAGATAGCCCTTCTTCGCCAGGCCGAAGTACCACTTGACCGCCTGCTGGTAGGTCTTGCTGTCGTACTGGTACTTCGTGCCCCAGCGCGCCTTGTCCGTGTAGTTCCAGCCGGCCGAGGCGGTGAAGGGACTCCATGTCGTCTGGCCGTCGGAGTCACCGGCGCCACCGGTGGCCATGCCGTACACCTTGACGTGGTGCTTGTCGAAGCCCGGTTCGTCGCCGCGCCTGCCGTTCCTGTCGATGGTCAGATGCGCGATGGCCTTCTCGAAGGTGCCGCCGTCCGTGGGGTTCCAGGACAGGCTGTTGAGCTGGTCCGCGCTCAGACCCGCCGACTTGGCCATCTTCTGGTTGTAGAAGAGGGCGACCGTGTCCCAGTCCTTGGGTGTGCCGTACTGATGGCCGTCCTGGCCCTGCCAGTTGGCGGCGAGACCGGGCTGGTAGGCGGACGCGTCGATGTCGAGGTCGTCCAGCGGCTGGAGCACCTTCAGGTCGGCGAACTGGCCGAACTTCTGGATGTGGTCGGTGAACACGTCCGGCTGGGTGCCCGCGATGAAGCTCGCGGTGAGCTTGGTCCAGTAGTCGCCCCAGCCCAACTGGGTGATCTTCACCTTGAGTCCGGGGTTCTGCTGCTCGAAGCCCTTCGCGCAGGCCTGGTAGGCGGGGAGCTGGTTGGCGTCCCACAGCCAGTACGTCACCGTGTTCGAGGCCGACCCCACGGAGTCGCCCTGCGCGCAGCCCGCAGTCAGGGACAGCGCGAGCGCCCCGGTCAATGCCGTGACCGTACGAAGTCGCATGCCCTGCCCCTTACTTGATTCCGGTGAAGCTGATGGAACTCACGATGCGGCGCGCGAACACCCCGAAGAGCACGAGCATCGGGAGCGCGGCGATCAGGGTCGCCGCCATCAGGCCCGACCAGTCGTAGCCGCTCTGCGGGGTCTGCGAGCGGAAGATCGCCAGCGCCACCGACAGCACGCGCGAACTGTCGCTGTAGGACACCATCAGCGGCCAGAAGTAGTCGTTCCAGGACGTGATGTACGTCAGCACGCCCAGGGTCAGGACCGGGGTGGCCGCCATCGGGAGCAGCACCCGGAAGAAGACGCGGACCTTGCCCGCGCCGTCGAGCAGGGCGGCCTCCTCGACCTCGCGCGGGATGTTCATGAAGAACTGCTTGAGGAAGAACACCGCGAACGGCGTCATGAACATCGTCGGCAGCGAGATCCCCAACAGGGTGTCCACGAGCCCGAGTTGCTTGATGAGGACGAAGTTCGGCAGCAGGGTGAAGATGGCCGGCACCATCAGCCCGGCCAGGAAGAGACCGAACATCCGGTCCCGGCCGCGCCAGCGGAGCCGGGCGAAGGCGTAGGCGGCCATCGCGGAGAAGAACACCTGGCAGACGGTGACCAGGGTCGAGACGACCACCGAGTTGAGCAGATAGCGCCAGAACTTGAGGCCACCGCCCGAACCGCCTTGCGCGATCGCCTCCTTGGTCGACTGGAGGCCGAGCGCCCGCTCGAAACCGCCGGTGGTGAAGTCGACCGGCAGCGGGTCCGAGGGGTGGGCGGCGAGCCCGGTGTTGCTGGAGAGGGCGGTGCGCAGGATCCAGTAGAAGGGCAGCAGTGTGATCAGCGTGATCGCGGCCATCGCGATCCAGGCGGCGATCTTGCCGACGGAGGGCCGGGGCCGGGGCGGGCGTACGATCTCCTGCTTTGCCGTAGGCGTAGGGGTGTTGGGCACATTGGGCGTGGTGGTCAGGGTGGCCATGTCGACTCCTTCCGGTCAGCCGAGGTCGGTCTGGCCGGCGCGGGTGAGCCGGTACTGGAGGAACGTGATCGCGCTCAGCACGATCAGAAGGGCCACGGACATCGCGGACGCGTAGCCGAACTGGAAGCGGCCGAACGCTGAGCCGTAGATGTAGTACTGGAGGACGTTCGTCGCGTTCGCCGGGCCGCCCGCGGTGGTCACCGCGACCGTGTCGAACACCTGGAACGAACCGATCACCGTCATGATCAGCACGACCGCGAGGACCGGGCGCAGCAGCGGCATCGTGATCCGCCAGAACATGCGCCACTCGCTCGCGCCGTCCACCTTGGCCGCCTCGTACATGTCGCCCGGGATGGCCTGCAGCCCGGCGAAGAGCAGCAGCGCGGTGTAGCCGACGTGCCGCCACACGTTGATCAGGGCGATCGTCGGGATCGCCCAGGTCTTGTCCGCGAGGAACGGGATGTGGTCGAAGCCGAGCCCGCCGATGATCTCGTTGCCGATACCGAGCTGGGTGTCGAGGATCCACAGCCAGACGATGCCGGCGACGACGTTCGACATCAGGTACGGCGTGAGCACGATCCCGCGCAACAGGGCGGACTGGGTGAGCCGTTGGAGCAGGACAGCGATCGCGAGGGCCGCCACCGTCTGGATGCCGATGTTGATGAGGACGTACTCGACGGTGACCTTCAACGACGACCAGAAGATGGGGTCGTGAACCATCCGGTCGTAGTTGTCGAGGCCCACCCACTTCGCCGGGGTCAGCAGGTTGAAGCGGGTGAAGCTCAGATAGATGCCACGCAGGGTCGGCCAGAGCAGGAAGACCAGGAAACCCAGCAGGGCCGGGGCGATGAAGACCGCCGCCAGCCGACCGTCGCCGCTGTCTTCACGGGCCCGCGGCCTGCGGGTCGGGGGACTGCTTGAGGCGATGGTCATCTGGAGACTCCCTTGTCTACGACGGCTCGTCCTCGGGCCACTTACTTTCGTCACGAAAGAATCCAGGCGTCAATAGCCGTGCATGGATCTTTTCTGTGCGGGATTGTGGTCGTAGAGTGGCCCTGTTACTTCCAGAGGAAAAGAAACCTCGGGGAGGGAAACCCTGTGGGAGTGTGACCCTCATGACCACACGTGCCGCCAGCTGGCAGCCGCTGAGCCCCGGTGAACGCTCCGTCGCGATCGAGGTCCTCGTCCACGGCCCGCTGTCGCGCACCGACCTCGCGCGCCGGCTCGACCTCTCGGCGGGCAGCCTCACCCGCCTCACCAAACCGCTGATCGAGTCCGGCCTGCTGGTCGAGGTCGCCGACGGCGGCGGCCCGGCCGAGATCCGCCAGGGCCGCCCCTCCCAGCCCCTCGACGTGGTCGCCGAGTCGCGCACGTTCCTCGGCTTCAAGGTCACCGAGGACATGGTCTACGGCGTCGTCACCACCCTCAGGAGCGACATCGTCGCCCGCCTCGACCGGCCGCTCACCACCCACGATCCCGCCCGAGTGGCCGATCTGCTGGGCGAGATGACCGCCGAACTCACCGCCCGTTTCCCCACGCTCACCGGCATCGGTATCGGCGTCGGCGGACTCGTCCAGGACCGTGCGGTGGTGGGGGAGTCGGCCTTCCTGCAGTGGAGCGACGTCCCGCTGGCCCAACTCGTCGAGGAGCGCACCGGGTTGCCGGTCGTCGTCGAGAACGACGTGGCCGCGCTCGTGGAGGCCGAGACCTGGTTCGGCGCCGGGCGGGGCCTCGACCGCTTCGTCGTCCTCACCATCGGCGCCGGGATCGGCTACGGCCTCGTCCTCGGCGGAAAGCGGGTGCCGTACGCCGAGGAGGACCGCGGGTTCGGCCGCCACTGGATCCTGAACCCCAACGGCCCGATCACCCCCGCCGGTCAACGGGGCAGCGCCGTCTCGCTGTTGACCATCCCCAGCATCCGCTACCAGATCCGCGCCGCCACCGGACTCGACCTGAGCTACGAGGAGATCCTCGCCCGCGCCGCCGCCGGTGAGGCCATGCCGGCCCGCGTCATCGACGAAGCGGCCCGCGCGCTGGGCACGTTGGTCGCCCAGATCGCCAACTTCGTGCTGCCGCAGAAGATCCTGCTCGCTGGTGAAGGCGTCGGCCTGATCGACGTGGCGGGCAAGACGGTGGACGACACGCTCCGCGCCCACCGGCATCCGCTCGCCGCCCCGCTCGACGTGGAGACGAAGGTGTCCGACTTCCACGACTGGGCGCGTGGCGCGGCGGTGTTGGCGATCCAGGTGCTGGTGCTCGGTGTGGCCGAGGTGTGAATTGCGTTACGGGGCTTGACAGATGACGTGATCAGCAACACGGTCCGATATGTCCGAATAGCTCGTGATTACTCACATCGCCTTCACCTTCGGCGACGTATGCTTCACACCATGTCCACCAGCGTTGAATCAGCCACCGAGCGATCGGCAGCCGAGGTCAACGAGGAGATCAGGGCCCTGTGGCACCGATCGGGCGGGACACTGAGCGTCGAGCAGCGCGAGGAGTACCGACGGCTTGTGATGGAGTGGGCCGCTGCGGCTCCCCACCCGGCTGAAGCGGCCTGAGCGCCGCCGCTGTCGACCGACGCAGGTGTCGTTGTCGGTATTCGGTATCCCGCCGCCCGGCCATCCTCGTGACCCCGGTCCAGCCGGTCGAGCCCCTGTAGACCCGACCGACCCGATCACCTTCGTCGAACTCCCTTGAGTGATCAGCCCCACATCGCCGAGTAGTGCCGCTGGAACGCCTTGCGGTCCTGCTCGGCGCGGATCCAGCGCGTCGCCACCAGCGCGATCAGACTTCCCGCGATGACCAGCAGACCGGGACCCACGTTCTTCGGGTCCGTGAGCCGGGCCGCCAGGGTCGTCGACCCTTCCGCCGTGGCATTCGTCGCCGGCGCGGAGGTTCCGGGGGTGACCGAACCGGCTGCTGCCGCTCCGGCGGCTGCGGAGGCCGACGGCGCGGGCGAGGCGGCCGTCTTCGGCGCCACCAGCAGCTTCACGTTCAGCGCGGCCAGCGCCTTGGTCAGCGGCTGGAAGAACGTCGTACCGCCCGCCGTGCAGTCACCGCTGCCGCCCGAGGTGACGCCCAGCGCGATGCCGTTGGCGAACAACGGGCCGCCGCTGTCGCCCGGTTCGGCACACACCGTGGTCTGGATGAGACCGGTGACCGTGCCCTCGGGGTAGTTGACCGTCGCGTTGAGCGCGGTCACCTCGCCGTCGTGCAGCCCGCTGGTGCTGCCGCTGCGGAACACCTTCTCGCCCACGGCCGCGTCGGCCAGGCCCGTGATGGTCACCCCGCTGCCGTTGCCGATCGCGACGACGTCCGCGCCGTCACCGGCGGAACCGCTCGCGTACTGCACCAACGAGAAGTCGCTGCCGGGGAAGTTGTCGGAGACCGTCTTGCCCAACTGCTGGTCACCCTGGTTGTTGGCGAACCAGATGGACCCGACCGGCCCGCAGTGCCCGGCCGTGAGGATGAAGTCGTTCGTCCCGTCGGTCACGTTGAAGCCCGCCGAACAGCGCCCGCCGGTCGACAGGATCGGCTGCGCGCCGTTGATGCGGGTCGTGAACTTGCCCTGCGTGCGCTGCATCTGGACGGAGGCACCGATGCCCTTCGCGACCTTCGTCATCGCGGTCCAGGCGGTGGCCGAGACACTGCTGTCGGCCTCCACCAGCACCCGGTTGTTGCGGTAGTCCATCGCCCACGCGGTGCCCGGCACCTTGGGCGCCGAACTCAGCGTCGCGGCAGCCGAGTTCAGCACGTTCATGCTGTACGGCACGACCTTCGCCTCGGCACCGGCCTTCGTCACCTCGGCCGCCGTCTTCGCGTCGGTCACCGCGACGACCGTACGGCCGCCGGAATCGACCCAACTGCCCGCCGTACGGGCCGAACCGAGCTTCGCCACCAGGGCGGAACCCTTGTCCGCGGGTGTCTGCGGCGCGCTGAGCGTGGCGGCGGACGTGCCGGAAGAGTCACTGGCCATGGCCGCCTGGGTGACCATGGCACCTCCCAGCAGGAGTCCGCCGACGGCCGCCAACCGTGTAACTCGCCGGATGACCCGTCGTCGTGCGTGCCTCATGCTTGGCTCCCGAACCCCGAACGTGCGGTGCGACACCGCGGGACTCTCCGGTCGTTGAGTGCCCTTCCTCCATACGTGGCCGGGCGCTCGTGTGTTCACCGGACGGAAGGTCGGCTTCAGCGCGTACGTCCAACGAGCGGTCCATACGGCCGAGTTGGCTCGGCGGTACCCAGACGGAGCCCGGTGCCCTCGCCGTGCTGTCATGGACACCCGCCCCGGCTGCCATGATGACCCCATGCGCGTGCTGATGCCCGTTCCCGACCGGGACTTCGATGTCACCGAGGTCGCCGTGCCGTGGCGGTTGCTCACCGAGGCCGGGCACGAGGTCGTCTTCGCCACCGAGCGGGCCGGGACCCTGCCCGCCGCGGATCCTCGGTTGCTGACCGGCGTGCTCTTCGGGCAGCTCGGTGCCGAGGACGAACCCAAGCGGTTCTACGAACAGCTCACCGCCGCACCGGAGTTCGGTGACACGGTCGCGTGGGCGGACCTGGACGTGACCCGCTTCGACGGACTGTTGCTGCCCGGCGGACACGCGCCCGGTATGCGTCAGTACCTGGGATCCCCTGAACTGAGCTCCAAGGTGGGGGAGTTCTGGAAGCTCGGCCGTCCGGTCGGTGCGATCTGTCACGGGGTTCTCGTGCTCGCCCGTACCCAGGACCCGGACACCGGTCGCAGCATCATCGCCGGACGCCGTACGACCTGTCTGCCCAAGTACATGGAACGCACTGCCTACTTGAGCACCGCCTGGCGTCTCGGGCGCTACTACCGGACCTACCCCGCCTACGTGGAGGACGAGGTGCGGGGCGCCCTCGACAACCCCGGGGCGCAGTTCGAGCGCGGTCCCAAGGAACTCACCCGGCGTGGCACCGCGAGCGACGACACGCACGCGTTCGTCGTGCGGGACGGGGCCTATCTGTCGGCGCGCTGGCCCGGCGACGCCTACCTTTTCGCCCGCCGGTATCTCGATCTGCTGCGGGCACCCGCGGGTGCTTAGACTGCCGACCATGGACGAGACCCCGCTGGACCGGCTCGGCGCAGGCCAGTACCTGCTGATCACCAGTTTCCGCAAGAACGGCTCCCCGGTCGCCACCCCGGTGTGGGTGGTGCGCGACGGCGAGACCCTCGGTGTGTGGACGGTCGCCGACTCCTGGAAGGTCAAGCGCATCCGGGCTCGGGCCGACGTCCTCGTCGGCCCCTGCGACCTGCGCGGCAACCCGACCGGCAACCAGGTGCCCGGCACCGCCGAGATCGCCGACGCCGAGACCACCGCCCGCTACCGCAAGCTCATCACCCGCAAGTACGGCCTCACGGGGCGCATCACACTCCTCGGGAGCAGGCTGCGCCGCGGGCTCGACGGCACCCTCGGCATCCGCGTGACGCTCACCCCCTGAGGACGAACCCCTTGCACACCGAACCCAGGGAGCGCCCGTGGATCCCGCGCTGAACCCGGACGAGCTGCGACTGCGGCAGGAGCGCATCGTCTTCGCCCGGATGCGCAGCACCCAGGACCGGGTCGCCGACGCGATCACCGCGTTCGCCGGCACCATGCTCTTCGTCTACATCCACGCGCTGTGGTTCGCCGTCTGGATCGCCCTCAACGAAGGACTCCTCGGGAAGGGCGGGATCTTCGACCCGTATCCGTACGGGCTGCTCACGATGATCGTCAGCCTGGAGGCCATCTTCCTGTCGACCTTCGTCATGGTCAGCCAGAACCGCCAGGCCACCCGCGAGAACGTCCGCGCCGACCTCGACTTCGAGACCAACCTCCGCTCCGAGGTGTGGTCCGCCCACATCGGCGCCGCGCTCGGCCTCGACCCCCGCGAGGTCGAACAGCGCGTCCAGGAACTCCTCACCGAGAACCGCGCCAAGATGAACGGCGGGACGCAGAAGGCGAGTTGAGCGTCCGCTGGGCGAATGTGACGAAGGGGCCGCAGCTTTCGCGCTGCGGCCCCTTCACGTCGTACGACCTTCTGCTACGGCCTTCCGCTATGACGCGTCGAGCACCGTGCCGGTCAACTCCGGTCCGCCGCTCTGCGGATCCCCGTTCTCGTTCACGCCCACGAACCGTACGGACTCGGGCTGTTCGGTCACCTGGTCCGTGATCGTCGGCACGCTGATCTCTCCGCTCAGCTGGCCCGCCGGGACAGTGGTCCAGAGGAACAGGCCCAGCACCTTGGACAGCGGGCGCTCCGGCGCGGCCTCCTCACCGGAGTTCTCACTGAGCCACTGCGGGTCGACGTCCAGGGTCGACAACTCCGCGCCGGAGGCGATCGGTTGGACGAGGAACGCCGGGTTCAGCTCCACGTCGGCCGGTGCGGACAGCGTCACCTTCCACTTGAGGGGCTGGCCCTCGGTGACCCGGTCCGCGAGCGGCGTGACCTTGAACGTGGGCATCGGGTCGTCGTTCTCCGTGGTCACCCCACCTCGATGGGCGCCGACCACCGCGCCGTGCACCGCCTTCACGAAGATGTCGTGCTGGACGCCGTAGTCGAAGCGGGTGTTGCCCTCCACCTTCACCGGTACGTCGATCGTGTCGCCGCCGGGCCGTACCGTCACCAGACGTGAAGTGTCCTGGTTCGTGGCCGGGTTGTTGATGTAGACGCGGACCTGACCGCTGCCGTGGCCGGACACCTGGACGGGCACGCGGTACGTCTTGACGCCCGAGTCCCCTTCCTTGACGGTGAGCCGGCCGATGTCGACGCGGGGGAGCGGGGCCGAGGTGACCGCCGGAGTGCCGGGGCGCCAGGCCCAGGCGTCCATCAGCCAGGCCTGGCCGGTGCGCGAACGCGGGGTCAGGTCAAGGGACTTGATGTGGCGCAGGTCGAGCCCGGCGTGCGAGGCGGCGGCCAGCGGTACGCGGACCTCGCGGGCCCAGTAGGAGGCGGTGCGCTGGGTGCCGGGCAGGCCGTCGACGCGGACGCGGCCGAGCGTCGCCCGGTGGCCGGAGGTGTCGGTCACGGACACGTCGAGCTGGGTGCCTGTGGTGTTGGGCGGCACGATCACGCGCAGGGCGAGGCCCTTGGCACCGCCGAGGGAGACCGGCTTGCCGGGACGCACCGTCACCTTCGAACCGGCGGCGGACCAGCGCAGGGCGACGGCCCGGCGGCCGACCTCCTTCGTGGCCTCCCACTGCGCGAAGTGCGGCGAGATGCCCTTGGAGTCGTCGCTCAGGCAGGCGACGGCCGGGTCGGGGTCCACCGCGGAGCACAACTTGGCGCCGGACACGGTGACTTGGCCGTCGGGGAGGAAACCGGCGCCGCGGTTCGCGCCCACCGCGTGGGTGAGGACCCGGGCGGGGTCGGCGGAGGGGGCGCGGCGGCCCGAGCCGTCGAGCAGCTCACGCGCGCGGTCGTCCCCGGCGATGAACAGCCGTGCCGCCGTGGCGATGTAGGTGGAGCCGGCCTTGTGCTGCTGGTCGGCGGTCAGGCGCGTCGCCGCGCCGGGCGAGCACACCGCGTCCCGCTGGTCGGGGTCGTCGTAGAAGTCGTCCTCGGCGGGCGCCTGGGCCTGGCCCGGCGTCCACTCGGTGTTGAAGAAGTTGTGGTCGGCGCCCTCGACGTAGACCGCGCTGTGCAGGGCGGCACCCCGGCTGACCCCGCGTGTGCCGTCGACGTAGACCTCGCCCTGGAGGTCGGAGACGTCACCGTCGCAGCCGGGCAGGATCGTCACCGACGGGACGTCGGCCACCGGGTTCTGGCCGAAGATCGTCGGGCCGATGAGGACGGTGCCGCGGATCTTCCAGCGGACCGGGCCGCGGTAGCCGTCCTGGGCGGCCGGCGGCGGGTAGAGGCTGTCCATCGCCGCGCGGTTGACGCCCTCGCCGCCGCGCGAGTGGCCGATCAGCAGGACGCGGGAGAGGTCGGCCCGGGGCGCGTCGCGGACGACCGCCGGAGCAGTCTCCGGGTGGGCGGACCACTCGGCCCAGTGGGCGAGGTGCTGCCGGACCAGCGACGAACGGCCCTCCGCGCCGGCGTCCTCGACGTCAGCGTCCTGGGCGTTGATGCCGTTCGCGGAGATCGACACCGTGACATAGCCCTGGGAGGCGAGGAGTTGCTGGTCGCGCAGGTAACCTCGGTAGCTCGGGACCGACTTGAGGCCGGTGGGGCAGGGCCAGTCGCCGGTGATGTCCCCGGTGCCGGGCTTGTAGCAGGTGTAGTGGCGGCCGTGCAGGAACAGCGCGAGCGGCCGCTTGCCGGTGGCGCCCTTCGGCGCGACCACGACGGCCTGCATCTCGATCGGCTGCGGATACCCGGGCAGCCGGACCGAGTTGAGCGTGTACTCGCCGGTCGTCGTACGGTACGTGCCCGGCTTGCCGGGGTCGATCGCACCGGCCGGGAGCTGGGCCGCGGGCCGCGCGGCGGCCTCCGAACGGCCCGTGCCGGAGCCGGTGTTGTCAGCGGCGGCGTCCAACCGCCGTCCTGCGGCCATTACCTGAAGGTCCGTCAGCTGCCTGGAGGCGGCGGCACCGAGGCCGAGCCGGAACGTCCGGCCGTCCTTCGCCGGGTTCGGCACACCGAGGAGCCGGCCCCCGGCATGGAACTCGACGCGCGCGTCCCCCATGGGCACCCGCTTGCCCGAGCGCCAGACCAGCTGCCGCGCGGAACCCTTCCCCGTGATCCGCCAACCCGGCGGAAGAGTACCGTCGTTGGCCGTCGCCGTCGCCGTCGCCGTGAACGGTCCGGCGTCCGACGGTGGCGCCGCCTGCGCCGACCCGGACATCCCTCCCGCCACCGCGAGCACCGTCGCGGCCGTGACCCATATTCGCCGGGCACGGAACAATGTGTTCTCCTCCTCGAACCCCAGGCTCAGGCGTCCCGTGTGTCACGGGAGCCTCTCGCGCGCCGGAGGACGAGAAGCGGAGCCTGTGGGTTGCCTGTGGAGGAGGATTCGGCCGATCTTCGTCGGCCGGGCCTGAACCCGGCCTCGCGCCACGGCCGTTCGGACGCGGTCCCTGGACCGACGCCGATCGGGGTGAGGTCAGTGCCAGGCGCGGTACGGCTCGTCGAGGAGCTGGAAGACCGGCTCGCCGCGCACCGGGTCCTTCGCCGTGGACAGCCGGACGCGGTCGCCGCTGTGGATGCCGATGGGTGGGCCTATGACCCGGCCGCGCACCACGAAGCCCTCGGCCATCTCGATCAGCGACACATTGCGGGCGGCGGGGGTGTTGCGGTGCACGACCGTGGAGTGGCGGACCGTGCCGGTGCCCTCGCTGCGCTCCGTGCGCAGGTCGCCGCCCTGGCAGACCGGGCACAACAGCCGGTGGTACATGGCCGTTCCGCACCAGGTGCAGCGTTGGAAGAGGATGGTGTCCCCGTCCGCCGTGGGCGGATCGAGGAGGCCCGCCGGGGAGCCGACTGCCGGACGGGTCGCGAATCCTGAGTGGTGGTACACGCTGTCAACTCCCTGCGCTCGGCCGGAATCCCGCGTGCGCGGCTGGGCCGGGCACGCACGTGCGCGGCTCGCCGTGCCACCGTGCACGACCTCAGCGTATGGCACTGAGTGCCAAGCGTAAAGACACTGCGTACCCTTTGCTTTACGGATTCAGCTGCGGCCGAGCGCGGTCTCCACCTCCTGGACGACACGCCACAGCGGGACCCCGCGCCGGGAGACGACCACGACGACGTCCTCGGGCCGCTGTTCCACGACGGGCAGTTCCGGGGGGAGCCCGAAGGCGGACTGCACATACCCCAGGGCGTGGTCCACCTCGGCACCCGCGTCGCGCTGCCCGTCCGAACGCAGCCAGGAACGCAGGGCGTTGTTGTGCGCCGCGACCACGGCGGCCGCGATCACGTCCGCCTGCAGGGTGCCGTCGCGCCGGCCGGCGAAGCGCCCGCGCAGATAGTCGGCGAGGGCGCGCTCGTAGCGCCACACGACCGACAGCTCGTACGCGCGCAGCCCCGGAACCTTCTTGGTGAGGCGGTAGCGCTGCACGGAGAAGGTCGGGTTCTCGTTGTACATCCGCAGCACGAGCCGGGCCGCGTCGCAGACCCGTCGTACGGGCTCGTGCTCGTCGCCGCCGGAGGCGAGGAAGGCCGTCATGTCGGCCAGGCAGCGCTCGTGGTCGGGGAAGACCACGTCCTCCTTGGACGGGAAGTAGCGGAAGAACGACCGCCGCCCGACCCCGGCCAGCGCCACGATGTCGTCGATGGTGGTCTGTTCGTAGCCCCGCTCCAGGAACAACTGGAAGGCGGCCGCCACCAGGGCGTCCCGCATGGGCGGCTTGGAGCTCATGGACGGGAACGTAGCACCAGGGCGGGAGGGATGGCACTCAGTGCGCTCCCGCCGGGGAACTGAGTGCCCTTGCCGATCTGGAGCGACCGATGCGATCAAAACGATCGACACGATCCGCGGCATAGAGTGACCGCGACCAGTTTCACCTTCAGGGGGACCCATGCGACCGCACGTCGACCAGCGCCATGAGCGGGTGCTCGAACTCGTCCGTGAGCGCGGCAGCCTGCGGGTCGCCGAGCTCGCGGCCGAACTCGGCGTCTCCGCCGTCACGTTGAGGCGTGACGTGGAGGCGCTGGCAGGCCAGGGGCGGGTGCACCGGCTGCACGGCTCGGTGGTGTGGCCGGGCGGCGGGAGCACCGTCGGGACGCGGGCGGCGCGGAAGAAGTCCGCCGAGTCCACCGCGTCCGCCGAGGGCGTCGTGATCGGAATGATCGTGCCGACCACCGCCTCGCTCTTCGCCGACATAGTGCGCGGCGCCCGCGAGGCCGTGGGAGCACAGGGTGGCCGACTCGTCCTCGGCGTCTCCGGATACGTCGACACGGAGGACGCCGTCCAGGCCGCGCACCTCGTCGCGGGCGGCGCCGAGGGGCTGCTCGTCGCGCCCAGTTGGTCGGGCGGTGTCCCCGTCGGCGGCCAGGAACAGTGGCTCCTCGACCGGGGTGTGCCCACCGTCCTGGTCGAACGCTCGGCCCCGCCCGGCAACCCCGCCGCAGCCCTGGACCGGGTGCGCACCGACCGCGCGCACGGAGCCGCTGTCGCCGTCGGCCACTTCGCCGCCCTCGGCCACCGCAGGATCACGGCCGTACTCCAGGAGG
This sequence comes from Streptomyces sp. N50, assembly GCF_033335955.1. Classification (GTDB taxonomy): domain Bacteria; phylum Actinomycetota; class Actinomycetes; order Streptomycetales; family Streptomycetaceae; genus Streptomyces. The sequence goes on from NZ_CP137549.1 coordinate 9,023,225, forward strand.
GCCCGCACGCCGAGCGGATCCTCGCGGGCTACGAGTCGGCCGTACGCTCCCTCGGTCTCGACGACGCCCGGGGTGCCCCGTCCGTGCGCGAACACGGCGACTACGAATCGAGCGTGGACTACCTGGTCGACGCGGTCCGCGAGCGCGGAGTCACCGCCGCCCTCGTGCACAGCGACGAGGACGCGATCGTGCTCGTGCCCCGGCTCCGGGCCCGCGGCATCCGCGTCCCGGACGACCTGGCGCTCATCGCCTACGACGACGAGGTCGCCCCGCTCGCCGACGTACCGCTCACCGCCGTGGCCCCGCCGAAGCGAGCGGTGGGGGAGGCGGCCGCGAGACTCCTTCTGCAACGGCTCGCCGAGCGCGCGACCGGCTGCCGGCCGACCCCGCGTCAACACGTCGAATTACTCCCCGAGTTGAGGATCCGCTCGTCCTGCGGAGCCAGAGCGCTCGCCCGTTGACCGCGGGCCGACCGTTTTGATCATTCCGCGCGAACGCTCTCGGTGAACGCACTCGACCAAGGAGAACCGGCATGCCCTCCATCCCTCTCGCCCGCCCCCGCATCCTGTACGTCACCGACCTGACGTACCCCGCGCGCGGGCGCCGCTACTGCGACGAGGACATCGACCTGGCCTCCCGGCTGCGCGAGGACTTCGACCTGGCGCTGTGCCATCCGCTGGACGCCGCCGCGCTGATGGACGGCTTCGACGCGGTCGTCGTCCGCAACAGCGGGCCCGTTCTCGGATATCAGGCCGAGTACGACGCGTTCCGCGAGCGCGCGCTCCGCACCGGGGCCCGGGTCTACAACCAGCTCTCGGGCCGGGCGGACATGGCGGGCAAGCAGTACCTCCTCGACCTGAGCGCCGCCGGGTTCCCGGTCATCCCGACCGTCGACCGCGTCGAGGACCTGGACCGGCTGCCCCGCACGGACCGCTATGTGGTCAAGCCCAAACGCGGCGCCGACTCCATAGGGCTGGAGATCGTCCCGGCCGACCGCCTGCCCGCGCTGGCCGACGGGAGCGTCCTCGTCCAGCCGTGCGTCGACTTCTCGTACGAGGTGTCCTTCTACTTCGTCGACCACGACTTCCAGTACGCCCTCTACGCCCCGGACACCGAGAAGCGCTGGCAGCTCGAACCCTACGAACCCGCCGCCGCGGACCTGGAGTTCGCGCAGCGGTTCGTCGACTGGAACGGCATCGACCACGGCATTCAGCGCGTCGACGCCTGCCGCGCCCCGGACGGCGAGCTGCTCCTGGTCGAGCTGGAGGACCTGAACCCGTACCTCTCCCTGGACGCGCTCGACGACACCCGGCGGGACGCCTTCGTCGCCGCGCTGAAGGCATCCCTGCACCGGTTCGTGCGAGCGGTGGGGCCGAGCTGAACTCCGGCGGCCGTGCGCGCGTATCTCTCCAGGGGGATGGCGGACATCCGTGCGCGCGGAACGGAAGGAGAGCAGTGTGTCTACACCGCCCGAACCGGGATCGTCGCCTGGCGGCCCGGTGCTGGAACCCGCCCGAGTCCTGCGCCGCCGCCGCTCCGACAACCTCGCGGAGCTGATGCGGGAGCCTCGCCGGGACTCCTCCGTCTTCGAGTCGGTGCCGGTGCCCCGGCCGTTCTTCGGCTCCGAGGCCGAGACACAGGAACTCCCGCCCGTACCCAGCGAGTTGCACCCGCTGCCGACCACCGCGGGTCCCTTCGGACCAGGCCTGCGCCGGGCCGCGATCGTGGTCGGTGTGAGCGCCGCGGCGCTGGTCGGCTTCGCCTGCGCCCTGCTGCTGCCGGGCAGGGGGGAGGCCAGTACGGCCCAGCCGGTCAGCACGCCGACTTCGGTGGCGTCCGCCACGGCGACCACCGCAGGGACCGCCGATCCGGACGGCGCCGGCACCCTCCGCGAGGGCGACAGCGGCCCCCAGGTCAAGGAGCTGGAGCAGCGCCTCCTGCGCATCCCCAACGTCTACGAGAACGGCTCGACCAGCGGCCAGTACGACGCGACCCTCACGGCCGCGGTCGCCCGCTTCCAGCTCTGGTACGGCATCCGGGGCGACGAGAACGGCGTGTACGGCGACGACACCCGCAAGGACCTGGAGTCCCGCACGACGCTCGACGACGGGCAGTAGGCGAACGGGGTTCCGAACGCGGGCAAGGCCTGCGGAAAGTGCGGTGCTGACGGGGCCGTTGGGCCTCATCATGGACAACGCGGCGCCGCAGGTCGGCGGCGTCGTGCCCGCTGCGAACCGAAGGCCACGCCGATGAGCGGCTCCCGCGTCCCTGGTCTGATCCTGCCTGGAGTCCTGCTGCTCGCCCTCGTCGTGGGCGTGTTCTGGTACTGGCGGCACCGCGACGACGACTGACCCCGACCGGTGGCCAGGTCAGCGTCCGGTGCTGTGCCCGACCAGCGCCTCGGTCACGGCCCGCACGCTGCGCGCGATGTGCTGGAGCTGGAGGACCTCGGCGGCGTACAGCTTGATGGTGTGCTCGATGACCGACTCGGGCAGGCCGATGCCGGGCAGGTCGGCGCGCGCGGTCTGCAGGGCGGTGCGGGCCACCCGGATCTCGTGCTGGACCTGGATCTGCGCGTGGCGGGCGAGCAGGACGGGGTGGCGGATGAACGCGGGGTAGCTGGCGTAGCGGGCCGGCACCAGCTCGCGCAGCCACTTGGCCGCCGAGCGCTCCCAGTCGTAGCTGCCGGGTGTCTTGACCTGACAGGGCCAGTCCTGGCTGATGCGCGTGGTGGTCAGTTGCATGTCATCGCTTCCCGGTGTGCGGCGTCGCGGGGGTGGGTCGACGGTATGAGGCGGCCCCGGCCCAGGGGATGACCGAGGCCGCCTTGGGCGCTCGCGCAGGCGATGCCCTACCGAACACGCCCGGCGCCGACGCGGGTAGGAGACGGCGGCAGGGCGTGCTCGTGAGAGGGCCCCGGGAAGCAGGTGTCGCCGGCGCGGCGGGTCGAGCGGAGGTGCGCATGGGCGGACCGGGCTTTCTCGGGGCGGGTGCGATCCGTGAGCAGTATTTATATATGCCGTCCGCTTTGCAAGGCGTATGAAAACATTCATGCGCGAAAAGGGCGTAATCGTCCCAGTGCGCATACCTATGAGGGGGGGAGTGGCGGGTCAGTCCCGCATGAAGAACTGGTGCTGCTCGGCGATCTGCTCGTAGTCCTCCAGGCGGGCCTGGGTCCGCTCCGGATCGGCGTCCGTCATGGCCTGGAGCAGCGCGGAGGCCATCACCCCGGGGGCCGCATACGAGTCGAAGACCAGGCGGGAGCCGGTGCCGGTGGCGAAGGTGACGTCGGCCTCGTCGGCCAGCGCGCCGAGCGCCAGATCGGTCACGAGGGCCACCTTGAGCCCGGCGCTGCGCGCCACCCGGAGCGTCGTGAGCGTCTCGTGCGCGTGCCGGGGCATGTCGAACGCGAGCAGCCAGGTGCCGCCCGCCTCCCGGGACTGCAGGATCGCGTCGTAGGCGACGCTGCCGCCGCGGGTCACCAGCCGCACATCGGGGTGGATCCGGCGCGCCGCGTAGGCGAAGTACTCGGCGAGCGAGACGGAGATGCGCAGGCCGAGGACGGTCAGCGGGGTGGACGCCGACAGTTCGCGGCCGACCTCGATCAGCCGGTCGGGGTCGGCGAAGTCCCGGCGCAGGTTCTCCAGGTTCGCGATCTCGGCGTCGACCGCGGCCTGCAGTTCGTTGCTCCGGTTCTCCTCGGCCGCCGGGCCGCCCGCAAGGGTGCGCAGGGCGATCGCCTGCAGCCGCTCCCGTAGCGCCGGGTAACCGCTGAAGCCGACCGCCGCGGCGAACCGGGTCACCGAGGGCTGGCTGACGCCGACGCGCTCCGCGAGATCGGTGATGGAGAGGAACGCGGCCTCGGTGATGTGCTCGATCAGGTACTGGGCGATGCGCCGCTGGCCCGGTGACAGTCGTGGCCCGTCGAAGAGTTCCCTGAGTTGGGACGTCGGTGCCGCGCCGACTTCCGGGTCGGTTTTTCCCGAGGTGATCACGGATGCCTGGGCGCGTGCCTGCTGCGGCGATGGCACCGGTGCGCTTCCTTTGTCTCCCACAGCCACTGAACATAGCTCACGGAGCGTTGTGACCAGAGGGTGATCAGCGCCGGTAGATCGTGATCGAATGACCGACTTGATCGATCGGACGGCTGCTGTCGATCAACTCGGCCAGTTCTCCCCGGGCTTTGTCGATCGCGGTGTCCGAGACGACCAGCAGCCCGTGCACGTCGCGCACCCCTGCCTTGCGCGGATCGGACGACTCGATGCCGTAGTACGACGGCACACCACTGCCCTTGTAGACGAGCCAGACCCGCTCGCCCGCGTACCGCTCGTGGAGCCGGTCGGCGAGGCGGCCGAGGTCCTGGCCCCAGTCCACGTTGGAGTCGTGCAGCCGCAGATAGGTCTTGGACGGACCGCCGAACGCCTCGTTCGAGTACGGCAGATAGTAGGGAAACGTCCGCAGCGAACTCACCGCGACGAACGCCACCAGCACCCCCGCGGACAGCGGAGCCCACCGCCACCACGACCGCAGCGCCGGCACACAGGCCGCCGCGACCGCCAGGAACATCGGCACGAAGATCGCGTACCGAGTGCCGAAGTCCCGCGAGCCGTCCATCGCCGTGGCCAGCAGCACGGCCGTCGGGACCAGCAGATACGGCGCCGCGGGCCGCAACCGCCGTACCGCCACCAGCGCGACGGCACCCGCCGCCCACAGGACGATCATGCCGAGCGGGGTCTTCACCATCAGGGCCACCGGCAGGTAGTACCAGTGCGACCCGGTGTAGAGGTGCCCGAACAGGAAGCCCTGCCACGGGTAGTCCTCCATGCCGAACTGGATGAGCATCCCGTCCCGGAACGCGCGCGGGAACGGCAGCAGCGGCACCAACTGCCCGCGCAGCCCGTCGATGACCGGCACCGGCTCCGTCGACGTGAACCGCAGCTGCGGATCGACGACGAGATACGACGCCCATACGACGGCCAGCGCCACCACGGCCGGCACGGCCGCGCCCGCGGCTCCGAGCGCCAACACCCGTAGCCGGGCCGCGCGTTCGGCCGGGCGGCGGGCGGACCACACCGACGCGACGGCGAGCAGCATGAGGACGGGGACGGCGGGCAGGGCACTCATCTTCGTGGCCACGGTGGCCCCGAGCGCGGCCCCGGCGAGCGGCAGATACAGCTTCGGGCGCCGTCGGGCCCGCCACAGCAGCCACACCGACGTCAGCAGAAAGCCGGCCTCCGGCACGTCGAGCGTCGCCAGCGAGCCGTGCGCGATGACATCGGGCGAGAACGCGTACAGGGCGAGCGCCACCAACCCCCGTGCCGGGCCCACGAGTTCGCGGGCGAAGGCGAACACGACCAGCCCGAACAGCAGGGTCAGTACGATCACCGGGAGCCGGGCCCAGAACATCAGCCGCCAGGGGTCGTTGCCCGACTCGTACAGCAGGTGGCGGCCCAACGCCCCTTGGTCGCCCTGGTAGTCGGTGTCGAAGTGCGGGTCGGCGAGCGCGATTCCGGCGGCGATCACCAGCTTCCCGAGGGGCGGGTGCTCGGGGTTGTAGTCGAGGCTGTGCTCGCGCAGATAGACGGTGGCCGTGGCCACGTACACCGGCTCGTCGATGGTCGGCGTCTGCTGCACGGCGGTCGTGATCATCACGGCGGCCATCTGTGCGAGGAGCACCACCACGAGGACGGGCAACAGCCACCGCTTGCGGCGCCGCAGTCCGGCGTAGAGGCGTGCCGACCGCGAGCCCTCGGCGCGCGGCGGCGATTCCCCGCCACCGCCGTCGTCGAGGGTGTCGGGGTCGAGGACCGAGTGCTGTTCGCGCGCCATCATCCGCCCTGCGGTGAGGCCGGCCGCGCGGTGGCGGGAGCGGGCCGGGGCCGTTTCATGGCCCTACTGTCGCACCGCTCCCGCCACCAGGGGCGTCACCGCTTCAGGAGTCGTACCGACAGACCTTCCGCCGTATACACCGGTACGGCCCGCAGCTTGTCCGAGTTCACCTTGACGCTGTCGAACTGGCCGCGCAGCGAGGACGCGCTCAGGACCCGCACCGTGGAACCCGCGACCGGCGGGTGCCCGGCGTCGAACTGGAGGGACAGCGTGCTGCCCCTGCCGAGGGTCGCGCGCCGGGTGACCTCGACGGCGGGCTGGTGGCCCGAGCGGAGCGTGACCTCCAGCGTGGCGGACTGCTGGGTGAGGCTGCCGTGGATCTGCACGGACTCGGAGACCCGCAGCGCACCGCCGAGCACGCTCACGTCACCGTGGCCCAGCGCGTGCGGCGAACCGGCCACCAGCGCACCGGACTTGAGCACGGTCCCGCCGGTGTAAGCGTTGTGCCCGGTCAGGGTGAGCGTGCCGGTGCCCTGCTTGGTCAGGCCGCCGCAGCCGTCGATGTCGTTGCGCCAGGCGTCGGCCGCGCCGAAGCCGCCGGCCGCCGCGTCGAGGGAGACGACGACGTCGGACTCGAAGGAGCCGTAACCGTCCGCCGCCGCGAAGAGGTTGAGGCGCCCCCACTGCTCAAGGCCGTCCAGCAGGACGTACCCGGACGGCAGCGCGGTGGTCCGCAGCACCTCGCGTCGCTGGGCCGCGGAGAGGTACGGCAGCCGGGTCTCCAGCAGGACCTCCGCGCCCTTGGGCACGGTCAGCGGCTTGTCACGGCCGCTGCGGGTCAGCACGTAGGTGAACTTGGGCTCCACCAGACGGGAGTTGGCGGTCCGGTCCGCGTAGGGGTCGGTCGCGGTGGTCGCCGAGTGGGCGTACGCGTAGAGGGTGTCCGCCGTCGTGCCGGTCTTCGCCTCGAAGTAGGCGAGGGCCTGCGCGCGTGCGGCCGCCTTGAGTTCGGCGTTGGCCGGGTCGGCGAGGGTGGCGGCGGCCAGCGCGGTGGCCATGATGCGGCCGCCCATCACGTCGACCGTGGAGTGCATGCCGGCCATGATCCGGGTGTGGCTCAACTCCAGGGTGCGGGTGACCAGTTCCTGGAAGCGCTCCGGTACGGCGTACGCGTAGGCGAGGCCCGCCAGGTGGAAGGCGTTGGTGTGGCCGCTGGGGAAACCGCCGTCGTCGACCGGTGACGTGCTGCGCTGGCGCAGGAGTTGGGGTGCGACGATCACCTTGGAGTCGTAGACCGGGTAGCCGAGCGCGTCGACCTTGCCCGTGTCGACGACCTCGCTCTTCTCGTTCATGCGCCACGGACGCGGGTACTGGTAGGCGTACTTGCCCGGGTTGCCCGAGGCGTAGTTGCCGCGCAGGGTGTCGACCAGTTCGGCCACCTTGCCGAGCGCGGAGTCGTGCGAGCCCGCGCCGAGCGCGGCACCGGCGGGCGCGTCGGCCGGGACGGCGTCGTTGATCGTGGTGGCGGGCGTGCCGTCGGGCGCGCTGGTGATCGAAGTGACCGCCAGGGCACCGGACTTGTAGAGGTCGGCCAGCGGGCCGAGGCCCGCGATCATCGCGTAGCTCTGGTGCTGGCGGTCGTAGAGGAACGCCTCCTTCGCCTGGGCCTCGGTGCGGTGGGCGGTGAGGTCGACGCAGTACCGCATGTTGGCGCGCAGGATCTCGGGGCGCAGTGGCGTGCCGGTGTTCCAGGCGGCGCCGGTCTTCCATATCTGGGCCATGCCGCCGAGGATCCGGACCACGGCGTTGGTCTCGGGCGTCAGGTTCGCGATGACGTTCGTCTTGTAGTCGTCGACGAACGCGAGCGGAGCCGTGGCGGCCTTGGCGTCCGCGGTGGCCAGCCAGCTGACCAGCGTGGGCGCGGCGACCACGGCGGCCGAGGCGCCGAGCGAGGTCTTGAGGAAACCACGTCTGTTCACGGCGGGTCGAACGGCGTTCGTGCGCTGCCCGGCGGGTGACGGCATGGGTGTGCCTCTCTTGAGTTCTACGGCCGATGAGGCCGGCGAGGTCGTGCGACCAGGGAGGGGGTCGTGCGATCGGCTGTGGTTCGGGGTGCACCGTACGACGTGGGAAAGCGCATACGTCAACTGGTGCGTACGTGCGAAGATTTACGGTGGGCCGTGTCCCGTCGGAGGGGGTTCGGCGTCCACGACATGACCCCCGGGTGAACGGGGGCCGTGCGGTTCACAGGATCGATCGGGCCAGTGCCACCGCGCCCTCGACGGGCGGCACCTGGATGGGCCACGGACGCGCCCCCGGCACCCGCTCGGCGAGCGCTGCGGTGAGGGCGTCGTACAGGCGGGGCTGGGCGAGGACGGTGCCGCCCGAGACCACCACGTCGTCGACGGGGACGCCGCGTTCGGCGAGCCGTACGACGAGCGCGGCGAGGGACCGGCCTGCCTCCGCTATCACCTCGCGCGCGAGGAGCGAGCCCGCGTCGGCCGCGGTGAAGACGACACGGGCGTGCCGTCCCCAGTCGGCGGAGACGTCGGAAGCGCTTTCCAACGCGGCGCCGAGTCCGGGCACTTCGGCCACACCGAACGCCTCGACGAGTCCCAGGGCGAGTTCGTCCGGGGCCTCGCCGCGGTCGTGCGCGGCCCAGGCGGCGCGGGCCGCCTCGCGGACGAGGCCGGCGGCTCCGCCCTCGTCACCCAACACCGCTCCCCAGCCGCCCACTTGGAGTCGGCCGCCGTCGGCGAGCAGGCCCACCGCGACGGAACCGGTGCCGGCGACCAGGCCGACGCCCTTGTCCAATCCGGCGGCGGGAACGAGCAGTTCGGCGTCGCCGACGACCAGGACGGGCACCTTGAGGCGTTCCTCCAGCGCGGCACGGATCTTGGCGCACTGGCGGGGTGTCTCGCAGGCGTGCCCGCCCACGGCGACCGCGGACGGTCGCGCGGGTGCGGGCAGGGCGTCATGGACGAGCGCGGTCAGCCAGTCGGCGGCGGTCGCGGGGTCGTGCGGCCGCCAGCCGCTGCTCGCACGGATGTGGTCGGCGACGACATCCGGGCCCGCGCACGCGCGCAGATGTGTCTTGGTGCCACCCACGTCGATGCCGACCACGAGGGGCGTGAAGTCCTGCACGGAACCTCTTTCGTCGTTGCGCAGTGCTGCGACGGCTGGGCGAACCGTGTCCGGGGGAACGGCAGTTCAAGCACTAGGGAAGCCCCGGGACGGGCTTCTGACGGACCACGGCAGGCGAGTACCGTGACGTTCGTTAGGAAGTTAACTAACGAAGTACAGTGCGTCAAGACTCATCGCGAACTCGGTCACAGGGACCGTTGTCCGGGTCCGCGTGACGTCAGGACATCCCATCGCCGCATCCCACGGACACCTACCGGGAACGCGGCCTGTGAACTGGGGGAAGTGTGGAACACGTCGTGGCGCGGGCGGCCCGGCTGACCGAGAGCGCGAGCGCGGTGTTCGAGGTGCTGGCGAGAGCCGGCAGCGCGACCCGGCCGCAGCTCGCCGGCCTGGCCCGCCTCTCCAAGCCGACGGTGTCCTCCGCCGTCGTGGAGCTGGAGAACGTCGGGCTCGCCGCCCACTCCGGCACCGCCTCCGGCGGCACGGGACGCAACGCCGCCGTCTACCGCCTCGGCCCGGCCGCAGGCGCCGTACTCGCCGTGGACCTCGGCCCCGCCCTCACCCGGGTGCGCGGCTGCGCCCTCGACGGCACCCTGCTGGCCGAGGCCACCGGCTCCCGGGAGGACGCCGCCGACGCCGTGCGCGAGGCCCTGGGCGCGCTGCCCGCCGGCACTCCGCTGCGCACGGTCGTCGTCGCCGTCGGTGACGTCGCCGCGCGGGACCGGGCGGGCGCGGGCATGCGTCCCGCGACCGCCAAGGCGGGCCCGGTGTTCGACGCCATGACGGTCGCCCTGCCGCCGGGCGTGCCGGTCCACCTGGAGAACAACGTCAACTGCGCCGCCCTCGCCGAACTGCACGAGGGCGCCGCCCGGGGCCGCACCACCTTCGGTTATCTGCGGATCGGCGTCGGTATCGGTCTCGGCATCGTCGTCGGCGGCCATGTGCTGCGCGGCGCGAACGGCGCGGCCGGTGAGCTCGCCCGGCTGCCGTACCCCTGGGACGACGCCGTGGAGCCGCGCCGTGAGGCCCTGGAGGAGTACGTGGGCGCCCGCTCGCTGCTGCGCCGGGCGGCGGCCGCCTGGCCGGACACCGGGGAGCCGTGCCCCGGCAGCGCGGACCAGCTCTTCGCCCTGGCCCGGCAGGGACACGGCACGGCGAGCGCGCTGGTCGGCCGGCACGCCGCCGACGTGGGCCGGCTGGCCGCCGCCGTGGCCGCCGTACTGGACCCGGGACTGATCGTCCTCGGGGGCAGCACGGGCACGGACCCGCAGCTCCTGCCCGGTGTGCGGACCGAGCTGGGGCGGCTGAGCTGGCCCACCGACGTGGTCAGCAGCACGGTCGGTGATCTCGGCACCGTGGTGGGCGCCGCCCGGCTCGCGGTCGCCAGAGGAGTCCAAACCGTGACCGATGGTGCGGGGGCGAAGGATTGACGGCCTCCGACTTGGTCTGCCAATGTCCGGACAAGCGCTTTCTAAGTCGGTCGGGACACCGACTTGGGGTGAGCCTTCTCAGCCCGTACGTGACGTACGGCAACCGCACGAGGGTGTGCTTGTGCGGTGGCGGCCAGGACGGCCGGGGATCTCGCTCCGCGTGGACGACGCGGCCGGGCGAGGCCGTGCCCCCGGAAAGCGACCTTTCCTGCAAAATGCACCCGTGCCGCATCGGTCGGCGCCGTGCTCCGTCTCCTACGACGAAAAAGGGATCGAAGATGACCACTGTGGGTGTGCGGCGCTCCAGCCGACTCGGCCGCGGCGGCATGCGCCGCCTGGTTCCCCTCGCTGCCGTCGCTGTGTCAGGTGCCCTGCTGCTCTCGGCCTGCGGGTCGGGTTCCGGCTCGGGCGGTAACGCGAAGTCGCTGACGTTCTGGATCTCCACGGTTCCGGGGCAGGACGCGGGCTGGAAGAAGCTGGTCGCGCAGTACAAGAAGGAAACCGGCGTCAACGTCAAGCTCGTCAACATCCCCTACGACGGGTACCCGACGAAGCTGCACAACGCCGCGCAGGCGAACTCGCTGCCCGACGTGGCGGACGTGCCCGCGCTGGACCCGATCTGGTCGAGCAAGCTGGTCGACCTCAAGTCCATCGCCAACAACAAGAGCTACAACATCAACTCCAACTTCCTGGCGAAGGACTCGTCCGGGAAGGTGCTGGCCATCCCCTCGGACGTCACCGCGTCCGGCCTGTTCATCAACAAGTCGCTGTTCGAGAAGGCCGGCGTCGCCGTTCCCGCCTCGCCCGCGAAGACCTGGACCTGGGACGAGTTCATCGCGGCGGCCAACAAGGTCCGCGAGAAGACCGGCGCCAAGTACTCCCTGACCTTCGACCAGTCTCCGTCCCGGCTGCGCGCCATGGTGTACGAGATGGGCGGGAAGTACGTCCACGCGGACTCCTCCGGCAAGTTCTCGGCGGACGCCGCGACCAAGAAGGCCGTGGAGTACTTCGTCGGCCTGAACGACGACAAGGTCATGCCGAAGTCGGTGTGGACCAGCGGCGCCGACCCGTCGGCCATGTTCCAGAGCGGTGACGTCGTCGCCTACTGGTCCGGTGTGTGGCAGGTGCCCGCCTTCGCGGACAGCATCAAGAAGTTCGAGTGGGCGAGCGTCCCGACCCCCGCGCAGCCGGTGCAGGCCAGTGACGTCAACAGCGGCGGCATGATGGTCGGCTTCAACAACAACGGCGCCGCGGCCACCGCCGCGACGAAGTTCATGTCCTGGGTGTACGAGCCGAAGAACTACACCGAGCTGGTCGAGAGCTCCGGGTTCCTCCCGGTCGAGAGCGGTCTGACTCCGAAGTACCCCTTCAAGTCCGCGGCGGCGCAGGCGGCGTTCAAGCTCTACAACGAGGAGATCCCGCTCTACGCGCCGATCTCGGGTTACTTCAACAGCGCGCAGACGAACTGGGTGCTGAAGGGCAAGAGCCTCACCACCGACCCGACCAAGACGGAGCTCGGCAAGGCGATCAACGGCCAGCAGTCGGCCGACAAGGCCCTGCAGAACATCGTGGACGGCTACAACACGGCGGTCGGCGGCTGATCGTGGGCCACAGGGCCGGGCGGCGGGATCCAGACACCGCCGCCCACCCTGGTCGCCCACGTCATGCCGGGCTCACGGTGTGAGCCCACAGCGATCCATTCCACCAGCACGGAAGTCAGGAAGATGACAAATAGCGCCGCGGACGTGTCCGTGAGGCCGCCCAGGAAACGACGTAGCACCTACACACTCGCGCCGCTCGTCCTCATCGCGGCCAATGTCGTGCTCTTCGCGCTGTTCTTCGTGTGGCCGGCGGTGATCGGGCTCGTCTACTCGTTCACGAACTACACCGGTGTGGGGGCGTTCCAGTTCATCGGGCTGGACAACTACCAGAACCTGTTCGGGGACTCCACCTTCTACGACGCGCTGTTCCGGACGCTGCTGTACGCCGTGCTCGTCGTGCCGCTGAACTTCGTGCTCTCGCTGTTCATCGCCAACCTCGTGGTGAGCAAGCAGGCCAAGGGCGCGTCGGTCGCACGTGTCGTCTTCTTCATCCCGTGGCTCATCTCGCCCATCGTCGTGGGTGTCCTGTGGCGGTGGCTGTTCGGTGAGAACTTCGGACTGATCAACTACGTCATCGAGAAGCTCGGCGGGCACGCGATCGCGTGGCAGTCGAACGCGGACCTGTCGCTGGGCGTCGTGGTGATGGCGGGTGCCTGGTGGGGCACGGCCTTCTCGATGCTGCTGTTCATCGCGGCGATCAAGAACGTGCCGGTGTCGTACTACGAGGCGGCCTCGCTCGACGGTGCCGGCCCCTGGCGCCAGTTCAGGAGCATCACGCTGCCGAGCATCGCGCCCACCTCGTTCATCGTGATCCTGCTCAACACGATCAACGCGATGAAGGAATATCCGCTGTTCGTCTCCCTCAACAACGGCGGACCGGGCACGTCGAACAACCTGCTCGTCCAGTACATCTACGAGACCGGCTTCAACCGGGGCCAGATCGGCTACGCGAGCGCCGCGTCCTTCGTGCTCATGCTCATCCTGATGGCCGTCGCGATCATCCAGCTGATCGTCAACCGGCGGGTGGAGAACCGATGACAACCACAGACACGCCGCGTCCGGTCGACGCCAAGTCCGTCCGGACCGTCTCCAAGAGGCAGCGACGCAACGGACGCGACGGCGGACTCCGCAGCGCGGTACCCGCGACGACACTGCTGTGGATCCTGGCCGCCCTCTACGGGCTGCCGGTCGCGTGGTTCGTCCTCAGCTCCTTCAAGCCGGCGGGCGACCTCTTCTCCCTCCCGCTGACGGTGCTTCCGCACAACCCCACCGTCTCGGGTTACAAGGCGGCGTGGGAGAGCGCCAACTTCTCCCAGTACTTCATCAACACGGCCCTCGTGTGCGTGATCACGACGATCCTCACGGTGGGCGTCAGCTGCTGCACCGGGTACGCGCTGGCGAAGTACAACAACAGGTGGCTGAAGTTCTTCTTCCTCTGCATCCTGGCCACCACGATGCTGCCGTCCGAGGTCATGCTCGCCCCCGAGTTCCTGGTGGTCCGTGACCTCGGCCTCTACAACTCGTTCGCCGGCATCATCCTCCCGGCCGTGCTGACCGCGACCGGCTGCTTCATGTTCCGCCAGTTCTTCCTGACGGTCCCCGACGAACTCGTCGAGGCCGCCCGCATCGACGGAGCCCGTGAACTGTCGATCTTCCTGCGGATCATGGTGCCGATCTCCCGGCCCATCATGCTGACCCTGGCGATCCTGTCCTTCCAGTGGCGCTGGAACGACTACATCTGGCCGCTGCTGATGCTGAACGACCCGAACAAGTTCACCGTGCAGATCGGCATCCAGAGCCTGGTCGGCGCGCAGAACATCAACTGGTCGGTGCTGCTGGGCGGTTCGGTCATCTCCATGATCCCGCTGATCATCATCTTCCTGGTGTTCCAGCGCTACGTCATGAGCGCCGACATCAACGCCGGACTGAAGGACTGACCGTGCACACCCCGCTCGACCACGAGTTCGTCCGTGCGGCGGCCCGCGCCGCGGACCGGTCGGCCGCCCCACTGGCGGCCGGCCCCGACGAGGAACCCGCCGGTGTGCCGCACCGTGGTCTGGCGCGCCGGGTCAAGACCCTGATCGCGGCCTACCGTTCCCCGGACTCGGCGCTGCACGGCAGCGGGCAGGTCCTCGCCGCCGCCATGACCCACCTCCGCGCCCTGCGGGCCACGCAGACCGGCACCGGCCTCTTCGCCGGCGGCGACAACGTGCAGTCACCGCCGGACTCCGCGTTCACGGTGAACGACGTGTGCGACGCGCACGTCCTCGCCGCGGGCGCGGGGCCGGATCTGCGCGAGGTCACGGCCGCGCTCGCCGACATCGCGGGCGCCGCCACCCCCAGTCTCCTGACCGGCGGGGTGCACACCCCGAACCACCGCTGGGAACTGAGCTCGGCGCTGGCCCGGCTGCACCGCTCGTTCCCCGACGACCGGCTGCTCGCACGCGTCGAGGAGTGGCTCGCCGAGGGCGTCGACATCGACGTGGAGGGCCTGTACGCGGAGCGGAGCGCCAACTACGCGGCCCACGTGTCCAATCCGTCGCTCCTGCTGCTGGCCGACGTCCTCGACCGCCCCGACCTGCGCGACGCCGTCGAACGCAACCTCACCGCGACCCTGGACCTCATCCGGCCGGACGGCACGGTGGAGACCGTCCACTCCCGACGGCAGGACCAGAACCAGCCGTTCCCACTGGCGCCCTACCTGGCGCACTACCGGCTCCTCGCGATCCGCACCGGCCGCGGCGACCTCAGCCGAGCGGCACACTGGGCAGCGGCCGACGGCATCGACGACCCCGACCTCCTCGCGGAGACCATCCTCACCCCCGACCTCTGCCGCGAGTTGCCGGCCCAGACGCCGGAACTGCTGCCCCGCGCCCGCTACATCCCCACGGCCCGCCTCGCCTCCCGCGCCTCCACCACCGCGCACAGCGTGCTCTACGGCGGCTCGGACGTGCCCGTGTTCCGGCGCATCCGCTCGGGCCTCGCCTGCAACCCCACCTTCCTGCGCCTGTTCGCCGGAGACGCCGTCCTCGACGCGGTCCGCCTCGCGCAGGGATTCTTCGACCTGGGGCCCTTCCGCGCCGCCCACATGGAGCAGCTCGCCGACAACCGGTACCGGCTCACCGAAACTCTCTCGGCCCCCTACTACCAGCCGCTCCCGCCGGACCTACGACAGCCCGACGGCGCCTACTACATGGCGGACGAGGGACGCTTCTCCGCCGCGATGGCCTTCCCGGACCGCCCCCAGGACGTGGTCTCCCGGACGACCCGCGTCGAAGTGGAACTGCGCGAGGACGGCGCCGACCTGCGCATCGACATCAGCGGACCACGGGTGCCGTGGGCCCTCGAACTGACCTTGCGTCCAGGGGGCGTCATAGAGGGCGGCGACCCGCTCGACGACGGACGCTGGTGCCTGACGGCCGGCCCGCTGACCTACCGCGTCGGCGGCGACGAGATCCGCGTCGAGGCCACCGTCGAGGCGGGCGAACCCCTCGCCGGACCCGACCGGAGCGACGTACTGCGGTACGACCCGGGACAGGACTACACCATGGTCGGCGGCACCGACGCGACGACCGGGAACCGCGTCTACATCGGTGGAAACGGCTCCCAGACACTGAGCGTCGCACTGCGCGCCGACCGCTTTCGCACCTGTCTTCCGACCTCGACGATCCGCGGCATGGCCATCTCCGGCATGAAGGGCTGAACCACCCGTGCACCTCCTCCATCAGCGCGGTCCGCTGCACGACCTCCCCGACACCCCGGAGGCCTACGACGCGGTCCTCGCCGACGTCGTCGAGCAGGCTCTGCGACGCATCACGCCGGACGGCAACCTCGAACACCCCGACTGCTACCTCGACATAGGGGACACGTCGCTCGGGATGACGTCCCTGCTGGCCTTCGCCTGGCAGCGCGGCAAGGACCCTCGACTGCCGGAGGCCGTACGGAGCAGCCTCGCCTTCCACCTCCGCGAGCGCGTCTACACCGAGGACAACCCCGGCTACCCGAACCTTCGGGTACGCAACTCCGGTCTCCCGTACGCCCGTTACGTCCTGGAGGCGGGCGCCCACCCCATCGGCGACTGGCCGAGCACGGCATGGGCGCTGCTCCAGGCGGTCAACATCCTCGACGCGACGGACGGCCTCGTCGACGACGAACAGCGCACCGCCCTGGTCGAGTTGGCCCATGGCTACTGGCGCTGGCTCACCGAGGCGACCTTCTTCAACCCGCAGGAGGCCGGCAACCAGGCCATCGGCTGCGTCGTGGGCGGCCTGATGCTCGCCCGCCATCTCCCTCCGGAGGAAGGGGAGTCGGTCCGCACGCGTGCCCTCAGCGTGTACGGCGACGAGATCCGCGCCCACCGCGTGAGCGACCGCGGTGCCCTCCTCCCGCCCGAGCACGGCGGCGCCTACGACAACAACTACGGTCCGATCTCCCTGTCGTTCCTCGCCAAGGCCCACATCGAAAGCGGCGAGGACGTCTTCGCCGAGGACGGGGAGGCGCTGGCCCGCTACATCGACGCCCGCCTCACGGGCGGCGGCTTCGACAACGGCGGTCCGCGCTACAGCGAACAGCACTCCGGCTTCGAATCGGTCCTCGGCCTGCGCTACTTCGGCAGCCGCATCGGCTCGGACATCGGCCGCTACCGGGGCGACAGCCGCTGGGGCCGGCACGCGGTCAAGCCGGACGGGGGAGTGGACGGCCACTTCGCGTGGATGCTGGTCTGGCAGATCCAGGACAGCACGCGCTGGCACCGCACACCGTCCACATCGGCCGCTCGGCATCAACTGCGCGCAGGAACCGTCTCGGTGGCCTTCGACAGCAAGATGACCCCGTCACTCATCGAGGCGGACGGCACCTACTACCTGCCCGCGGCCGTGAACCGGCAGCACGGCTTCGGCCCGGTGCTCGACGGCTTCCTGCTGTGCCGCCCGATGGGCGAGGTGCGGGTCCGGGACCTCCAAGCCGACGGCCTGACCGCCAAGTTGGTCACCAAGCCGGTCGTCGGCCGCGACCACGTCCTGCGGCACATCCGCTCCCTGTACGTCACCGACGGCACGCGGCTCTGGACGACGGTGGCCCTCGAACGCCTCGACGGAGCACCGTACTTGCTGGCCGGGCTGCCGTACGCGGCGGACGACGGGGACCGGGTGCGCAGGACGGCGGAGGGTGACGTCACCTCCGCGGGCGCCCTGCGCCTCACCCACCCGACCGGCCAGGGCGCCGACCACTTCGACGCCCGCTCCGAACTCACCCAGCAGGAGGCGGCGTTCGCCCTCGCGGCCGACCCGCGCGGCTACGGCAACCCCGACGAGGGCTGGCTTCACCTGGTCAGCTCGACAGCGCTGGAGGCCGACCCGGCACCGGGCGCGCCGGAGAACCTGCACGTGTTCGCCGTGCGGTACGGACCCGGGGCGGGGGAGTTCACGCCCGCCTTCGAGACCGGCGAGGACGGTCTGACCCTGACCGTCCGCACGGAGGCCTTCACCGCGGTGATCGGCGACCCTGCGGGCGATGCCGACGCCGAGCCCGAGCTCACCCTGCGAGCCTGAGGGCGCCCTCAACTGCCTGCCCGCGCCGCCGAGTTCCGCTCCGGCGCGGGCAGTGCACCGACCGGCACGACCAGGTCGGCCCGGTCCCGGGTCGTCGCCACCAGTTCGGCGTTGCGCTGGTCGGTGCCCGACACCCAGGCCACCGCCGTCGCGTGGTCCTTGCCGAACTCCTCGTGCCGGGCGACGAGCCGGCGGACACGCTCGTCCTCGTCGGCCTCGCAGAACCACACCTCGTCCAGGCACGGCCGTACCCGCGCCCATGAACCCGCCTCCAGCAGAAGGTAGTTGCCCTCCGTCACCACCAGCCGGGCGGTGGGAAGCACCGGGATCGCGCCGGCGATCGGCTGCTCCAGCACGCGCTCGAAGCCCGGCGCGTACACCACCTCGTCGGTCTCCTCGCGCAACCGCCGTAGCAGCGCCGCGTAACCGGCCGCGTCGAAGGTGTCGGGCGCGCCCTTGCGGGCGCGGCGGCCGAGGCGGTCCAGTTCGACGTCGGCGAGGTGGAAGCCGTCCATGGGGACGTGCGCGACCCAGGGTTCCGCGCCGCTCCCGTTCAGCGTCCGCACCAGGTGCTCGGCGAGGGTCGTCTTGCCCGCGCCGGGGCTGCCGGTGATCCCGAGGACGGCACGTCGCCCGGGGGTGGCGAGGGCGGTGGCACGGATGAGGAGGTCGTCGAAAGTCAGCGGCACACGGAGAGTGTGCCATCCGTCTCGGTTGCCCGGCCGGGGCGATGATGTGCGGAAGATCGGGGAGTCGACCCGGTGGAGAGACCATGGAGTGGGGGACAGGAACAGGAGCCGTCCATGACCGACGACGCGACACAGATCCGCACCCTCATCATGGGCTGGGCCGAGGCCGTCCACCGCGGCGACCTCGACCGCGTCATGGCGGACCACACCGAGGACCTCGTCATGTACGACGTCCCGCCGCCCCACGCCGGCATCCACGGCCTCGCCGCCTACCGCGCCACCTGGCCGCCGTTCTTCGACTGGCAGGCCCAGGGCGCCCGCTTCGACATCGACTCCCTCGACATCACGGCCGGCACGGACGTCGCCTACGCCCATGCCCTGCTCCGGTGCGGCACCCCCGAGGAGTTCGCCGAACACCCCACCCTGCGCCTGCGGCTCACCTTCGGCCTGCGCAAGGAGCGGGGCCGGTGGCTGGTCGCGCATGAGCACCATTCATTTCCGCACGACTGATGTGGAGGGCGTTCAGGTCGCCTTGCCGATCAGTTCGTCGGCGACCCAGTGCGCGACATCGGCGGGGTAGGGCGTGGGGAGTCCGAGCACGATGTGGGGGAAGCCCGCGTCGAGTGCCTCGCGGATCGCGGCCCGGGTGGCCTCGGGGCGGTCGTAGGAGACGGCGAGGTGGATGGAGCGGGTGATCGTGGCGGGGTCGCGGCCGATCTCGGCGCAGTAGCGGTCGAGGAGTGCGCTGCGGTTGACGGCGTCCTCTATGTCGCCGCCGGGGATGTTCCACAGGTCGGCGTGCTCGGCGACCACGCGCAGGGTCGCGGCCGCGCGTCCGCCGATGAGGATCGGCGGGTGAGGGGTCTGGACGGGCTTGGGGTTGCCGAACGCTCCGGTGAGGTCGTGGTGGGTGCCGTGGAAGTCGAACGGTTTCTCCTCGGTCCACAGCCGCCGGATCACCGTGCAGGCCTCGGCGAGGCTCGCCACGGCGTGCGCGGAGTCGTGGAAGGGGAGGCCGTGTGCCTCGTACTCCCGCCTGGCCAGGGGATGGTCGGGGCGGGAGCCGACGCCGATGCCGAAGTCCAGCCGTCCGCCGGAGACGATGTCGACGGTCGTGGCGATCTTCGCCAGCATCGCGGGCGGCCGGATGCGGTTGCTCGTCACCATCACGCCGAGGCGCAGTCGCCGGGTCTGCGCGGCGAGGGCCGAGAGCAGCGTCCAGCCCTCGAAGGCCGGGCCGTCCGGATCGCCGCCGATCGGCATGAGGTGGTCGAACAGCCAGGCGTGCTCGATCTCCGGGACGGTGTCGGCCTCCCGCCAGACACGGAGGAGGTCGTCGTAGCCGACCTGCATGGGGGCGGTCATGATTCCGAAGCTGGGGCGGGGGGTGTGGGGCATGGTGGCGTCCGTTCCTCGACAAGGTGCGACGGCAGGCGTGGCTTGGTCGTCCGGCCTCTGCTCTGGCATCATGGGCAAGCGGAACCTTGTTCCGGAAACGATACGGAACAAGGTTCCGGTTTGGCAAGTCATGAAGGTGGAGGAGTTGCGCGGTGAGCGAGAACAGTGCGGACGCGGGACGTGCGACCCGGCCCGGGAAGGCGGACGGCCAGTCCAAGCGGGCGGATGCCCGGCGCAACAAGGAGACCCTCCTCGACGCCGCCGCCAAGGTGTTCGTCGCGTCGGGCGTCGACGCTCCCGTGCGTGACATCGCGCGCGAGGCCGGCGTCGGACTCGGCACGATCTACCGGCACTTCCCGACCCGGGCGGATCTCGTCATCGCCGTCTACCGGTACCAGGTCGAGGCCTGCGCGGAAGCCGGTCCGGCGTTGCTGGCGAGCAGTGCGACGCCGTATGCCGCGCTCCGGGAGTGGATCAATCTCTTCGTCGACTTTCTGGTCACCAAGCACGGGCTCGCCGCCGTGCTGCGGTCCGACACCGCCGGTTTCGAGGCGCTGCACGGCTACTTCCTGGATCGTCTGCTGCCCGTGTGCGCCGAGCTGTTCGACGCGGCGGTCGCCGCCGGAGAGGTCCGGTCGGACCTGACTTCCTACGAGATCATGCGCGGCGTCGGCAACCTCTGCGTCGGCGCGGAGGGCGACGAGCGCTACGACGCGCTCCGCCTCGTCGACGTCTTCATCGCGGGCCTGCGTCTGTCGCGCTGACGGAGTCGCCGCTCTCGTTCATGAACGGGTGGCCGGGGTGTCATCTCCCGGTCATCCGGCACTGAGACGTTCCCTCTGACGGAGAAGTTGGCTATACAACTTGAAGAGGGAGTGATGGCAATGTCACTGTCAGTAGAAGATGTGCCGCTCACCTGGCTGCGGGACAACTGTCCCTGCACCCGTTGCCGCGACCCCCGCAACGGGCAGAAGCTGTTCCAGATCACCGAACTGCCCACCGGCCTCGCGCTGGACGCCGTACGACGGACCGCCGACGGCGTCGAGGTCGACTGGGCGCCGGACGGGCACCGTTCCGCGTACTCCGCGCAGTGGCTGGCCGCCAACCGGCCCGCCGGCGGGGACGGTTCCGGGGACCGGCGCGGCGAGAACGGCAAGACCCTGTGGGCCGCCGCCGACCTGAACGGCCTTCTCCCCGAGGCGAGTTGGGCGGAGTACCTGGGCAACCCGGCGGTCAGGGCGCGGGTGCTGGAGTCCGTTCTCGGGCTCGGGTTCGCGCTGTTGCGTGATGTGCCCTGCCGCGAGGGGCAGGTGCTGGAGGTCGCGGAGACCTTCGGGTACGTCCGTGAGACCAACTACGGGCGGCTCTTCGACGTACGGGTCGAACCGGACCCCAACAACCTCGCCTTCACCGGCGCCCGGATCACCCCGCACACCGACAACCCGTACCGCGACCCGGTGCCCACACTCCAACTCCTGCACTGCCTGACCAACGCGGCGGTCGGCGGTGACTCCGGCCTGGTCGACGGGTTCAAGGCCGCCGCGCTGCTGCGTGCCGAGGACCCGGAGGCGTTCGCCGTACTGACGCGCACCCCCGTGCCGTTCCGATTCAGCGATGCGCGGACCGAGTTGGCCGCCGACCGGCCGCTGATCGACGTGGACGGCCGGGGCCGGATCCGCGAGGTGCGCTTCAACAACCGTTCCATCGGCACCCTGTTGCTGCCCGTCGCCGAACTGGAGGCCTTCTACCGGGCCTACCGCACCTTCGCCGAGATCACCCTGCGCCCCGAACTCCAGCTGGAATTCCGGCTGTTGCCCGGCGACTGCCTGATCTTCGACAACGTACGGCTGCTGCACGCGCGGACGGCCTTCGAGGAGAGCGGCGCCCGACACCTCCAGGGCGCCTACGCCGACATCGACGCTCTCGCCGGCACCCTGGCCGTACTGCGTCGCGAACGGGCCGTGGCGGCAGGGGAGTTCGTGGACGAGCTGGCCGGACTCTTCGCGGGCGAGGGTGCGAGCGCCTATCTGGGGGAGGAGGTCACGATGGCGCAGCACATGCTCCAGGCTGCGGCGTGTGCCGAAGAGGCGGGTGCGCCCGACGCGTTGGTCGCCGCCGCGCTGCTGCACGACCTCGGGCACTTCCACGGGCCGGTCAGCGGCGAGGAGTTGATGGAGGGCACCGACAACCGGCACAGCCACACCGGGGCGGACCGGCTGGCCGAGTGGTTCGGTCCCGAGGTCACCGAGCCGATCCGGCTGCACGTGGCGGCCAAGCGGTATCTGTGCGCGGTCGAGCCGGGTTACTTCGGCCGGCTCTCCCAGGCGTCGGTCTACACGCTGGAGATACAGGGGGGTCCGATGTCTCCGGACGAGGTCGCCGCGTACGAGGCGAATCCCTACGCGGCGGACGGGGTCGCGGTGCGCCGCTGGGACGACGAGGGCAAGGACCCCGAGGCGCCGACCCCGGACTTCGCGCACTTCCGGCCGCTGCTCATGGCCTTGCTGCGGAAGGATTGAGCCCTCTTGCCGCAGTAGCCGTAGAGGGACTGGCTCAAGCGTCGTCGGCCGGGCGGCGGGCCAGTGAACCGGAGGCGGCCGAGCTGTGCGCGGTGAAGGCCACGGTCTCCGGGAGGTAGCGGTCCTCGGACCATTCGACCGGGGTGCCGGCCGGATCCGTGCTGCACCGGCGTTCGCGCAACAGCGGGTCGCCGGGGCGGCAGCCGAGCAGCCGGGCGTCCTCCTCGTCGGCCCGGCACAGGTCGATCGTGTGCTGGGCGTCCGCGATCAGCACCCCCGACTCCTCCAGGGCCACGGTGTGCGACACGGTGTCCGGCGGCAGCTCGGCGATCAACTCGCCCACGGCGGACGGGTATACGGTCCGCTCGATCATCACCGGCCGCCCGGAGAGGGTGCGCAGCCGCCGTACCTCGTAGACCTCCGCCCCTGCGGGCAGGCGGAGTCGGTCCCGCTCGGTCGTGTCGGCGGGGCGGGTCTGCACGGTGACGGTCCGGGCGCCGGGCTCCTCGCCCGTGGAGCGGGCCCAGCGGGTGAAGCTGAGGAGTTCGCCGAAGCTCTGCGGGCGCGGCGAGCCGATGACGACCCGGCGGGTGCCGCGCCGGGAGGCGATCAGGCCCTCGGTGCGCAGGAGGGCCATCGCCTGGCGGACCGTGCCCCGGGAGACGCCGTAGCGTTCGGCGAGTTCGCCCTCGGCGGGCAGCCGGCCGCCGGAGCCGTAGCGGCCCTCGCCGATCTCGCGGCCGAGGTCGGCCGCGACCTTCCGGTACATCGCCGGGGGTTTTCCCGTGCCGGCCGGGCCGTCCGTCACCGCGCGCCTCTCCTCAGGTCCCGAGGCTGTCAGTCGTTGTCGGCGTTCTTCTTGTTCTTGATCCGCTCGGCTTCCTTGCGGACCTCGGCCTGCGTGGCGCGCTCCTTCTCCAGCCACTCGGGCCGTCCTTCTTGAGCGCCTCGATCTGCTCCGTGGTGAGGGGCTCGGTGACCCCGCCGCGGGCGAGACCGGCGATGGAGACGCCGAGCCTGGCCGCGACGACCGGGCGCGGGTGCGGGCCGTTGGCGCGCAGCTCGCGCAGCCACTCGGGCGGGTTGGCCTGCAGCTCGTTCAGCTCGGCGCGGGAGACCTCGGCCTTCTGGAACTCGGCGGGGGTGGCCTCTAGGTACACACCCAGCTTCTTCGCCGCCGTGGCGGGCTTCATGGTCTGGGTGGTCTGGTGCGACTTCATACCGTCAAGAGTATCGACCGCGTTCGAGACCTCCGACCACGCCGGGTAACCTTGCGGGGTGACAGGCTCGGAAGCATCCCCCACGTTCCGGCTCGCGTACGTCCCCGGGGTGACGCCCGCCAAGTGGGTGCGGATCTGGAACGAGCGCCTGCCCGACGTCCCCCTCGTCCTCGTACCGGTGGCGGCCGCCGAGGCATCCGATGTGCTGCGACGCGGTGAGGCCGACGCCGGACTCGTCAGGCTGCCGGTCGACCGTACGTTCCTCAGCGCGATCCCCCTCTACACCGAGGCGACCGTGGTCGTGGCCCCGAAGGACCATGTCGTGACGGCGGCCGAAGAGGTGTCCCTCGACGAACTCGCCGACGAGGTGGTCCTCCACCCCCTCGACGACGTCCTCGACTGGCAACAGCCGCCCGGGGAGCCCGCGTTCGAGCGTCCCGCGACCACCGAGGACGCCGTCGAACACGTGGCGTCGGGCATCGGCATCCTCTACGTCCCCCAGTCCCTGGCCCGGCTGCACCACCGCAAGGACCTCACCTACCGCACCGTCGTCGACGCCCCCAGTCGGACGTCGCCCTGTCCTGGCCCGAGGACGCGACCACCGAACTGGTCGAGGACTTCATCGGCATCGTGCGCGGCCGCACGGTCAACAGCACGCGGGGCCGTACGCCGACGCCCCCGCAGCCGAAGACGAAGGCGAAGCGCGCCGAGACCCCCGCGCGCCGCAAGCCCGCCGCCGGAAAGGCGACCGGCAGGACCGGAAACACCGGCAAGAACCCTCGCGGTTCCTCGGGCGGCGCCAAGGGAACCAAGCGCGGCAAGCCCCGCGGTCGCTGACCGCCGGCGCGGTCCGTTCAGGCTGACGCCGCTGTCGTAGAACCCCGCACCGCAGGACGCGGCGCCGGCACGACCTCGCGGGCGGCCGTGCGCCCCTCGTCGAGCCGCCTCATCCCGCACCCCCGGCCAGCAGATCGCGCAGGGCCCTCTCCTCCTCGGGGCTCAGACCGCTCACGAACTGCTGGAGCGCGCCGATCGGATCCGGCCCCCGGTCCAGCGCCTCGTGCATCGCCTCGGCGGTCGCCTCGGCCGCGTTCTTCGCCGGCCGGTAGGAACCGCGCCGCCCGTCCGCGTCACGCAGGACGAGCCCCTTGTCGTAGAGCCGCTTGAGGATCGTGTGCACGGTGTTGTAGGCGAGAGGGCCGTCGATCCGGGCATGGATCTCGGCCGGAGTCATCGGCCGGTCGGTCGCCCACAACGAGGCGAGGACCTCGCTCTCCAGTACACCGGCGCTGCGCCGCTCCGCCCGGACCCGCGGGTCTCTGCCAGCCATGGCGCTCACCTTACAGCGTGTAGGGCGGGGCTTGCCCAGCCTCGGCGCTCTGACCAGGCTCTTCCGTCTGAGCGGGGTCGATTGACGCGCTGGGAGTTGCCTTCCGGCGCCGGGGCGGCGAAAAGGTTGGTGCGCGGGACCGACGGAACCGGGTAACGTCCTTGGCATGTTCTTCCAGACGCCGATTTACGAGTGAGAGCGTGATGGGCCTCTGCTGACGTCTTTCGACGTCGCCGCCCGTCCCCCACCGATGAATCCGTAGATCACTCCACATCACTACCGGGAGAACCCGTGACCGTGAGCAAGAACATCAACAACCCCGTGGGCATGGGCGGCGGCCAGCGCAAGAAGCAGTCCCGCGCCGAGCGCCAGAACCACGGTCCGCACCGCAACCTCGACCGCCAGGGCGCGGCCGACCAGAAGGCGGAGCTGGTGCGCAAGATGCGCGAGAAGGCACGCGCGGCTGAGGACGCCGGGCAGGCGGGCGACACCACCGCACAGAGCTGACGCACCGCCGCCGCGCGGCGGCACCGCACGAGGCAAGGCCCGGACCGCGACGCGCGGTCCGGGCCTCGCTGCTGTATCGGGCACGACCGTTCCTGCTCCCGACCGTGTCCACTTCCTCCGCCGAAGGTGGCGGGTGAGTGCGGGGTGGAGTGACCGTCGAGGTCACTCCGCCCCGCACGCCTCTCACCGGAGGGGTCAGCTGCCGACGAGCATCTGCCAGGTCTGCGGGCCGACTTGGCCGTCGACGCCGAGGCTGTGCGCGGACTGGAAGGCCCGGGCGGCGCTGGTAGTGCCGGAGCCGAAGCTGCCGTCGACGGTGAGGCCGTAGCCGAACTTGTTGAGTTCGACCTGGGCGGCGCGGACTGCGTCGCCGGTGGAGCCCGTCTGTACCTGGACGATCAGTGCGGACCAGGTCTTCGGGCCGATCTCACCATCCACGCTGAGGCCGTGTGCGGACTGGAAGCTCTTGGCCGCGGCGAGCGTGCCGGACCCGAACTGCCCGTCCGCGCTGATCGTGGCACCGTGGTAGCGCAGCAGGTACTGCGCGGCCAGCACGTTGTTCCCGGTGTCGCCGTCGATGACGTTCGGCCAGGGCGGCGCGACGGTGCTGCCGCCCGAGGCGCCGTTCCCGGTACCCGCGAGCATCTGCCAGGTCTGCGGGCCGACCTGGCCGTCCACGCCGAGGCTGTGCGCGGACTGGAAGGCGCGGGCGGCGGTGTCGGTGCCGGAGCCGAAGTTGCCGTCGACGGTGAGGCCGTAGCCGAAGCGGTTCAACTCCACCTGGGCGGCGCGGACTGCGTCGCCGGTGGAGCCCGTCTGTACCTGGACGATCAGTGCGGACCAGGTCTGCGGGCCGATCTGGCCGTCGACGCCGAGGCCGTGTGCGGACTGGAAGCTCTTGGTCGCGGCGAGGGTGTCCGCCCCGAACTGGCCGTCGGCGGTGATCGAGGCGCCGTGGTAGCGCAGGAGGTACTGCGCCGCCTGCACGCTGGGCCCCGTCATGCCGTCGGTGATGTTCGGCCAGGACGGCAGGATGACACCGGTACCGCCGCCGCCCGAGCCGCCCCACTGTCCGATGTCGGCGGCCATCGCCTGGTCGAGGTCCGCGTCGTGCCCGGCGACCGAGATGCCGTTCTGGACCTGACGCAACTGCGCGCGGCTGTCCCAGCTCCCGCCGGACCACGCGTACGTCTGCCAGCCCCAGGTTATTTTCCCGTTGTCGAAGAGTTCCTTGATCACGTGGTAGCCGCCGTACGCGCCGGTCCGGGACCGGCCGATCACCGAGGCGACACCGTCGAAGTAGGAGTTGAGCGCGGAATACATCGAGGGCTGAAGGTCGAAGTCGACGCTGAAGTAGATCGGCCGGGACGACGGCATCCCGTTGGCCAGTGCCTGCCGCTCCGCCTCGGTGGCATGCCCGGCCCCCTGGGAGTAGGGGTCTGAGGGCACGCCGCTCTGCCAGTCCTGCAGTCCGTCGGACTCCCAGTTGGAGACGATGCCCAGATCCGCGGCGGTCAGGGCCTGAGCCTCGGACAGGGTGAGGACCTTCGGGTTCGGCAGCCAGCTGAGGTAACGGCACACGAAGCCGTAGCCCGCCGAGGCGACCGAACCGGCGGTGAGTGACGCGTCGGAGTAGTCGATCCCGTAGCCGGTCGTCGCGGCCGCCGTGGAGGCCGCGGACGCCGACTGGGCGAATCCGATGCCGGTCGCGGTGGCCACCGCTGCGCTGCCGGCGAGGGTCAGCAGTCTGCGGCGGGACAGATGACGGCCGTTGTCGAACAGGTCCATGACACGTTCCAATCCTTGACGTCTGAATGCGGTGAGCAACGTGGGGCCGCTGGGCGACGCGGCATGCGAGTCCTGCCGGAGCCAACTGTCGAGTCCTTGGGCGGTGCCAGTCGGAAGCAGCGCTGCAGGTGATCTTTGGGCCCCGGTCCGGGTCGTGTCCACAGCGGAGCGAGATCTGGTGGGATCGCGGGACGGCACCGGCACTGACCTGCCGGTATCCGCCGTAGCGTGACGGTTGAGCGGGACGGTTCCGGGGCGGCCGCCGCCCTGTTGAGCGGTGTGTTGGTCCGGCTTGCCTCAGTGCGCGGTGAGGCGGTAACAGGTGGCGGCGGTGTGCGAAGACTCCGACAGACACGCGGTCAGGGGAGTGCCGCCACGGTGCAGGCCGAGCAGCGGGGTGTACACGAACGCGTCCAGCTCCTGCGTGTTGTGCACCGCGATGCTCTGTGTCGGCTGCCCGGGCTCGGAGAGCGTGAGCCTGTCGCCGAGGCGCGTGTTCCAGACCCGGGCCCAGACGGCCCGGCACAGCGGGTTGTAGCGGACCTCGAGTCCGGCACCGCTCGGGGTCAGCCGGTGCAGCAGCGTCTGCGGTTCCACCCCGCACAGGTTCACCCCCGGATCGCGGCCGGTGCAGGCGCCGGCCACGCAGCCGACGTGGAAACCGGACGCGCTGGGCCTGGCCGCTCCCGGCGAAGCGGCGTCCTGCGTCCGGACCCGCTGCCAGGCCGTCGTCACGGCGAGGGCCACGCACAGCGCCAGTACGCAGATGACGGCCGGCGCTCCCGGACTCCACCGGCCCCGCCCGCGTCGGCGTGGTCCGGGACCGGCCGCCTCCGCCGCGGGCTGCTGCGGGGGAGCGGTTACCGTCTCCGCCGGGGTTGTTGTCACCGGCGCCTCCCGCACGGCGCCGCGCCCGCTGGCCGCGGCCTCGGCCAGTTCCCACAGCGCCCGTATCCGGGGCGTGGGCTCGTCGGCCAGCCGGCACAGGGCGCGTACGGCGAGCCACGGCGGCAGCGCGGTGCCACCGAGGTAGCGGTGCCAGGAGGATCTGCTGTACGCGGACTTGTCGGCCAGCTCCGTGATGGACAGCGCGGCGCGTTCGCGGAGTGTCCGCAGTTCGGCAGCCAGCAGGACGAACTCCGGGCGGGCCCCGCTCATCCGCGCAGGGCGGCCCAGGTCGGCGGCCCCACCTGTCCGTCCACGTCCAGGTGGTACTTCTTCTGCGCCTGTATCACCGCGGATTCGGTCAGGGGCCCGAAGTTCCCGTCGATGCCGCCGGGGGTGACGCCGGCGCGCTGGAGCAGGCACTGCAGCTCGGCCACCGCCGGTCCCGACATGTCGACGACCAGCCGCAGTGTGCGCGTCGTGCTGTTACCGGCGTACCAGCGCCCGTCCCGTCGGGTGTACGCGCAGGTGAAGGCCGTCGGCGCGGGGACCGCCGCCGTTGTCGTCGTACCGCTGGAACTGCGGGCCGCCGCGACCTGGTTGGGCTGTACGAGCAGCAGGACCATGGCGGCGCCCACGGCCGCCCCGCAGCCGACCAAGCCCAACTGCCGCCACCCGGCGAGGCGGTGACGGGCGCTGCGCACGACGGTGTCCGGACGGTCGTCAACCCCTGCATCAGCCTCGGTTGCCCCGGCCTCGGTCGTCTCGGGCTCGGACGGTGAGGTCGGCCCCGCGGGCCGGGTCCTCCGCGCGTTCACAGCCGCGTCCAGGCGCGCGAGGAGCCGTACCGGATCGGCGCCCACCACCTCCGCCAGGGCCCGTACCGCCGCGGGAGGCGGTAGCGCGCGGCCGCTCAGGTAGCGCTCCCAGGAGGAGGCGCTGTACCCGGTGGCCGAGGCCAGTTCCCTGATCGACAACCCGCTGAAGTCCTTGACCTTACGCAGGTGCGCCACCAGTGCGGCCACCGCCGGGTCGATCCCCGCAGGCAAGGCACGCCACCGCGCCATCCCGCCCCCTTTGAAGACTGCGCCCTCTTCCGGCGCGAAGCATAGCGGCTCGGATCATCCCATCCCGGACCTCTTCCGGCCTCAACTGGCCGATGTCTCCGAGGCGTTGGCCCAGCGGCACGCGCGGAGCGTTCAGCCGGATCAGGCGCGTCGGTTCGGTTTCCCGCTGCTCCGCGACGTGGAGGGCCGTCAGCCGCTTGGCTGAATTACAGGCCGCGGTCCCGCCTGTCGCGCGGTAGTTTGTCCATGTTTTCCCTGGCTCCTGCCTTCAGAATCACAGGCTGTAGGGTGCTGGAAACCCTACAAACTGTAGGGGGAGGGGTGGGCAATGTCCGGCAGCGCGTACGCCACACTCGCCGGGACCCGACGGCTCGGACCGCCGACCGCGTCCCGCCGCTCGGAGTACCCGCTCGCCACGGTCGCGGTGGCCTTCACCCTGGCCCAACTGGTCTTCGTACGCCCCGGGTTGGGCCTCGGCTGGGACGAGACCGTCTACGTAAGCCAGCTCAGCGCGCACGCCCCCGCCGCCTTCTTCAGCGCACCCAGGGCCCGCGGCATCTCGCTCCTGGTCGCCCCCGTCACCTCCTGGTCCTCGTCCACCACTCTCCTCCGCGTCTACCTCGCCGCCCTCTCCGGCCTGGCCCTGTTCCTCGCGCTGCGCACCTGGCGCGGCCTGTTCCCGGTCCGCGTCCTCGCCCTGGCGGGCGCCCTGTTCGCCTCCCTCTGGGTGACCCTCTTCTACGGCCTCCAGGCCATGCCCAACTACTGGGTCGCCGTGGGCGCCCTCGCCGCCGCCGGCTGCTGCCTGCGCGCCCGGGCGGACCGCTCCGACCGGGCCGCGCTGTGGGGCCTGGCGGCGAGCGCGTCCCTGATGGCGTGGATGCGCCCGACGGACGCGGTCTGGGCGACACTGCCGCTGCTGGCACTCCTCCTGGCCGGTCGCCACTGGCGCCTCCTCGTCGCCCTCCTCGCCGGGCTCGCGTCCGGCGCCCTGGAATGGGTGATCGAGGCCTACGTCAGTTACGGCGGCCTGACCCAGCGGCTGCACGACGCCTCGGCCATCGAGGGCGGACTGGGCTGGAACGTCGCGGTGCTCGACCAGCTGCGCAGCCTGGGCGGACGCGCCCTGTGCCGTCCGTGCACGGGGGAGATGCCCAACCCGGCGGTCGACGTGTGGTGGCTCGTGCTGCCCGTGTTCGCCGCCGTCGGCCTCGTCGTCGCGGTCCGCGCCCGGCGCACCACGGCGACCCTCGTCCCGCTCGCCTGCGCCGCCACGGCCGCCTTCCCGTACCTGTTCATGATCGGGTACGCGGCTCCGCGCTTCCTCCTGCCGGCCTACGCGCTGGTGGCGATCCCGGTCGCCGACGCGCTGATCCACCTGGTCACCAGACCGACCGGAGCATGGCGGCGGGTGGCCGTGACCCTGCTCGTGGTGGGGCTCGCCGGGCATCTGGCGGTCCAACTCGCCGTCCTGGAACGGACGGTGAGCCGTACGAACGCCCAGCACCGCGACTGGTCCCGCACCGCCGCCGAACTCCACCGCCTCGGCGTACGCAAGCCCTGTCTGCTCACCGGCCAGGACGCCATCCCGATCGGCTTCTACGCGGGCTGTGCCTCGGCCGCGACCGGGGGCCACAACGCCAACATGTCCCGGACGACCCTCGACCGTACGGCCCGCCGTATGCCCGTCGCCGACATCACACCGGTCGGCAGCCGTCCGCCCGCGTACGCCCGCGACTGGCCCGCCCATCGTTTCGGCGCGCTGGAGCTACGTGTCGCTCCGCGGGCGGAGAAGGGCGGAGGCGGATGACGGCACCGCCCGCCCCCACCCGGACGGCGACCACCACCACCCGCCGTCGCCGGCACACTTACTGGCAGACCGCGTTGACCCTCGCCGTCCTGGTCGCCGTCGTCTGTATGGTGCGGCGGCACTGGCCCGTGCTCGAGAGCGGGGCCGGGCGGCTCGCCGTCGCCGATCAGGGGTGGCTGCTGGTGGCCGGGACCGCCGCCCTCGGGACCTGGGTGTCCTCGGCACTCGCCCAGCAGGGTGCCGTGCCCCAACGGCTGCCCGGCAGAAGGCTGGTGGCCTCGCAGCTCGCCGCGTCCGCCGCCAACCACGTGCTGCCCGCCGGACTCGGCGCCGGTGCCGTCAATCTGCGGTTCCTGATGCGCTGCGGGCTGCCGGTCGGCCGCTCGGCCAGCGCGCTCGCCGTCAAGGCGACCGCGGGCGTGGTCGTCCGGATCGTGCTGATCGGCGTGCTCGCCGCGGTCTGCCCGGGCGTGCTGCGCGTCCCGGACATCTCCGTGGGCGTGGTGGGCGTCGTCCTCGCGGTCGTCGTACTCGTCGCCGTGCTGCTCAACTGCCCACTGTGGCCCCGGTGTCGGAGCGCTCTCGGCACCGTGCTGAGCGACATCCGGGCCGTGCACCTCCGGCCGCACCGGGCGGCCGCCCTGTGGGGCGGCTCGCTGGCCTTCGCCGCGCTGAACTGCCTGGTGCTGATCTGTGTCACCCAGGCCGTCGAACTGCCGCTGTCCCCTGCCCGGGTGGCGCTCCTGTACCTCGCCGCCAGCAGCGCCGCCGCGCTGCTGCCCACGCCGGGCGGCATCGGTTCCCTCGACGCCGCGCTGGGCTTCGCGCTCACCGCCTCGGGGACCACGGCGTCGGCCGCAGCTTCCGTCGTCCTCGGCTACCGGCTGCTCACCGTGTGGCTGCCGTTGATCCCGGGCCTGCTGGTGCTCGGGGTGCTGGTCCGGCGCAAGGCGCTCTGACCTCAACGGCGTTTCCCGGCCGGTCGGTTCAGGTAGGAGTCCGATATCTGTCCGCGGGCGAGGGGGAGTTGGATGGCGGAGCACGAGACGAGCGGCCGGCTGGCGGACGAGTTCTTCACTCCCGGGACCTCGTCCTTCACCGAGTTCCTGGCGACGCACCGGCCCGCGCTGCTGCCGACCCGCCGCCCGTTTCCGGAGGGCGTCCGCGCCGGCGCGGACCAATTCCCGCACGGCACCACGGTGTTGGCCCTCTCCTACCGCGACGGCGTGCTGATCGCCGGCGACCGCAGGGCCACCATGGGCAACGTCATCGCGCAGCGCGACCTGGAGAAGGTGCACCCCGCGGACGACTACACCGCGGTCGCCTTCGCCGGTACGGTCGGCCTCGCCGTCGACAT
Organism: Streptomyces sp. N50; assembly: GCF_033335955.1. Taxonomy (GTDB): domain Bacteria; phylum Actinomycetota; class Actinomycetes; order Streptomycetales; family Streptomycetaceae; genus Streptomyces. The sequence continues at coordinate 9,055,348 of NZ_CP137549.1, forward strand.
GGTGAAGCTGTACCAGGTCGAGTTGACGCACTTCGAGAAGATCGAGGGCATCCCGATGACCCTCAACGCGAAGGCCACCCGCCTCGCGGGACTGATCCGCCAGAACCTCGGCCAGGCCATGCAGGGCCTCGCCGTCGTACCGCTCCTCGTCGGCTACGACCCCGTAGCCCCTGAAGGAGCCAAGGGCCGTATCTTCACCTTCGACGTCGTCGGCGGCACCTACGAGAAGCCGGACTTCCACGCCGAGGGCTCCGGGTCCCCGTACGCCCGGGGTGCCCTCAAGAAGCTGTTCCACCGGGGAATGTCCCGGCGCGACGCGGCCCTGACCGCGCTCCAGGCCCTGTACGACGCGGCCGACGACGACTCGGCGACCGGCGGCCCCGACATCAACCGCCGTATCTTCCCCATCGTTTCGGTCATCACCGAGGACGGTTTCGAACGCCTCCCGGAGTCGGAGACCGAGGCCCTGACCCGGGAGATGATCGACCACCGCAGCAGCCACCCGGACGGTCCGACTGTCGCGCCCTGAGCGGCACGGGTGGCCGCGGCCTCGGTCAGAGGACGGGGGCCGGGTTGCCGTAGTACGCGTCCGGTCCGTGCTTGCGGGTGTAGTGCCGGGCCAGCAGATGCGGGGGTGGCGGTGCTGGTGGGGACAGGGCCAGCGTGTTGATCGCCATCTGCGCTACGGCCTCGCAGATGATCGCGTGCTCCAGGGACTTGCGGGCCGTCGCGCCCCAGGTGAAGGGGCCGTGATTGGCGACGAGGGCGGCCGGGACCTCGGCCGCCCGCTGGTCGTCGCCTCTCAGCATGTCGACGATCACCCGGCCGGTGTTGTACTCGTAGTCCTTCGCGCACTGGTCGGCCGTGAGGTCCGGGGTGCACGGGACCGGCCCGTTGAAGGTGTCGGCGTGGGTGGTGCCCAGGACCGGTATGTCACGGCGGGCCTGCGCGAAGGCCACCGCGTGGGTGGAGTGGGTGTGGGTGACGCCGCCGATGGACGGGAACGCCAGGTAGAGGCAGCGGTGGGTCTCCGTGTCGGTGGAGGGGCGGAGGTCTCCGTCGACCACCTTGCCGTCGGACAGCCGGACGGTCACCAGATCGTCGAGGGCGAGATCCTCGTAGGGAACGCCCGACGGCTTGATGACGAACACCCCCGCCTCGCGGTCGACGCCGCTCACATTGCCCCAGGTCAGCGTCGCCAGACCGACCTGGGGGATGGTCAGGTTGGCGTCCAGTACCTCTTGCCGCAGGCCGTCACGGACTCGCGCGGTCATCGGTGTTCTCCTTGCGCGTGGATCAGGATCATGGGGGTCAGAGGGCCTGGGCGAGCCGGTGATAGGCGGCGTTCCAGCGGATCTCCTTGGTGAACTGCCCGGTGCTGGTGGTCTCGTCGATGGTCAGCAGCTCTACGCCGGCCATCGCGGCGTAGTCCGTCAGCGTCTCGGTGTCGACGGCCGAGCTGAGCACGGTGTGGTGCGGGGCGCCGGCCAGCAGCCAGCTCTCCGCGGACTCCGCGAGCGAGGGGCGCGGCTTCCAGACCGCCCTCGCCACCGGCAGCCGGCGCAGGGGCTCGCTCGGGGTGACGACGTCGACCGTGTTCGCGGTCAGCCGGAAGCGGTCGCCGAGATCGGACAGGCCGACGACCACGGCGGGGCCGGGGGCCGCGTTGAAGACGAGGCGGACCGGGTCCTCGCGGTCGCCGATGGACAGGGGGTGGATCTCGCAGCTCGGGCGCTCGGCGGCCACCGAGGGGCAGACCTCCAGCATGTGGGCGCCGAGGATGCGCGGGGTGCCGGGGCCCAGGTGGTAGGTGTAGTCCTCCATGAAGCTGGTGCCGCCGGGCTGACCCGCGCCCATGACCTTCATCGTGCGCAGCAGCGCCGAGGTCTTCCAGTCGCCCTCGCCGCCGAAGCCGTAGCCGTCGGCCATCAGGCGCTGGACGGCGAGACCGGGCAACTGCCGTAGTCCGCCCAGGTCTTCGAAGTTCGTGGTGAACGCGGTGAAGCCGCCCTCGGTGAGGAAGGTGCGCAGGCCGATCTCCTGACGGGCCGCGTACAGGAGCGAGTCGTGGCGGATGCCGCCGGGACGCAGCGCGGGGGCCACGTCGTACAACTCGACGTATTCGGCGGCGAGTTCGGCGGCCTCCTTGTCCTCGACCTCGTCCACGACGGCCACCAGGTCGTTGACGGCGTAGGTGTTCACCGAGTAGCCGAACCGCAGTTGGGCCTCGACCTTGTCGCCCTCGGTCACGGCGACATCGCGCATGTTGTCGCCGAAGCGGGCCAGCTTCAGGGTGCGTGAGGCGTGGCGGCCGACGGCGGCACGGGCCCAGGCTGCCACGCGCCGCACGACCCTCGGGTCGGTCGCGTGACCGGCGACGATCTTGCGGTCGATGCCGAGCCGGGACTCGATGTGCCCGAACTCCCGGTCGCCGTGGGCGGCCTGGTTGAGGTTCATGAAGTCCATGTCGATGCTGGGCCAGGGCAGCGACAGGTTGTACTGGGTGTGCAGGTGCAGCAACGGCCGGTCCAGGGCGCTGAGTCCGGCGATCCACATCTTGGCCGGGGAGAAGGTGTGCATCCACACGATCACGCCCACGCAGGTGTCGGAGGCGCTCGCCTCCTGGCACAGCCGGCGGATCGCGTCGGCGTCGGTGAGGACCGGCTTCCACACGATCCTGACCGGGATCTTCCCCGGGCCGCCGAGGATCTCGGAGATGCTCCGGGACTGCTCGGCGACCTGGTGCAGGATGTCGTCGCCGTACAGGCCCTGGCTGCCGGTGAGAAACCAGATCTCCTGGTCGGGGTAGGGAGAGGCTGTGGTGTCCATGAGGGTTCCTTTCAAAGGGAGTTGACCACCGAGCGGCGAGCGCGGCTCAGGCGGAGGCCTCGGCGCGGAGGTGGCGCAGACGGTGCATGACCTCGTTGGCACCGCGCCCGAAGTAGTCGTGCAGGAGCCGGTACTCGGCGTACAGCCGGTCGTACGCGGCGGCCCGCTCAGGGTCCGGCTGGTACACGGCCGGGCGGGCCTTGGCCATCGCGTGGGCGGCGGCCCGGATGTCCGGGTACGCCCCGGCCGCGACCGCCGCGTGCATCGCCGCGCCGAGCGCCGGGCCCTGCGCCGAGTCGATGACGCCGAGGGGGAGCCGGGTGACGTCGGCGTAGATCTGCATGAGCAGCGGGTTCTTCATCAGGCCGCCCGCGATGATGAGTTCGCGGACCGGGACGCCGGACGTCTCGAACGCCTCGATGATGGTGCGGGTGCCGAAGGCGGTGGCCTCCAGCAGGGCGCGGTAGATCTCCTCGGGGCGGGTGGACAGGGTCAGGCCCACCAGGACGCCGCTCAGGTCATGGTCGACGAGCACGCTGCGGTTGCCGCTCTGCCAGTCCAAGGCGATCAACCCGTGCTCGCCCACCCGCTGTTGGGCGGCCAGGGCGGTGAGGTGCTCGTGGGGGTCACGGCCGAGCGCGGCGGCCTCCTCGGCGTACGACGCCGGGAACCCGTTGCGCACGAACCAGCCGAAGATGTCGCCGACGCCGCTCTGCCCGGCCTCGTATCCCCACAGTCCCGGGAGGATTCCGCCCTCGACCACCCCGCACATACCGGGGACTTCGGCCCACTGGTCGCTGCTCATCACATGGCAGGTGGAGGTGCCCATGATGGCGACCATGCGGCCGGGTTCGACGGCGGTGGCCGCAGGTGCCGTCACGTGTGCGTCGATGTTGCCGACGCACACGGCGATGCCTTCGGGCAGGCCCGTCCACGCCGCCGCCTCCGCCGTCAACCCGCCCGCAAAGTCGCCGAGTTGGCCGATCGGCTGGTCCAGCTTGTCGATGACGAAGCCGGCGAAAGCGGGGTTGAGTGCGGCCAGGTAGTCAGAGGAGGGGTAACTGCCGTCCTGGAGCTGGCCCTTGTACCCGGCGGTGCAGGCGTTGCGGACGTAAGTGCCGCTGAGCCGCCAGACGATCCAGTCGGCGGCCTCGATCCAGCGCTCGGTCAACTCGTAGAGTTCCGGGTCCTCTTCGAGCAGTTGGAGGGCCTTGGCGAACTCCCACTCCGAGGAGATCTTGCCGCCGTACCGCTGGAGCCAGGGCTCCTTGCGGGCGTCGGCCAGGGCGGTGATGCGGTCGGCCTGGGCCTGGGCGGCGTGGTGGCGCCAGAGTTTGACGTAGGCGTGCGGGCGGCTTGTGAGGTCGGGGAGTTCGCACAGGGGGGTGCCGTCGGCGAGGACCGGCAGGACCGTGCACGCGGTGAAGTCCGTGCCGATGCCGACGACTTGGTCGGGGCGCACGCCTGAGCGGGCCAGTGCCTCGGGGACGGCGATGCGCAGGACGTCGATGTAGTCGGAGGGCACCTGGAGCGCCCAGTCGGGCGGCAGCGGGGTGCCGTCGGGGAGGGTCCGGTCGAGGACGGCGTGGGTGTACGGGTGCTCGGCGGCGGCCAGTTCGGCGCCGTCGGCGACCCGGACCACCACGGCCCGTCCGGACAGCGTCCCGTAGTCGACTCCGATGACGTAGGTGTCGGGATGGGTGTGTTCGCTGTTCTCGGCGTTCACCACCGGGCCGCCCTTCTGTTCGATATGCCAGTCGTTGTTCGAGGTGTCGAATGTGGTGCAGGGTAAATCTCTGGGATGGAACCCCCGGCCGGGGCCCGGCGCAAGTACCCGGGCCCCGACCGGAGTTGACGGTCAGCCGGAGACCGGCGCGACCGTGATGCGGTCGATGTTGGGTGCGTAGGCGCTCGCGTTGGCGAAGCTGATGGTGTTGGTGCCGGCCGTCAGGGTGACCGGGACGGGCAGGTCCCAGTAGCTGGACCAGCTGTAGTTGTTGCGGAACATGACCGTCTGCGCGGTACCGCCGTTGACGGAGATCTGGGCCGCCCGGGAGACGACGTTGGTGTTGTAGTTCCCGGAGCCGGAGACCTGGTCGTTGGCGTAGCGGACGTTCATGACGTACCGCCCGGCGCTGGCCGCCGTCACCTGGAAGGTGAGCGTGTTGGCCGAGCCGTTGCCGACATAGCCGACGTACTTGCTGCCCGAGGCCCAGCTGTCCGAGGTGGCGACGGCGGTTCCCGCGAGGGTCGCGCTCTCGGCCTCGTAGGCGGAGACGCCGGTGGTGTCACCGCTCGCGGCCACCCGCAGATCGCGCAGGGTCAGCGTGGTGGAGCCCGAAGTGGCCGCCGTGATGCGGTTGTTGCCCGCCGACAGATACAGCCGGGAGCTCTTGTCGGTCAGCGTGCCGCTCGTGGAGGCCAGCGTGACGGCGGTCGCGCCGTCCAGGGTGAGCGTGCCGGACCCGTTGGAGGAGTAGTCGGTGTGCACGGTGTAGTAGCCGTCGGTCGGCGCGTACACGTCGAAGGCGGCCGAGGTGCCCGAGGTCAGGGCCAGCGCACCGGCGCCGGTCGTTCCGGAGGCGGTGTAGTTGTACGTCGGCGAGCCGGTGATGTCGGCGTACGTGGCCGGGTAGGACGTGTCCGCCGTGGAAGCGGCCGTGAGGTCGATCTTGTCGAGGGTGACCTCGTTCGTGCCCTTGGCCAGGGAGATCGTGTGCGTGCCCGCCGTCAGGGAGACCGAGGCGCTCGCCGTGGAGCGGTAGGTCCAGTTCAGGGTCGGTGTGTAGGTGACCGTCTGGGCGGAGCCGCCGTCGACGGTGAGGGTCTGGGTCGCCGGGCCGCCGGACTGGTTGCCGTAGAAGACGTTCAGGTTGTACGTGCCCGTGGTCGGGGCGGTGACCGTGAAGGCGACCTTGCTGTCCGACTGGTTGAGGCTGCCGACGTCCTTCGTGCCCGAAGTGGCGTACCCGTAGGCGTTGGTGACGCTGCCCTGGGTGTAGACGGTGCCGTCGGTGATGGTCGCGTTCTCGGCCTCGTAGGACGACGTCGACGGGGTGCTCGCGGCGGTGGGCGTGCCGGTGCCGGCCGGGTTGACGACGATGCGGTAGGCCGACATCGGGTCGAGGTTCGTCAGCGGCACGGTGATGCTGCCGTCAGAAGCGACCGTGTAGGTGCTGCGCGCCAGCACGGTCGGCGCGGGGCCCGCACCCTCGTAGCCGCTCCAAGCGGTGCGCTCCACCGAGACGTTGACGGCGGAGCCGAACGACGACGGTATGTTCTTGACGACCGTGTTCGCCGAGCCGGAGGTGCCGCCGCCGAGGAGCACCTGGGCCTGCTTGCGGCCGGTGTCGAGGGACGCGATGGCCTGGAGCGTGTCGGTGACGTTGGCCTGCGGCGGGGTCACCTTGGCGGTCTGGCCGGTGAGGCCAGCGTACCAACGCAGCAGCCACCAGTCGCCGTTGGGGATGTTGGTCTGGCTGACGTTGCCGTCGAGGTTCCCCGCGATGTCCCAGTACGCCTGGTCGGCGTAGACCTTGTTCCGCTCGAACATCGACATCCACTGGATCATCTGACCCGGCACGGAGAGGTCGCGGCGGTCGCCGTACTCGTTGATGTTGACCGGGCGGGGGCTGATGCCCGCGTTGGTCTCGATGGTGCGGTACGCGGCGAGGTTGCCCTCGAAGTTGGAGAGGGAGGTCGGGTCCAGCTCGTGCCAAGTGGTCATGTCCGGAAGGACGTTGTTGGCCTTGGCCCACGGGTAGAAGTCGCCCATGAGACGGGCGTCGTAGTGCGTCTCGTTCGGGCCGGCGATCCGCGCGTTCGGGATGATCGAGCGGATCTTGTTGTAGACCGTCGTCCAGTCGCTCTCGAAGCTCGCGAGCGCGCTCTGGTACGTGGCGGTGGTCGAACTGCCCAGCCCCGTATACCAGTTGCCGTCCGGCTCGTTGAACGGCACCCACACGAACGTGCTCGCGTCGGAGCGGGCCGCGACCTTGGTGACCATCGTGGTGACCTTGGTGAGGTAGTCGCTCAGTCCGAGGTTCTCGTACGGCCAGGAGGCGTAGATGTCCTGCATGTAGATGAGGTTGTCGCCGCCGCCACCGCGGGCGAACTCCGGCTGGACGACCAGCGCGTCACCGTTCGGGTGCTGGGTGCCGTCGGGTGCCTTCTGGGCAATCGACGTCATGTGCAGGGGAGTTACCAGGTTGTCGCCGGGGACTCCGTCGTCGCTGAGGCCGTACAGGGCGCCGTTGGCTCCGTGCATGACCGCGCCGGTGGTGGTGCCGAGGTCGACGCTCAGGGTCGGGGTGGCCGCCTGTGCGGCGGGGACGGTCAGGGCCGTGCCCAGGAGGGCGGCGGTCACCGCGGTCACGCCCATCAGGGCGCGAACGGAACGGGATCTACGGGGTGTTCGAGGCATGGCTGTCCTCCTCCTCCCGCGGCGTTGCGGGAGGCTGTCGGGTACTTCGGGGGACCGGGGCGGCTCAACTCGCCTAACCCCGGGGCTACTTGACGGCGCCGCTCGTGATGCCGGAGACGATGCGGCGCTGCGCTATGACGAAGACGAGGACCATGGGGAGGCTCATCATCACGACGTAGGCGAAGATCAGGTGCCAGTTGTTGAGGTACAGCTGGGCGTTGGCGACCTGGTAGAGGTTGAGCGGCAGGGTGGCCTTGTCGCCGCCGCCGAGGACGAAGAAGGCGTAGAAGATGTCGCTCCAGGCGTAGAGCATCACCATGATCGTCGCGGTGGCGATGACCGGGCGCAGGAGCGGCAGGATGATGCGGAAGAAGACCCGGACCGGGCCCGCGCCGTCCATGCGGGCGGCCTCCTCCAGTTCCTCGGGGAGGGCGCGGATGAACCCGGTCATGAAAAAGATCGAGGTGGACAGGTACATCCCGGCGTAGACACCGATCATGCCGGGACGGGTGCCGGCCAGGCCGAGTTGGCGTAGCTCCATGACGATGGTGATCACGGCGGGCGGGAGCAGGAGTCCGCTGATGCTCAGCGCGTACAGGGTGTTGACCAGGCGGCCCTTGCGGCGGGCGAACACCCAGGCGGCGCCCGCTCCGAGGAGCAGCACGAGGACGACGGACGGGGCGACGACCAGGAGGCTGTTGACGAAGCCCTGGACGATCTTGCCCTCGTCGAAGCTCTGCTTGTAGTTCGCGGCGGCCTGGACGTGGTGGGGAAGCGAGAGGTTGGGCTTGATCGCCTCGGCCTGCGGCTTGAAGGAGGTGACCGCGACCAGCCAGAGCGGGATGCCGATGGTGACACCGGCGACGATCAGGACGACGAGCGGCTGGACCCAGCGCAGCGGGCGCCGGTGTGCGGGGGCGAACGCGGTAACGGTGGTCACTGGTTGTTCTCCCTGCGGCGCAGGCCGACGATGACGGGCACGGCGAGGACGACGACGATGAGGAAGAGCACCAGGCTCATCGCGGACGCCTGCGCGTACAGGCCCTGGCCGAAGATGCGGAACATGTAGATGTTGAAGACCTCGGTCTCGCTGCCGGGACCGCCTCCGGTGGTCGCCTGCACGATGTCGAAGGTGTTCATCGAGCCGATCAGCGCGGTCGTCACATTGAACGTGACGGCGGGCGCGAGCAGCGGGAACCGCACCGACCAGAAGGTGCGCCACCAGCCGGCCCCGTCGATCCGGGCCGCCTCCAGCACGTCACCCGGCATGCTCTTCAGGCCCGCCAGATAGATCAGCATGGCCAGGCCCATCCACTTCCAGCCGTGGATGAGGGTCACCACGACCAGCGTCCAGGTGGTGGAGCCGAGCCAGGGGGTGTCGACATGGTGTCCGGCGAGCGAGGACAGCACGCTGTTGAGCGCGCCGTCCTGGGCGAGCAGGGCGCGGAAGATGTAGCCGACGGCGAGCGCGGAGATCAGGACCGGGAGGAAGAAGACCGCGCGGAAGAAGCGGTTGAAGCGGGTGTCGCGCTCCAGCAGCAGGGCCAGCGCGAGCCCGAAGCCGTTCTGGAAGACGGCCACGAGGACCGCGTACTCGAGCGTGATGCGGATGTCACGGGCCATCGACCCGTCGTGCAGGATGGTGCTGAAGTTCGACAGTCCCACGAAGCCGATCTGCGAGTGGAACGCCGACCAGTCGGTGAACGGGTAGACGAAGTTCAGCAGGTTCGGCAGCAGGAAGAACACGCCGAACACGGCGAGCGCGGGCAGCGCGAACCACCACGGCTGGTTGGCCTTGCCGCGGAGCCGGTCGCGCCGGGACGGCCGGACCTGGGCCTCGTCCTGTTCCCGGCTCTTCGCGCGCGTGGCGTCGAGAGCGTCCATCGTGGCGGTGTCCACCACTTTCTTACCTCCGGTACGGGCCCCGGGCACACCGCCGACGGGCGGCCCGGGGGGTCGGGCTGGCGAAGAGGCGCCGGTCAGTGGGTCAGAAACCGGTGACGCCGCGCGCCTTGAGGACCTGCTTGAACTGGTCCTCGGCAGCCTGGGCGACCTGGAGCGGGGTCTTCTTGCCGTAGATCATGTCGGCGAGCGCGAGGTGCATGTCCGGGGCGGTCAGCGCCTTGACCTGGAAGACGCCCGACGCGCTGGACAGGGCCTTGGCCTGGGCGATCGCGGTCTGCGGCAGGCCGTCGGGGTTGGCCACCGAAGGCTCCACGGACACGAGCTTGTTGGCCTTGATGTAGGCCGGGTAGTCCGGGCCGAGCCAGAAGGACATGAACTGCCGGGCCGCGTTCTGCCGCTTGGTGTCACCGGTGTTGAAGGCGACGACGCCGTTCGTCTGGTCCGGCGAGTACTCGGCCTTCGCCGAACTGTTGGCGATGGGGAACCAGCCGAGCTTCTTGTCGATGTCCGCCGTGCTGGCGGTGGCCTGGATCTCGGACTGGAGCGCGGTGACGTTGACGGCCATCGCGGCGCTGCCGTCCATGATCGCCTTGCCCTGATCGACGAACGTGGCCGTCTTGTAGTTCTTCTGCGCCAGACCGCCGTCGAGGACCTTCGTCTTGTACTTGGTGATCGCGTCGACGATGGTCTTGTTGGTCCAACTGTCCTTGTTCTTGTTGAGGTTGTCCCAGAAGGACTGCGGCAGATCCGTCATCTGGGCCTGCACCTGCCACTGCAGCGGCCACTTGTCGCCGCCGACCTCGAAGAACGGCGCGACGCCCGGGACCTTCGCCTTGACCTTCGCGGCGTCGGCGAGCAACTCGTCGTAGCTGGCCGGCATGGTGGTGATGCCGGCCTTCGCGAAGACGTCCTTGTTGTAGTAGACGCCGAGTACGGCGGGGCTGGTGACGATGGCCGCGTAGCGGTGGCCGTCGACCTGGCCGAGGGTCTTCTCCGTGGTGCCGAGCTTGGAGACCCAGCCCTCGTTGTCGAGAGTCAGCAGGTTCTTGGCCGGCTGCACGAACGGCAGGGTGCTGCCCGTGGGCTGCCAGAACATCAGGTCCGGCTTGACGCCCGAGGCGAGCTTGGTCGGGACGTTCGACTCGTACGGGTCCGGTATGACCTCGGTGTTGATCTTGGCGCCGGTGGCCTTCTCGAACGCCTCGATGGCCTGCTTGGGCTCCGAGACGCTGTTCTGGGCGACCCACATGGTGAGGCTGACGCCCTTGAGGGAGGCGGTCGGATTGACCGAGCCCTCGGGTGCGGCGGTCGTGGCGCCACCGGTGCTGTCACTGCACGCGGTGGCGGTCAGCCCGAGGACACAGGCGGTGGCAAGGACGGAGACGGCTCTTCTCATGGCGGATCCTTGTTCGTACGCGGAAGGGAGGCGGGGCGGTGCGGAGGTAAGGCGAGGCCTGTGGGGAGGTAGGGCGAGGCCTGTGGGGAAGGCGGCTGACGGGTACGGCGAGCGCGGGCAGGGGTGGATGGATCGGTTACGGCGAGCACGGCGGACGTGACGGACAGGGCGCTGACGGACGCCCGGCCCGGTTCACGCGTCCCGCGGCCCCGAGCTCTCCCGGAGGATGAGGGTGGGTTCGGCCGGTACCGGCGCCAATTCCTGCTGATCGGCGTCGAGTTGGGCGCGCAGCAGTCCGAACGCGGCGCGGCCGAGACCGTGGAAGTCCATCCGTACGGTGGTGAGGGACGGGGTGACGAAAGCGGAGTGCGGGGCGTCGTCGAAGCCGATGACGCTGATGTCCTCCGGGACCCGCCGACCCGCGTGGTGCAGGGCGCGCAGTACGCCGAGTGCCAGGTCGTCGTTGCCGCACAGGATCGCGGTGACGTCCTTGTCCCGGGCGAGCTTCTTCCCGGCCTCGTAACCGGCCTGGGCGTCCCAGCCCTTGCCGGACGGCGGGGGCGGGGTGACGCCGGCCGCTTCCAGTGCCTGGCGCCAGCCCTCGGCGCGGGGGCCCGCCAGGCGCCGGGTTCCGGTCGAGGCGGGGATGGCGACATAGTGCACGTTCGCGTGCCCCAGCGACAGCAGGTGTTCGGTGGCGGCACGGGCCGCCTCGCGGTCGTCGGCCCACACCGCCGGACGGCCGGGTGTCCGGCCCGGCGGCGGCGCCTCCACCAGCGCCGCGCACGGGACATGTGCCGGTACGCGGTCCAGGGCGGCGGCGCCGATCCGGTCGTAGCCGATGACCACCAGGCCGCCACCGGTGTCGGCGGCCGAGGCGATCGTCCGGTCCAGGTCGTCCTCCGGGGTCACCACCCGCACACCGAGCGCGTATCCGGCGGCGCGGGACGCCTCCTCCAGGCCCTGCAGGGTGGCCGCATAGCCGTAGAGGACGGTGTTCGAGGTGATGACCGTGACCGATCGGGTGACCCCGCTGGCGAGGGCGAACGCGGTGGCGTTGCGCCGGAAGCCGAGGGTCTGGATAGCCGCGTCGACGCGCTTGCGGGTCTCCTCCTTGACGTTCGGGTGGCCGTTGATGACCCGCGAGACCGTCTGGTAGGAGACGCCTGCGGCAGCCGCGACGTCGCGGATACTGGCGGCTTTCTGCGGCCCCTGAGGGGGGTCGCCGTGGCCGCCGGAGCTTGTGTGACCGGTCACATCCATGCGAGGATTGTGAGCGGTCACAACGTGGGCGTCAAGAGACCGTAACTGGGGATTTACCTTTCGAACACGCCGGCCAGGGCGGGGAGATCGCGCCCACCGGCTGAGAAGCCCCAGTTCAGCGCCTGTACGAGAGCCGCAGGACCGAACTGTCCCAGAAGGGGAAATTGTGTTGACCGGTGTCGTCGAAACAGCCGAGAGGTCCCGTATCTGGTCGCACCCGGAGCTCGGGTTGCACGCCGTCCTGGACGCCAACGGGTCGGTGAGACTGGGGAGTTCAGGCCAGGACTGGGACCGCCTCGTTCCCCTTGTCGAGGTCACCGCGACCGGTCACGGGCGCCTGTGGTCGGGCGAGCGCTTCATCGAGACGGCCATCGGCGAGCGCCTGGCCTACCGCGACCACGAGACGCGGACACTGCGGGACGGCGGCCTGGAGCGTACGACGATCCGGCTCGCTGACCCGGTGACCGGCCTGGCCGCCGAGGTCACCCTGGAGGCGGGCCCCGGCGCGTCCTTCCTGCGCTCGCGGGTACGGCTGGTCAACGAGGGTGCCGAGCCGCTGCGGTTGGAGAGCGTGACGACCCTGACCCTCGGCGGGATCACCTCCTCCGACACTGAGGACGGCCTCTGCGGGCTGACCCTGCACTGGGCGGACAACGACTGGCTCGCCGAATGCCGTTGGCACCGGGCCGAACTCCGCGACGAGGTAGTGCCGTTGAGCCGGTTCGCCCACGGGCGTGAGGGACGCGGCTGCTTCGAGCGCTCTTCGCAAGGGAGTTGGTCCACCGGCCGGCACCTCCCGGTCGCCGCCCTCACCGACCCGGAGGGCAATGCCTGGCTGTGGCAGATCGAGTCCAGCGCGGGCTGGCGCTACGAGACCGGTGAACGCGAGGGCGCGGCCTACATCGCCCTGTTCGGCCCCGACGACGCCCACCACCAGTGGCACCAACTCCTCTTCCCCGGTGAGGAGTTCACCACCGTTCCGGGCGTCCTCGTTCGTGCGGAGAGCGGCGGCCTGGACGCCGCCTTCGGCACCCTCACGGACTACCGCCGGGGGATCCGCCGCGACCACCCCGACCACCACACGCTCCCGGTGATCTTCAACGACTACATGAACACCCTGAACGGTGACCCCACCACCGAACGGCTCCTGCCGCTCGTCGAGGCGGCGGCGGACGCGGGCGCCGAGGTCTTCGTCATCGACGCGGGCTGGTACGACGACGACGCCCAGGGCTGGTGGGACTCCGTCGGCGCGTGGGAGCCCGCGCCCAACCGTTTCCCGGGCGGCATACAGGAAGTCCTCGACGCCATCACGAAGCGCGGGATGACCCCGGGCCTCTGGCTCGAACCCGAAGTCGTGGGCGTACGCAGCCCGTTGGCCCGGACCCTGCCCCCCGAGGCGTTCTTCCGGCGCGGCGGTCTGCGCGTCACGGAACACGGACGGCACCACCTCGACCTGCGCCACCCGGCCGCCCGCGCGCATCTCGACGAGGTCGTGGACCGGCTGGTGGGGGAGTGGGGCGTCGGCTATCTGAAGCTCGACTACAACATCAACATCGGCCCCGGCACGGAGAACGGGACCGAGAGCCCGGGCGCCGGACTGCTCGGGCACCACCGCGCCCACCTCGACTGGATGGCCGGGCTCCTCGACCGTCATCCCCACCTCGTCCTGGAGAACTGCGGATCGGGCGGTCTGCGCATGGACTACGCCCAACTGGCCGTCGCCCAGCTCCAGTCCACCAGCGACCAGCAGGACCCGCTGCGCTATCCGCCCATCACCGCGGCGGCCGCCACCGCCGCCACACCCGAACAGGCCGCGGTGTGGGCGTACCCCCAGCCGGACCAGACCCTCGACGAGATCGCCTTCACCCTCACCGGCCCGCTGCTCAGCCGTATCCACCTCTCCGGCTTCATCAACCTCATGAACGACGAGCAGTTCGACCTGGTCCGCTCGGCGGTCTCCGTCTACAAGGAGGTCCGGGAGGAGATCGGCACGGGGCATCCGTTCTGGCCGCTGAGGCTTCCCGGGTGGGAGGACGGATGGATCGCGCACGGGCTGCGGGGGGCTGACTCGACGTATGTGATGGTCTGGCGGCGGCAGTCGGACGACACCGGCCGCACGCTCACGGTCCCGCATCTGCGCGGTGCCGCTGCCCGCGCGACCGTGCTGTATCCGGGGACCTCGGACGCAGGCGCCGAATGGGACCCGGCCGAGGGGCAGTTGACGGTGGCGCTGCCTCGTGCGAACACCGCGGTGCTCGTCCGGCTGAGCGCCGGCTGAGTCGTACGGCCGGTGGAGTCCTCCCGTCCGGTGGGCCGGGGGACTCCAGCGCCGTCGTTGCACGGCTGATCCACTGGTGATCGCCATGCGACAGATTTCGTGCACATTCCGTCAGGAAAGCGCCTTCAGGTGGCAATGCCGGGCTGTGGATGCTTCATCCACGTACCGCGCCTAGAGTTCTTGAAGTCCACTTTCGGAGGCGGGACCGATTGTGCAGGTATCCGTGACAAGGCAGAACATCGGCCGACCCGTCAGGGCGTCGAGTTTCGTCGGCCGGCGTCAGGAGACCGCCGAGGTCAAGCGTCTGGTGGCCGCCCACAGACTGGTGAGCCTGACCGGGACGGCCGGTGTCGGCAAGACCCGGCTGGTGCTGCACGCCGTGCCCCGGCTGGCGCGGGCGTTCGCCGACGGGGTGCACATCGTGCAGCTGGCCGGTGTGCGGGACGCCTCGCTCGTGCCGCTCGCCCTGATCGAGGCGCTCAACATCCGTGACGTGTCCGGCCGTTCACCGGTGCGGGTCCTCGTCGACCATCTCCAGGACCGGGAGTCGCTGCTCGTCCTGGACAACTGCGAACACCTGGCGGACGCGTGCGCGCGGCTCGTCGAGACACTGCTCGCCGAGACCGCGGCGGTGCGGGTGCTGGCCACCAGCAGACATCCGCTGGACGTGACCGCCCAACACGTCCTGGAAGTACAGCCGTTGGCGACTCCGACGCCGGGCGAGCCGCTGCCGCCGAGACCCGCGCTGGAGTACCCGGCGCTGGCCCTCTTCGCCGACCGGGCCGCCGCCGTCCTGCCCGGGTTCTCCCTCACCGAGGCCAACCAGGACGCGGTGGCCGCCCTGTGCCGCCGGCTGGACGGGCTGCCGCTCGCGATCGAACTGGCGGCGGTACGGATGCGCGCCCTCGGAGTGCGGCAACTGCTCGAACGCCTCGACCGCCGCTACCGGTTGCTGGCCGACAGTACAGGCGATGACGACACTCTGGCGCGCCACCGCACCCTGCGCGCGGCCGTCGACTGGAGCCACGACCTGTGCACCCGGGAGGAGCAGACGGTGTGGGCGCGCGCCTCCGCCTTCGCCGGGAGCTTCGACCTGGGCGCGGCCGAGGAGGTCTGTGCCGGGCCCGGTCTCGACCGCGACGAACTGGTGGACGCCGTGGCCGGGTTGGTCGACAAGTCGCTGCTGGTCCGGGACGGCGACGCCGTCCATGCCCGGTACCGGATGCTGGAGTCGATCCGCCAGTACGGCCTCGACCGGCTCCGCGAGGACGGGGCAGGCGCGGAGGAGGCGGCCCGGCGCCGGGTGCGGGACTGGTGCCTGGACTTCGTCGAGGAGTGCGAGGAGCGCTGGTTCGGCCCCGACCAGCCGGAGTTGGTACGGCGGCTGCACGCGGAGTCGGACCTGATCCGCTCGGCGTTCGAGTTCTGCCTGAACACACCGGGGGAGCTGCGGGCCGGGCTGAAGCTGGCCGGGCACCTGTGGTTCTTCTGGTTCGCGACCGGCGCCCTGGTCGAGGGCAGGTACTGGCTGGAGCGCCTGCTCGCCGCCGCCCCCGAGCCGACCGTCGCACGCGCCCGCGCCCTGTGGGCCCTCGCCCTGATGCTGCTCAGCCAGGGCAACGCCGTTCGCGCCGCACCCCTGGTCGAGGAGGCACGCGAACTCGCCCTGCGGCTGGGCGACGAGGCCGAGGTGGCGCACACCTTCTTCGGCCGCGGCGGTGCCCTCCTGATCAGCGGCGACTACGCGCGGGCGCGGGCCGTGTACGAGGAGGCACTCGCCCTCCCGCCGCGCGAGGGCGAGTCGATGAGCCTCGTCGGCTTCAAGTACGTGGAACTGGCCCATGTCCTCGCGATCCAGGGCGAGTTCGACCGTGCCATGGCCCTGTGCGAGGAGTTCCGGCAGGTCTGCCTCACCTACGGCGAACAGTGGATCCACTCCTACCTCCTGCGTATCCTCGCCTTCGCCGAGTGGGCCAAGGGCGACCAGGTCGCGGCCAGGGTCCACGCCCGGGAGTGCCTACGGCTCAAGCGGGCGGTCGGTGACGTGTTCGGCATCGGCATGACGCTGGAACTGCTCGCCGCCGTCAACGCCCGCGAGGGCGAGGGGCGTTCCGCCGCCGTCCTGCTGGGCGCCGCCAAACGGATCTGGCAGGACGCCCACGTCGCACTGGACCGCACCCCGTCCCACGGCCCGGTGCGCACCGAGGCCGAGGAAGGCGCCCGCGCACTGCTGGGCGAGGGCTTCAAGTGCGCCTACCGCGAGGGCCTCGAACTCACCTCGGACCACGCGGTGGCCTACGCGCTGGGGGAGCGGGAGTCCGCGCCCCGGCCGGTGCTCGACAGCCCGCTCACCCGCCGCGAGACGGAGGTCGCCGAACTGATCGCCGAAGGGTTGACCAACCAGCAGATCGCCGACCGGCTGGTCGTCGCGCTGCGCACGGCGGAGGGCCATGTGGAGCGCATCCTCAGCAAGTTGGGCTTCACCTCGCGCAGCCAGGTCGCCGTCTGGGCACAGGCGCGCCGGGCCACCCGCCCCTGAGAGAAGGAAGGCAGACCGATGGCACTCGGACAACCCACCTCACTCACCCGACCCGTCGCACCCGTCCCCGGTGTGAAGCACCACGCCGGCATCCACTCGTCCGACGAGGAGTTCCTGGCGGTGGTGGTGCCGTTCCTCAGGGACGGCATCGTCGCCGAGGAGGAACCGGACCCGGTAGTCATCACCACCCCGCGCAAACTGGACCTGCTGCGGGACGCGCTCGGCCCGGACGCCCGCCAGGTCGACTTCCGCGACTCCGCCCGCTGGTACCGCGGCAGCCCCGCCAACAGCATGGCCACCGCCCTCGACTACTACGTCACACACGCGAGCCCCGAGGGCCTGCTCCACATGACGGGCGAGCCGGTCTGGGACGGCCGTACGCCGCGCCAGATCCCCGAGTGGAAGCGGTACGAGGCCCTGGCCACCGAGCTCTTCACCGGCGCGCCGCCCGATCTGATGTGCCTGTACGACACCCGGACCGCACCGCCGGACGTCGTCGACGCCGCCCGGCACACCCACCCGACGGAACTCAACCGGCAGGGCGTCCAGCGCAGTTCGCTCTTCACGGAGCCCGCCGTCTACGCGACCCAGGGCCTCGGCCCGCTGCCCGCACCGCCCCGGGACGCGGTCGGCGTCCGCCTCGACGGGGACCTGACCGCCGGTCACCGGTTCGCGGCGGACCAGGCAAGGGCGCGCGGGATGGCCCCCGACGAGGCGGCCCGCTTCGGGCAGGCCGTGTCCGGCGCCACGCGGTATGCCGCCTCCCAGGGCTGCGACCGCGCACACCTGCGGCTGTGGTCGACCCGGCAGCGCGTCGTCTGCGAACTGCGCACCCCGCGCGGCCGGATCACCGATCCTTTCCTCGGCTTCCGGCCGCCGGGTGCCGAAGTGCGGCCGGAGGACGGGCTCTGGCACACCCGCCAGGTCTGCGAGTTCGTGGACATGAGGTCCGGTGACGGGGCGAAGGAGGGGTGGACCATCCGTATGGAGACGGCTCTCGTATCGGCAGGTTGACGAACCGGTCCGCGGATTCGGGTAGTTCCCCCCGCGCCTCGAAGGGCAGGGCGGACGCATGGTGGACAGGAGGCCGGGTCTGTTGGCGGACCCGGCCTCGCACCGCACGAGCCGAACGCCCCAGGGGCCGAAGGGAAACGACCATGCCGAACGACCGTCCACGCGGCCTGCCGACCGTGGGCGACGGCTGCACCACGATCCTGGGCCCGGGAAAGTCCTCGGTCCGCCAGGCCAGGGAACTCGTCCGCAAGCGGCTCGCCGAGTACGGCCTCCAGAGCCTGGTGGACATCGCCGAACTGCTGGTCAGTGAACTGGCCACCAACGCCGTCGTGCACGCGGGCGGCCGCTACCGGCTCACCCTGTCCCTCGGCGTCGGCATCCTGCGCTGCGAGGTCGCGGACGAGCGGCGACACCTTCCCCGGCCGCCGCACCGGCGGGTCGAACGCGACGACGGCCTTGATGACGACCTGGATGACGACCTTGACGTGGACCTCGACAGCGAGAACGGCCGCGGGCTGTTCCTGGTCGACGCGCTCGCCCACCGGTGGGGCAGCCGGTTCGTGGAGGAGGGCAAGGAGGTCTGGTTCGAGCTGGAGATCGACGCGTCGGACAGCACGGGTGACGACGGGGCGAAGACAGATGTGCACCTTCCGGCACCGGCCGGGCCACGGGCTCAAGTGGAGCACGGCTGCGCCGAGTTGGATCACGAGCGGGCGGACCACCACTACAGCCCTGACGGCGACCGCACCGAGGACCTCGGACTGCTCGGCCGGTACCGCCCACGGCGTCCGGCGCCGGGCACGGTGTCCCGGGCCCCCCGGTTCGGCACCGGCCGCCATTTCCGCTTGAGCACACCTATCGCTTTGAGCACGCCTACGGGTTGCAGCACGTCTACGGGTTGCAGCACGGCTACCGGTGAGCACGTCTACGGGCGGGTCCGCTCACGCGGTGGTCCCGTGCTGGGACCTGCCGGATCCACCCCGTCGGCTGTCAGGCGCGTCGGCAGCCACCAGGCCGCCGCGCACACGCACACCCCGAGCCAGCCGACGGCGAACAGCCAGCCACCGACCACATCCGTGAACCAGTGCACGCCCAGATACACCCGGGTCAGCCCGACCAGCGCGCCCCAGCAGCCGACGGCCAGGCAGAGCAGGGTTCTGCCGTGCGGGGCGCGCACGGATATCGCGAGGATCAACAGTCCGGCGGTGAGCGCCGCCGTGGTGGTGTGGCCGGAGGGGAAGGACCAGCCCGAGGCGTGCGTGGCCCAGTTGCCCAGCGCCGGGCGGGGCCGTGAGACCAGTTCCATCACGCCGTAGCGCAGGCCCTGGCCGGTGGCGAGGCAGGCCGGGGCCAGGGTCGCGGCGAGGAGGCGTTGGCGGGCGGTGCGGCCGGTGAGGAGTCCGGCGAGGATCAGGAGCGCGTACGGGATGACGCCCGTGCCGGTCGCGGTCAGACCGCGGGCCACCGCGAGCGCCACGTCCGGGCGGTGCGCGACGGACCAGGACACCGCGTCCTCGTCCCCGAAGAGCGGGGCGCCCCCGTGCCCGAGCACCACCATGCTCAGCACGGCGAACGCGGTCCAGGCGCCGAGGCCCGTGCTGCCCGCCAATTCGGAGACGTCCTTGCGGTTCACGACACCAGCAGCGGTCGCAGCCGGGTGGCCGTGATCCGCCGGGTCAGGGAGCCGGGGTGCCGCTTCACCAGGACCATGGCGCCGAGCGCCAGCAGCGCGCCGACCGCCACGCCCGCCACGACGTCGTGCGGATAGTGGACCCCGACCCAGACCCGGGAGAGGGCCATCGCGAGCGCGGCCACGGCGGCGACCGCACCGAGGCGGCGGGAGACGAAGAACAGGGCGACCGCGGCCGCCGCCGCGATGGTCGCGTGGTTACTCGGGAAGGACCAGTCGCCCCGCACCGGACACGCCTCCAGGGTGACCACCCGGAGGGTCTGACAGGGCCGGCTCTCCCGCACCGCCGACTTGAGCAGCGAGTCGATGCCGTACGCGGCGACCACGACCACCGGCACGGCCAGCGCCGTCACCGCCGCCTCGGCACCGACCCGGCGCGCCCGCCACCAGCCCACGACCATCAGCACGGCGAACACCGCGAGCCCGTACGTCGACCACGCCGAGATCGCACCGTCCAGCCAACCGGGCGCGTGCTGGGCGGAGTTGACCACATCCGTGTACTCCTCGCCGTCGATCGACGATCCCTGGAAGGCGACGAGGATCATCCGCGCACCTCCCCGGCCTTCGCCGCCCGGGACGCCTTGCGGGAGCGGTACACCTCGGCGGCGAGTGGCAGCAGCGACACGACCACGATCACGGCGACCATGGGCAGGAGGTACTTGTCGACGTTCGGGATCGAGGAACCCAGCGCGTACCCGGCGAGCGTCAGCCCGAGGCTCCACACCAGACCACCGGCCACCTGCCACACGGTGAACGTCCGCACGGGCACCCCGAGCGCGCCCGCCACGGGGTTCAGCACCGTCCGTACGACGGGCACGAAGCGCGCCAGAACCACCGCCTTCGCGTAGCCGTACCGCTCCAGCAACTCCTCGGCCCGCCGGGCGCCTTCGTGCAGGCGGGCCGAGCGGCTGCGGGCGAGCAGCGCGCCGCCCGCCTTCCGGCCGAGCAGATACCCGCACTGCGCCCCGGCGAGCGCGCCCACCGCCGCCGCGACCAGCAGGGGCGGCAACGACAGCTTCACGGCTCTGTCGGCGCCGCCGGAGCACAGCAGACCCGCCGTGAACAGCAGGGAGTCACCGGGCAGGAAGAACCCGATCAGCAGCCCCGTCTCGGCGAACATCACCACGCCGACACCCAGCACACCGAAGGCGGCCAGCAGTGACCTGGCGTCCAGCACGTTCACCGCGAGCTGGGATGCCAGGTCCAGGGGTGTGGTCATCGGCGCGCGCCCTTCCGCAGGTATGACTACGAACGTTTCTGACTACAAATCTGTAGACGGTCTACTCAACTGTAGACGATTGCAGAGGGCGAGGAGTTCCGCACTTTTGCCCGGTCGTTGCCGATTCATGACTGATCGACTACACGCATGTAGTCATGATGGTCGGCGAAGTAAGGCATGCCTGCACTAACTCAGGAGGGGTCGCACCCGATGTGGGACGACGCGTTTCCGAGCTTTCTGATCGGGCTGCGGGAGGGGCTGGAGGCGGGACTCATCGTCTCGATCCTGGTCGCCACCCTCGTCCGTGCCGACGCCAAGTCCCGGCTCCCGCAGGTGTGGACGGGGGTCCTGGCCGCGATCGCCCTCGCGCTGAGCTTCGGCGCCGTCCTCACCTTCACCGCGGCGAACCTCTCCGCCACGGCCCAGGAGGCCTTCGGCGGTGTCCTCAGCGTGATCGCCGTCGCGTTCGTCACCGCGATGGTGTTCTGGATGCGCCGCTCGGCCCGTACCTTCTCCGGCGAGATCAAGGAGAAGGTGACCGGCGCGCTCGGCATGGGCGCGGGCGTGCTGATGCTCACCTCGTTCCTCGCGGTGGGCCGCGAGGGCCTGGAGACGGCCCTGTTCCTGTGGACCACGGCCCGCGCGGCCGGCGAGTCGGCCGGCCCCCTGGCCGGCGCCGCTATCGGGCTGGTCCTCGCGGCGGCCCTGTGCTGGGGCCTCTATCGCCGCGTCCTCAGAATCAACCTGACGAAGTTCTTCACCGCCACCGGCGTCGTCCTCATCGTCATCGCGGCCGGTGTCCTCGGTTACGGACTGCGCGACCTCCAGGAGGGCGGCGTCCTCCCCGGCCTGACCTCCTACGCCTTCGACCTGAGCGGCAGCGTCGACGCGGGCTCCTGGTACAGCACCCTCATCCAGGGCGTGTTCAACCTGATGCCCACGATGACCTGGCTGCAAGTGGTGGGCTACGTCGGCTACTTGGCGGTGGTGATGCCGCTGTTCGTGCGAGGTGTGAAGACGAATTCGCCCGAACCCGCCCCCGCGACCGCCGAGTCGAGCGAGCCCGTCCCGTCGCCGCGCCGCCGGCCTGTCTGGGTCGTCCCGGTCGCCGTGGTGGCCGTACCGGCGGTCGTGGCCGGTCTCGTCGTCGCCGTCTCCCGCCCCAAGCCGGCGAGTTCGGAGACGGTGGCCGTCTCCGAGACGGAGTGCGGCAAGGGTTTCACCGCGCCCGACACCGGCCGCCAGACCTTCCAGATGCACAACACCGGCGACAAGACCGCCGAGGTGTACCTGATCGACCCCGCCACCAACGCGGTCTACGGCGAGGTCGAGGGGCTCGCTCCCGGCACCACCCGGGACCTGGTCGCCACCGTCGCGGGAGGGTCGTACGCCTGGCGCTGCGTACCCACCGGCGCGAAGGCCGTCACCTCCGCCACGGTCCATGTCAGCGGTGGGGGAGGCGCGGTGAAGGCGGTCGTCCCCGTCTCCGAGAAGGACCTGGCCGCACCCCTGAAGGCCTACAAGGCGTACGTCGACCAGGGCCTGGCCACGCTCGTCACCCAGACCCGGCAGCTCAGCGACGACATCGCCGGCAACCACCTCGCCAAGGCGCGCACGGACTGGCTGACCGCGCACCGCACGTACTCCTCCCTCGGTGCGGCCTACGGCACCTTCGAGGACTTCGACCAGAAGATCAACGGCAGGGCCGACGGGCTGGCCGGGGGCGTTCAGGACAAGGACTTCGCGGGCTTTCACCGCATCGAGTACGGGCTCTGGCACGGCCAGTCGGCGGCCGAGTTGAAGGTGCCCGCACAGCAACTCGCCGCAGCGGTGGTGGGGTTGCGGAAGGCGTTCCCGACTCAGGACTTCGACCCGGGGGACCTGCCGCTGCGGGCCCACGAAATCCTGGAGAACGCCCTGCAGTTCGAGCTGACCGCCGACACCGACGAGGGCAGCGGCACCAACCTCGCGACCGTCGACAGCAACCTCGCGGGCACGCGTGAGCTGCTCACCGTACTCAAGCCGCTGCTGACCAAGGAGTCGCCGAAGCTGCTCCCCGGCGTCGACGCCGACATCGCCCGGCTGCAGAAGCTCCTCGACTCGGCTCACCGGGGCGGGAGTTGGACGCCGGTCGAGCAGTTGGACGGTACGACGAAGGCGCAACTGGACGGTGCCACCGGGCAGTTGCTGGAGGATCTGGCACCGGTGCCGGACCTGCTGGAGATCAGGAAGTCCGCCTGATGAGTACCGAGAACACGCCTGGCTCCGAGAACGCGCGCAATGAAGGGACCCGTCCGATGCAGTCCGCCGAAACCCCTGGCTGTCCGGCCGGAGCCGGCCGTCGCTCCTTCGTGCGGACGGCGCTCGGTGCCGGGGCCGCCGGGGCGGTGCTGGCCGGCGGAGCCTTCGCGCTGGCCGAGACCGGCGGGAGTACCGAGGCGCAGGCCGCGGACACGACCGACGCCGCCAAGGTGCCCTTCCACGGCACCCACCAGGCCGGCATCCTCACCCCCGCCCCGGCCGCCGCGACCTTCGTCTCCCTCGACGTGATCGCCGACAACCGGGCCGAACTGACCGAGCTGCTGCGGACGATCACCGAACGGGCCCGGTTCCTCACCTCCGGCGGTACCCCCGCCGACCTCGGCGTCGGCGCGCCGCCCGCCGACAACGGCATCCTCGGACCGGACGTACCAGCCGACGCCCTCACGGTCACCGTCGGTGTGGGCGCGTCCCTCTTCGACGACCGGTACGGACTCGCCAAGGCCAAGCCGCGTCGGCTGACCCCGATGAAGACGTTCCCGAACGACAACCTGCGCGCCGCCGAGTGCCACGGCGACCTGTCGCTCCAGGTGTGCGGCGCCCGCCAGGACACGGTGCTGCACGCGCTGCGGGACATCGCCCGGCACACCCGCGGCGGCATGCAGATCAAGTGGCGCATAGACGGCTTCCAGAACACCCCGCGCCCCACCGGCGCCCAGCGCAACCTGCTCGGCTTCAAGGACGGCATAGCCAACCCGGACGTGAAGTCCACCCGCGAGACCGACCGGCTGATCTGGGTCGGCGACGGGCAGGACGAACCGGCCTGGGCGAGCGGCGGCAGCTACCAGGTGATCCGGATCATCCGCATGCTCGTCGAGTTCTGGGACCGGGTCTCGCTCAGCGAGCAGGAGCTGATGTTCGGCCGCCGCAAGGACACCGGCGCCCCGCTGGACGGTGCCAAGGAGACGGACATCCCGCACTACGCCAAGGACCCCAAGGGCACGGCGATCCCGCTCGACGCGCACATCCGCCTCGCCAACCCGCGCACCGCCGCCACCGACACCTCGCGCATCCTGCGCCGCGGCTACAACTACGACCGGGGCATCGACGCCGTGGGCAACCTCGACATGGGCCTGGTCTTCTGCTGCTACCAGCAGGACGTGCGGCGGCAGTTCGAGGCGACCCAGACCAGATTGATCGACGAGCCTCTTGTCGACTACATCTCTCCGACCGGTGGCGGTTACTTCTACGCGCTGCCGGGTGTGAAGGACGCCAAGGACTGGCTCGGCAGGGGTTTGATGGCGACCTGACCAGGGATTTTTCCTCCCTTTGGGCAAGACCTGCCGTGGACTTTACTGACCGTTACTGCGAACAGGTTGCAGGTACGGAAGGATGGCACGAGGTTGCTCGCGGCAACCGCACAGCCACACCCGTACCCGGAAGAAAGACCCTCCTAGATGACGGCCGCCCCTGAATCCACGTCGACCCTCCCCGTCACGGCCGGCGCGAAGCCCTCGCTCTGGCACCGCGTCCGTACGTCGATGACGCGGCAGGAGTGGACCCGGGTCGGCGGGATGGCCGCGTTCGTGCTGGGGCTGCACGTGATCGGCTGGTTCACGCTCGTGTGGATCGTGGCGCCGGGGCACTACAGCGTCGGCGAGAAGTCCTTCGGCATCGGCATGGGCGTCACCGCGTACACGCTCGGTATGCGGCACGCGTTCGACGCGGACCACATCGCGGCGATCGACAACACGACCCGAAAGCTGATGAGCGAGGGGCAGCGACCGCTGTCGGTGGGCTTCTGGTTCTCGCTCGGCCACTCCAGCATCGTCTTCGGCCTGACCCTCCTGCTCTCCCTCGGCGTGAAGGCCCTGGCCAACCCGGTCCGCGACGACAACTCCCAACTCCACGACGTCACCGGCCTGATCGGTACGACCGTCTCGGGCACGTTCCTCTACGTCATCGCGGGCATCAACCTCGTCATCATGGCGGGCATCTGGAAGGTGTTCCGCCAGATGCGCTCCGGGCACTACGACGAGGCCGCGCTGGAGGAGCAGTTGAACAACCGGGGCTTCATGAACCGCATCCTCGGCCGCTTCATGAAGTCGATCACCAAGTCCTGGCAGATGTACCCACTGGGCCTGCTCTTCGGCCTCGGCTTCGACACGGCGACCGAGATCGCGCTGCTGGTGCTCGCCGGTTCGGGCGCCGCGTCCGGCCTGCCCTGGTACGCGATCCTGTGCCTGCCGGTGCTGTTCGCCGCCGGTATGTCGCTCCTCGACACGATCGACGGCACGTTCATGAACTTCGCCTACGGCTGGGCCTTCTCCAAGCCGGTCCGCAAGGTCTACTACAACCTCACGATCACCGGGCTGTCCGTCGCCGTCGCCCTGATCATCGGCACGGTCGAACTCCTGGGCCTGTTCGCCGAGAAGCTCGACCTCCACGGCTTCTTCTGGGACTGGGTCGCGGGCCTCGACCTCAACGTCATCGGCTTCCTCATCGTCGGCCTGTTCTTCGCGACCTGGATCGTGGCCCTGCTGGTCTGGAAGTTCGGCCGCATCGAGGACAAGTGGACTGCGCACCTGGCCCAACCGGCGGAACAGCCCGCGGAATAACGGCTATTCAGCGGCGAGCTCCGCAAGCTGTTCGGCGGCGGTCGCACTCCCGCCATCCGACAGCCGCCGCAGCTCGGCCAACTCGCCCCGCTCGGCGGCGAGTTGAACAAGCTGTTCAACGGCGTCCGAGCTGCCGGTGTCGGCAAGCCGCCGCAACTCCTTCAAGTCCCCAAGCTCAGCGGCAAGTTGAACCAGCTCGTCCGAGGCGTCCACGTCCCCACCTCGGGCCCGCTCCCGCAGCGCGGCCAGCTCGGATTCAGCCATGAGGTACGACCTCCTTGTGCGGCGACTTTCGGCTCGTCCGAGTGTCACGTCCGCACCCCCAACTCCTTCCGCCACTTCACGATCTGCTTCTCCGCGTCCCCGGTGTACGACCACGGGGTCGTCGTCGCCCGGCGTCCCATCATCCCCAGGACCGTCGTCGAGATGTCCTTCGTGCCCGCGTAACAGGCCGCATGGGCAAGGTAGTTGAGGTCGCGGAGTTCGCCGGGCGGGAAGGGACCGTCCTCGCGGGCCGTGATCCAGCGCTGCCAGGTGCGGCGGACGTCGCTGACGGCGCCGTCATGGGTCCAGTGCTGGCCGAGGCCCACCGCCGCCTGGTGGCCCTTCGCCGCATCGAGGGCGTAGCGGTACTCCTCGACGCGGGCGTACTGCACCAGGACCGGCAGGGTGCAGCCGGGCGGTGCCACGCCCGCCGCGTCGCGGGCGAAGTCGTACATGAGGCCGTGGCTGCCGTGCCAGCGGGAGGAGTAGTAGTGGAGGACCTGGAGATGGCCCTCGACGCTGTAGGGGTCGCGGCGGTGCAACTCGTCCCACCAGCGGGCGAGTTCCTGGCGTCGTACGCCTGACGGATAGAGGCGGGCCACGGAGATCAGGGAGATCCACGGGGTGGGGTCGTCCGGGTACGCCTCCGAGGCCTGGAGGCAGGCCATGACGGCAGCGTCGATGCGGTTCCGGTCGATCGGCACGCCCCGGCCCGCCGCGATGGCCATGTTGAACGCTCGGGCCGTCTCCGTCGCCGCCCGCAGCGTGAGCGCGTCGCCGCTGTGGGGCTCGGCGGCCAGCCACGACTCGACCGTCGAACTGCTCGCGCAGGCCTGCGCGAGCGTCCGGACCCGGTGGCCCCGGCCCAGCCAGTGCGCGCCGGTGTTCCGCAGCAGGTCCCGCAGGCCCTGCCAGCGGCCGATGACGATGTCCTGGCGGGCCGAACTGAGCGGAGCGTCCCCGCAGTCGGGGTCGAACTCGGGGGTGTAGCGGTCTCGCGCCATCGGGGTGCCCCTCAGAAGTCGGTCGGGAGACCCTGATGGACCCGGGACTGTTCGGGCACGAAGTCGTCCGGGACGTAGTCCGTCTCGACGGTGTGCGCGGCGTCCAGGCGCGCGGGGCGGTAGTAGTCGCTGCCCTGCCTCCAGTACCAGACCATGGGGATCAGTCCCACGGCCAGGCCGCCCACGCCGATGGCGATCGCCGCGTCGCTCAGGCTGCTCAGCGACTCGACGAAGATCCAGAACATGAACAGGGCGCCGAACAGCGGCCACAGCCCGCCGAAGAGGAAGTTCGCCGCCGACTTGAAGAGCATCTTGCGGTACGCGACGACCACAGCGAGGCCCGCCAGGCCGTAGTACACGGCGATCTGCAGACCGATCGCCGAGATCGCGTCGGAGAGGATCTCGCCCACCGAACCGAGCGCGTTGGAGGCGATGAACATGACCAGCGCCACGCCTCCGACCACGGTGATGGCGACCCACGGGGTGTTCCAGGTGCGGTGCACCTTGCCCAGCGCGGCCGGCATCGTGCGGTCGCGGCCCATCGCGAACAGCGAGCGCGTGACCTGGATGAGGGTGGTCTCCAGGGTGGCGATGGTCGACAGCATCACCGCCACGATGAGCAACTTGCCGCCCCAGCCCGGCCACAGCTCGTCGCCGAGCACCGCCAGCACGTTGGCGTCGTTGTTCTCGATCTGCC
Source organism: Streptomyces sp. N50 (assembly GCF_033335955.1). Lineage (GTDB taxonomy): Bacteria > Actinomycetota > Actinomycetes > Streptomycetales > Streptomycetaceae > Streptomyces. Next base: position 9,082,746 of record NZ_CP137549.1, read on the forward strand.
GCGAGGTCAGGATGATGTTCACCGCGATGGTGAACACCTCGAAGAGCAGGAAGACGATGCCGACGCCGATCAGGCCCGCGAGTCCGGTCGTACGGCGGCTGTTGCGGGTCTCCTCGCTGAGGTTGCTGGTGACGTCCCAGCCCCAGTAGTAGAACGCGGCGATGAGCGCGCCCGACGCGAAGCCGGACACCCCGTCGAAGTGGCTGAAGCCCAGCCAGGACCAGTCGAAGGCGCGGGCGTTGTCGGAGTGGACGAGGGCGAACACCGCGAACAGCGCCAGGATGCTCAACTCCACACCGGACATGAGGAGTTGGGCCCGGACCGTGAGCCTGGCCCCGCCGAGTACGACAAGCAGCATGATGACGAACCACGCGGCGCCGACCACCGTCGACAACGCCGTGTTGTCCGCGAGGTCCTGGTCGAAGAGGGACAGTGTCATCGACCCGGCGGGCAGTGACCCGGCGACCATGAAGATGGTCGCGGAGACCACCAGGGCCCAGCCGCTGATGAAGCCGAGAAAGGGGTGGAGGGTGCGGCCCACCCAGGAGTAACTCGCCCCCGCGTTCACGTCGATGCGGCCGAGATAGCTGAACGCCAGCGCGATGCCCAGCATCGGTATCGCGCAGTAGAGGAGCGCCGCCGGGCTGGCCAGGCCGACCGCGCCGACCAGGACCGCGGTGGTCGCGGCGATCGAGTACGCCGGTGCGCTGCCCGCCACGGCCATCACCACGGTGTCGAACGTACCGAGGGCGTTGGCCTGCAGCCCTCTGCCCCTGTTGTTGCTCATGGTTGCGCTGCTTTCCGTCTTGCACGACGTGCGGAGTTGAGCGGACCGGCCGCGGACCCGGAGAGGGGTGGCCTCGGGTCAGTGGCCGGTCGGAACAACGAAAGGGAATGGCGGATACCGCTTAACCGCTGCGTCGGCGGACGGTCACACCGTGTGTGGGTGTGATGATAGCCCTACCTCTTGACCTTTCAAGATTGACCAGCGAGTAATCTCCTGTGAACGGTCAGTCGCCGAGTCGGTCGATCTGGCGCAGTTTGTTGGTCGCGTCGAGGGCGGCGACCTTGTAAGACTCCGCCAGCGTCGGGTAGTTGAAGACCGCGTCCACGAGGTAGTCGACCGTGCCGCCGCAGCCCATCACCGACTGGCCGATGTGAATGAGTTCCGTCGCGCCGGTGCCGAAGCAGTGCACGCCGAGCAGGGTGCGGTCCGTGGGGGAGACCAGCAGCTTGAGCATGCCGTGCGAGTCGCCGATGATCTGGCCGCGCGCGAGTTCGCGGTAGCGGGAGATGCCGACCTCGAACGGCACGCACTCCTCGGTGAGTTGGTCCTCCGTCTTCCCGATGAAACTGATCTCCGGGATGGTGTAGATGCCGATCGGCTGCCGGTCGTCGATCCGGTGCACCGGCTCACCGCAGGCGTGGTACGCGGCCGTACGGCCCTGTTCCATCGAGGTCGCCGCGAGGGCCGGGAAGCCGATGACGTCGCCGACGGCGTAGATGTGCGGCACCGTGGTACGGAAGTTCTCGTCGACGTCGATCCGGCCGCGCTTGTCGGCGGACAACCCGGCCTTGTCCAGGTCGAGTTCGTCGGTCAGGCCCTGCCGTCCCGCGGAGTACATCACGGCGTCGGCCGGGATCTTCTTGCCGCTCTCCAGCACGGTCAGCGTGCCGTTGGTGTGCCGCTCGACGGCGGCGACTGTCTCCCCGAAGCGGAAGGTGACGGCGAGGTCCCGCAGGTGGTACTTGAGCGACTCGATGACCTCCAGGTCGCAGAAGTCGAGCATCCCGGCGCGCTTCTCCACCACGGTGATCTTGCTGCCGAGCGCCGCGAACATCGAGGCGTACTCCATGCCGATCACGCCCGCGCCGACGATGACCATGGACCGCGGGACCTTGGGCAGGTCCAGCACGTTGTCGGAGTCCATGATGGTGCGCCCGTCGAACTCGACGGTGTCCGGCCGCGCGGGGCGGGTACCGGTGGCGATGATGATGTTCTCGGCCGTCAACAGCCGTTCGTGGCCGGTGATCTCGGTCAGCGCGACGGTGTGCGGGTCGACGAAGCGGCCCGTGCCGGCGAACAGGGAGACCTGGTTGCGGGACAACTGGTTGCGGATGACGTCCACTTCACGGCTGACCACGTGCTGCGTGCGCGCGGTGAGGTCGCCGACGGTGATGTCGTCCTTCAGGCGGTAGCTCTGCCCGTACAGATCGCGCTGGGTGAGACCGGTGAGATAGAGCACCGCCTCGCGCAACGTCTTGGAGGGGATGGTCCCGGTGTGGATGGAGACCCCGCCGACCATGTCGGGGCGGTCTACGACGGCGACCCGGCGGCCGAGCTTGGCCGCGGCGATGGCGGCCTTCTGGCCACCCGGTCCTGAACCGATGACAAGCATGTCGAAGTCGGGCACCTCCGGAGTCTGTCAGCCGGGGTGCCTTCTCCGAAAGGGTGAACGGGTAACCAGACGCCCACAAGACGGCTGGAGGTGCGGCTGGGGACGATGGCGGGAGGTGCGGCTAGGGAAGCAGCTTGTCCAGCGCCGCCGCCCCCTCCGCCTCGATCTTCCGCCGCGCCCACTCCAGATTCTCCGGAGTCACGTCCCGGCCGGCCGCGAGTACGACATCCTCCGGGGCCACCTCCGTACCGGTGCGGGCGTGCAGCAGGGCGTCCGGTGTGGCGCGGTCGTCGGGCTGTGCTGTCGACATGGTGCTTCCTCCCTGAGACTGGGCACGTGCCGTGGGTCCCACTCCCACGATTCCCCGCCCACCCTCAGTGTGCATCCGGAAGAGTGGCCGATCGAGAACCTGAACCTAAGCTGGAACCGGCCCCCGCGGGCCCGAACCAGGGAGGCTGCCGCGATGGTCGAGACCCCGCCCCACCAGGACACCCCCACCGGACCCGGATATCTGCCCATCGCCGAGCACGGCCTGATCGGCGATCTGCGCAGCGTGGCGCTGGTGGGGACCAACGGCACGATCGACTGGTACTGCTGCCCGTCCTTCGACGCCCCCAGCGTCTTCGCCGCGATCCTGGACGCGGAACGCGGCGGCTCCTTCGAGCTGGCCGCCTCCGTGCCCGCGCGCACCAAGCAGTTCTACTTCCCCGACACCAACGTCCTGATCACCCGGTTCTACACCGAGGAGGGCGTCGGCGAGGTCCAGGACTTCATGCCGGTGACCGGGGAGTCGGACGCGTCCGCCCGGCACCGGCTGATCCGGCGCGTGCTGTGCGTGCGCGGCTCGGTCCCCTTCCGGACCCGCGTCGCCCCGAGGTTTGACTACGGCGCCTCTCCCCACACCGCGCGGATGGTCGGCGACGTGGCGCTCTTCGAGTCCGCCGAGAGGTCCCTCGCGCTGACCGCCACCGTCCCCCTGGAATGCGACGACGTCGACGTGTGGGCCGACTTCAAGCTCGACGAGGGCGAGTCCGAGGTGTTCGCCCTCGACCAGGTCGACGGCGAGGTGACCTCCCGCCCCTGCGCCCGGCAGGAGGCCGAGGACGAGTTCGCCTCGACGGTCGCCTACTGGCGGCGCTGGATCTCCCAGTCCCGCTACCGGGGCCGCTGGCGCGAGATGGTCCACCGCTCCGCCCTCACCCTCAAACTGCTGACCTACGCCCCCACCGGCGCGATCGTCGCCGCCCCCACGACCAGCCTCCCCGAACAGCTCGGCGGCGAGCGCAACTGGGACTACCGCTACGTCTGGATCCGCGACGCCGCCTTCTGCGTCTACGCGCTCCTGCGCCTGGGCTTCACCGGCGAGGCAAAGGCGTTCATGCAGTTCGTCACCCGCTACATCAGCCCCGGCGACGGCAACCCGTCCGGCCCGCTCCAGATCATGTACGGCATCGACGGCCGCACCGAACTCACCGAACGCGAACTCCCGCACCTCGAAGGCCACCGGAAGTCCGCCCCGGTCCGCGTCGGCAACGCGGCGTCCGACCAGCTCCAACTCGACATCTACGGCGCCCTGATCGACTCCATCTACCTCTACGACAAGTGGGCCGAGCCCATCTCCAGCGCCCAGTGGGACGACGTGTGCGCCCTCGTCGACTGGGTCTGCGACAACTGGGACCAGCCCGACGAGGGCGTCTGGGAGACCCGCGGCGGCCGCAAGAACTTCCTCTACTCACGTCTGATGTGCTGGGTCGCGATCGAGCGCGCGATCCGCCTCGCCAACCGCCGCGGCCTGCCGGCCAACCTGCCGTACTGGGGCGCGTGCCGGGACACCATCTACCGCCGCATCATGGACCGCGGCTGGTCGGTCAAACGCCAGGCCTTCGTCCAGTACGAGGGCAGCGACGTCCTCGACGCCGCCCTGCTGATGATGCCGCTGGCGAAGTTCATCGCCCCCACCGACCCCAAGTGGCTCTCCACCCTGGACGCGTTGACCGAGGAACTGGTCTCCGACTCCCTCGTCTACCGCTACAACCCGCAGGCCAGCCCGGACGGCCTGCGCGGCGACGAGGGCACGTTCTCGATCTGCTCCTTCTGGTACGTCGAGGCCATGGTCCGCGCCGGCCGTGTCGACGAGGCCCGCCTCGCCTTCGAGAAGATGCTCACCTACGCCAACCATCTCGGCCTGTACGCCGAGGAGATCGGCCGCACCGGCGAGCAACAGGGCAACTTCCCGCAGGCGTTCACCCATCTCGCCCTGATCAGCGCCGCGTTCAACCTGGACAAGGCACTCGGCTGATCCGGCCGCGTTCGTCCGGGCCGCGCAACAAGTGTCACTGAGGCGTCACAGCACGCCGAGGCACCACAACCACCACGTCATGTCTCGTGTCGAACCCGGTGACCGCAACACAATTGATCCACGGGGGAACACATCATGACGAACGTGTCACGCAAGAAGGTCTCCGCCGCCGTCGCGTCCGCGGCCTTCCTGCTCCTGGCGGGCGCCGGCATCGTCGCCGCCCCGGCCAGCTACGCGGGCGTCCCCGGCGGCACCAGCGCCGTCGACCGCAACAGCGACTTCAACGGGGACGGCTACGACGACGTCCTCATCGGCGCCCCGGAGGGCACCGTCGACGGCAAGCAGGGCGCCGGTTACGTCACCGTCCAGTACGGCGCCCCGAACGGCATCGCCACCAATAACACCGTCCCCAAGGGCCACACGGCCGTCATCAGCCAGTCCACGCCCGGCGTCCCCGGCACCTCGGAGACCTACGACTCCTTCGGCCAGGCCATCGCCACCGGCGACGTGAACGGGGACGGCTACGACGACGCGCTGATCGGCGCCCCCGGCGAGGACGAGGGCAGCCTCGAGAACGCCGGCCGCGTCACCGTCCTCTACGGCTCCAAGGCCGGCCTGGGCGCCGAGGCGAACACCTCCTTCACCTCCACCAGGCCCGCCGCGGGCGCCCGCTTCGGCCAGGCCGTGACGGCGGCCCGCTTCACCGGCGCCACCGACGCCGACGAGATGGCCGTCCTCGACGACAACGGCGCCCAGATCTTCGCCTACCACACCGACATCCTGCACCTGATGGGCACGCTGAACACGACCACCCAGCCGGGCGGCCACCGCATCCAGCCCGCCTACCTCACCACCGGCGACTACGACAAGAACGGCTTCGCCGACCTGGTCATCTCGGGCTACAGCCCCGACGACGACTACCAGCAGGGCTGGTCGGCCCTCTACGCGGGCGGCGACACCGAGTTGACGTACCGTCAGGACCTGAACGGCGGCCTCGGTACGGCGTCCGGCGACATCAACCGCGACGGCTACGACGACCTGGTGGTCGGCCAGCTGAGCAGCGCCGACGACAAGGCCGAGGGTGACGACGGCGGCAAGATCGCCGTCTACTACGGCAGTTCGGAGGGCACCGCCGGTCCCGCGGACTGGTGGTCGCAGAACTCCCCGGGCGTACCCGGCACTTCGGAGCACGGCGACGCCTGGGGCAACGACCTCTCCGTCGGTGACGTCAACGGCGACGGTTACGCGGACATCGCCGTCGGCGCACCCGGCGAGGACATCGGCACGGTCCGGGACGCGGGCGCGGTATGGCTGTTGCGCGGTTCGAGCGACGGCGTGACCGCGACCGGCGCCCAGTCCTTCGACCAGAACACCGCGAACATCCCCGGCACCGCCGAGGCCGACGACGCCTGGGGCACCCAGGTCCGCCTGGCGGACACGGACGCGGACGGCCGCAGCGAACTGGTCGCCTCCGCGCCCGGCGAGAACTCCGCTGACGGCTATGTCTGGTTGCTCCCGGCCGGTCCCAACGGCCTGCTCGCCGACGGTTCTTCGCTCTACAGTGCGGCCGACCTCGGCGGCGCGGCGAAGGGCGCGCACTTCGGGGCGGCGATCGACGAGTAGGACGGGTAAGCGGTATGGCGGCGCCCGCACCGGCTCGGCAGCCGGTGCGGGCGCCGACCGTCAACTGGAGTGGTCACAGGGCCTGTTCGGCCCAGATGACCTTGCCCGCCGGGGTGTACCGGGTGCCCCAGCGTTCCGAGAGCTGGGCCACCAGGAACAGGCCCCGGCCGCCCTCGTCCGTCATCGCCGCGTACCGCAGATGCGGTGACGTGGTGCTGCCGTCGTACACCTCGCAGATCAGGGTGCGGTCGCGCAACAGGCGTACGCGGACGGGGTCGTTGCCGTAGCGGATCGCGTTGGTGACCAGTTCGCTGAGGATGAGTTCGGTGGTGAACGTCAGCTCGTCCAGGCCCCAGTGGGTGAGTTGGCGGGTGACCGAGGCGCGCATGTCGGAGACGGCGGCCGGGTCGGAGGGGACGCGCCACTCGGCGATGCGGTCGGCGCCCAGGGCGCGGGTGCGGGCGACGATCAGGGCGATGTCGTCGCTCGGGCGTACCGACAACTCCGAGTCGAGAACGGCCCGGCAGGTGTCCTCGGGGGAGTCGCCGGAGTCGGTCAGCGCGGTGCGCAGCATCTCCAGGCCGACGTCGATGTCACGCTCCCGGTCCTCGACCAGGCCGTCCGTGTACAGGACCAGCCGGGTGCCCTCGGCCAGCTCCAACTCGGCCGTCTCGAAAGGGAGTCCGCCGAGGCCGAGCGGGGGTCCCGCGGGCACGTCGGGGAACTCGACGGTGCCGTCCGGGCGGATCAGCGCCGGTGGCGGATGGCCGGCGCGGGCGACGGTGCAGCGCAGGGTCACCGGGTCGTAGATCGCGTACAGGCAGGTCGCTCCGGTGACCGGGGCGACGGTGTCCTCGGTCGTCTCGTCCTGGTCGATGCGGCCGACCAACTCGTCCAGCAGGCCCAGGAGTTCGTCGGGCGGAAGGTCCAGCGAGGAGAAGTTGTGGACCGCCGTGCGCAGTCGGCCCATCGTCGCCGCCGCGTGCAGTCCGTGGCCCACGACATCGCCCACGACCAGGGCGACGCGGGCGCCGGACAAGGGCAGGACGTCGAACCAGTCGCCGCCGACCCCGGACTTCGCGGGGAGATAGCGGTAGGCGACGTCGAGCGCGGTCTGTGCGGGCAGCCGGCGGGGCAGCAGGCTGTTCTGGAGGGTCACCGCCATGCCGTGTTCGCGGGTGTAGCGGCGGGAGTTGTCGATGGAGACGGCGGCGCGGGCGACCAGTTCCTCGGCGAGGGCCAGCTCCTCCGAGTCGAAAGGGTCCGGCTTGTCGGAGCGCCAGAAGTTGACCACACCGAGGATGAGGGCACCGGCCCGCAGCGGCACGGTGATCAGCGAGTGGATGCCGTACTCGACGACCTGCGCGGTGCGTTCGGGGTCCTGGGTGAGCCAGCCGGGGGCGTCGCTCAGCCGGGGTTCGACGACGGCCTCGCCGGTGTCCAGGCTGCGTGCTTGCGGGGAGGACGCGATGAACTGGATCTGCTTGCCGACCGGGTAGAGCGGGGCGTCGTCCCGGACCCCGCTGGAGGCGGTGCGGCGCAGGTCGGTGCCGGGCTGCGGTTCCTCGCCGCTGAGCACGGCGTCGTAGAGGTCGACCGTGACGAAGTCCGCGAAGCGGGGGACGGCCAGTTCGGCGAGTTCCTCGGCGGTGCGGGTGACGTCGAGGCTGGTGCCGATGCCCACCCCGGCGTCGTAGAGCATGTTGAGGCGTTCGCGGGTGACCTCGGCGCGGCCGGAGAGGGCGCGGAGTTCCGTGGAGTCGCGGAGCGTGGTGACGCTGCCGGCCGGGCCGCCCTTGAGGTCGGTGGGGCGCTGGTTGACGGCGAGCAGCCGGTCGCCGACCCGGTGCACCTCGTCCGTCGCGACCCGCGCGGAGGCCAGCAGCGCGGTCATGTCGGCGTCGAGTCCGAGGTCGAGGACCAGGCGCCCCTCGGCGTTCTCCGGCAGGTCGAGCAGCTGGCGCGCCTCGTCGTTCGCGAGCAGAAGCCGGCCCTCGCCGCCGACGATGATCACGCCCTCCCGTACGGCGTGCAGCACCGCGTCGTGGTGCTCGTACATCCGGGTCATCTCGTGCGGGCCCAGGCCATGGGTCTGGTGCTGGAGACGTCTGGTGACCAGGGCAGTACCCCCGAGGGCGAGGATGAGGGCCACCCCGGCGGCGGTCAGCAGGAGCGGCAGCTGCTGGTCGGCGGCGCCGCCGACGTTCGCCTTCGTCACCCCGGCCGACACCAGGCCCACGACCTTGCCGCCGGGGCCCCGGACCGGGACCACGGCCTGCACCAGCGGTCCGATGGTGCCGGTGAGTTCCTCGGTGACGACGTGGCCGGCGAGCGCCGGGGCGATGTCCCCGACGAACTTCTTGCCGATGCGGTCCGGTTTGGGGTGGGTGTAGCGGATCCCCTCGGTGTTCATCACGACGATGAAGTCGACCTTGGACGTCTTGCGGGCGGCCTCGGCGCTGGGCTGGAGGATGGCCGTGGGGTCGGCGCTCTTGAGGGCCGCGACCGTGCCCGGCGCGTTGGCGAAGGTCTCGGCGACGGCCACCGAGCGGTTGCGGGCCTCCTGCGTGCTGTCGTGCCGCACTTGGAGGACCTGCGCCACCACGGCCGCCACGACCAGCAGCAGCACGATCACCAGCTGCAGCATGAACACCTGCCCGGCGACGCTGCGGCCGCCCAGCGGCGCCCGCCGGTGTTCGGGCGTCCGACGGGCACGGTCGTACGGGCGCTGCGCGCGCAGACCGTCGGGGCGGTGGGTCGACCGGGCCCCGGGACGACCCGTCAGGCGGACCATGTGCCCATGTCTACACTGCCCGACCTCAGGAGGCGAGGGGCGTCACAGGCGGTGACAGGCCGTGGCCGGCGGGGGGTCACGGGTGCCGTCCGGGCTTGGCGCGGCGCGCCGCGAGAAGCAGCGCGATGTCGTCGGGGCGGTCGGCCGCGTGCCGGGCCGCCGTGGTGAGCCGGTCGGCGACACCGGCCAGGGACCGCCCGCCCGGCCGTGCGGCGGGCCCGCCCGCCTTCGCGAGGGCGACGCGCAGGGCGGCGATGCCGTCGTCGATGTCGACACCGGGCCGCTCGACGAGGCCGTCCGTGTAGAGCGCGAGGATGGAGTCGGGTTCCAGGTGCAGCTCCGCCACCGGGTACTGGGCGTGCGGGTCCACCCCGAGGACCACGCCTCCGGGTATGTCCCAGACGCGGGTGCGGCCGTCCGGGGTACGGATCAGCGGCGGCGGATGCCCGGCCCGCGCGACCCGGACCAGCCCGCTCGCCGGGTCGAGGCGGAGATAGCAGCAGCTCGCGAACTGCCCGGGGTCGAGGTCGATGAGGAGGTGGTTCGTGCCGCTCATCACCTCGTCGGGGGGCCGGTCGCCGAGCGCGAACGCCCTGACCGCGCTGCGGAGTTGACCCATGGTGGCGGCTGCCTGGACGCCGTGCCCCTGGACGTCGCCGATGACCAGGGCCAGACCGTCACCGGCCTCGACGACGTCGTACCAGTCGCCGCCCACCTCCATGCCCTGGGTGCCCGGCAGATAGCGCCCCGCGGTCTCCACCTGCGGGTGGGTGGAGAGCCGGCGGGGGAGCAGCGCCTGCTGGAGGCCGCGGGCGAGGGCGGCCTCGGAGTCGTAGCGCTGGGCCTTCTCCATCGCGTGGGCGATCAGTCCGGCGAGGGCGGTGAGCACCGCGCGCTCCTCGGTGCTGAAGCTGCGGGAGCGGTCGAAGCCCAGGATGGCCGAGCCGACCGGGCGCCCGGACGCGATCAGCGGCAGGAAGGCGCGGGCGCCCTCCTCCGCGTCCAGGGGGATGCCCGGGTAGGCGTCCGCGAGCTGCTGCATGGAGTCGAAGAAGAGCGGGCGTCCGGTGGTGAGGGTCTCCACCCCGGGCAGCCGGGTGTCGAGACCGACCCCGTCGAACGGGGCGAGGAAACCCTGCGGGAAGCCGGTCTCCCAGGCCAGGTACAGATGCCGTTCCTGGAGCAGATAGATCGCGAGCCGCCGGCCGCCGAACGCGGGCAGCAGCTCCTTCATGACCACCGCGGACACTTGGCGGGCGGTGACCGCCTCCGTCAGCGCTATGGCGAGCACGATCGGCCGGTACAGCGGCGCGAGCGAGGTGACGCCGTTCCCCGGTCCGCCGTCCCCGTCGGTGTGCACGGGCACCAGCGGTGGTCCCACCACCCGGGTCGAGGGGGCGACCGTGCACGTCAGCCGGTCCTGGCCCGGATGGACGGCCATCGCGAGCCAGTCGCTCTCGTACGGCTCCTCGCCCTGCTCCCGCTCGTCCGGGCGCCGGACGTGGAAGTGCACCGGCCCCAGCGACAGCAGGGCGCCGCGCAGCTGGTCCTCGCAGCCGATCTGGTTCAGCCAGGGCACGCCCTCCCACAGCGGGCGGCCCAGCAGCTCCTCGCGCGGCCGGCCCAGCAGCCGGGCGGCGCGCGGATTGACGTAGGTGACCAGCCCCAGCCGGTCCAGGCAGAACACGCCGTCCGGCAGCAGATCGGCCACGCTGTCGGCGAGCGGTCCGGATCCCGGGTCGACGACGACACCGCTGACCGGGTGCCCGCCGTCCGGCGGGAGCGGCCCGGTGGCGGGCGTCCACAGGTCCAGCAGCCGGGCCGAACCGTCCGCCGCCCGCACCCGCAGGGGCAGCGGCGGGGGTTTCCCGGCGGCCGTGGCCCGCAGCGCGGCCATGACCTGGTACGTGTCGCCCGGCGCCACGACGTCCGCGAGGGCCTGAGCGGTGCCGGGGAACTCGGCGGGCTCCACCCCCATCAGGGCGTGCAGGGAGCCGTCCCCGGTCACGGCCGCGGTCCTCGGATCCCACGAGAACCGTGCCATGCGCCCCTCGGGGCGATGCGTGGCCGCCGTCCGGACGCACACGGGCTCGCCGTCCCAGGCGACGTACGGACCCTCCTCGTCCTTGTGCTGGTCCTCCAGCTCCGCCAGCGTCCGGCCCAGCTCCTCGGCCAGCCGGGTCATCCGGTCCAGGCCGGACAGCACCTCGGTGGCGTCGGCGGCGGAGGGCCGCAGCACGGTGAGCACGCCGTACGTCGTCGATCCGCCGATGACGGGGACGTACAGGGACCCGAACTGGAAGGGCAGGCTCGCGGCGAACTGGGGATAGCGGCGCATGGTCTCGGTGGCGTTCGGCAGGACCACGTGGACGCCGAGGCGGTAGGCGTCGGCGACGGGGAACTTGCTGTCGACGTGCAGCCGTCCCCAGGGGCGGAACAGCGGCCCGGGCAGCCCCGCCAGCACGCCGAGGCGCAGCAGTCCGGGCGTGCTCGACCGCAGGTAGACGCCCCCGGAGTGGCCGCCGGCCGCGTCGATCGCCTCCGTCGAGGCGTCGATGAGCAGCTCGGCGAGCCGTCCGGGCGTCCCCTTCTCGCGCTCGGCACTCCCAGTCATCGGGGCTCTACCTCGTCCTTGTGGCGCCGGGTGGGTGACACAGCAAGAATGCGCCAGGACGCGGCCGGGGTCACCTGGGCGGACGGGATGGGCTGGTGGGGCACGGGTATCGCCGGTCCGTCGGGGGCTGATGAAGTGATCAAGAGTGACTCACGTGTGGGTGGGGTCGGGTGCGGGGTGCCGCCGGCGTTTCGCGGGTCAGGCGACGGGGGTGGGCCGACCGGGGGTGGTGCCGCGGTCGCCGGGGGTGCGGCTGTCGTGCGCGGGCGTCGTTCCGGCGGACCGGGGTGTGGCCATCGGGCTGAGCCCTTTCGGATCGACGCGACAGGCGAACAGGCAGGGAAGATGAGCAGGCAGGCAGGAAAAGGGAGTTGAGGTCCGACCCGCGTCAGCGATCGGTCCTCGACCCATGGCGTTCAGGATGGCGCAAACTACGCCTCGCGCGGGGCGAATTCGATCTGTTGCCCTAGTCGGTAGTGACCGGTCGGCCTCCGGTTCGCCAGCCATGTACCGCGGACCAGCGCCCACAGCGGCAGCCCCCCGACCCCGCCCATCTCACCCACACCCCGATTGTTAGCCTCGGTCATGCCCAGTTACCCCCTGCCCCGTCACGGCACGCGATGAGCACGACCGCCGCCGCCCCCTTCCCCCTCGGCGCCGAGACCACGCTCGCCGAACTCGCCCACGACCCGCACCCCCGGCTGGCGCGGCTCCGCGAGCGTGAACCCGCGTCCTGGCTGCCGGAGTTGGACGGCTGGCTGGTCACCCGGCGGGACCTCGCGCTCGGCGTGATGAAGGACGCGGTCACCTTCACCGTGGACGACCCGCGCTTCTCCACCGCTCAGGTCGTCGGCCCGAGCATGCTGTCCCTCGACGGGGAGCGGCACGCCCGCCACCGTGAACCCTTCACCGCGCCCTTCCGTCCGCGCGAAGTACGGGACGGCTTCGCCTCGTTCATCGAGGGCGAGACCGACCGGCTCGTCACCGCGCTGCGGCCGGCCGGCGCCGGTGAACTGCGGCGCGCCTTCGCGGGCCCGCTCGCGGTCGCCGTCGTGACCGAGGCGCTCGGGCTGACCGGCACCACCCCGGACACGGTTCTCGCCTGGTACGACGCGATCGTGCGCGCGGTCTCGGACATCACCGCCGGGCACGAGGCGGGAGCCGACGGCACCACGGCGTACGCGGAACTGCGCGCCTCCGTCGAAGCCACCGTCGCCGACCGGGGCGGAGCCTCACTCCTCGGCGCCGCCGCCGCGCGGCTGACACTGCCCGAAGTGGCCTCCAACGCCGCCGTGTTGATGTTCGGCGGCATCGAGACCACCGAGGCGATGATCACCAACGCGCTGCTGCATCTGCTCCGGCACCCCGACCAACTCGCCCTCGTCCAGGCCGACATGGGCCTGCTGGACGGCGCGATCGAGGAGTCGTTGCGTCTCGAACCCGGCGCCGCCGTCGTGGACCGTTACGCCACCCGCGACACCGTCCTCGGCCCGGCCACGATCCGCGAGGGCGACCTGGTCACCGTCTCCCTCACCGGCGCCAACCGCGACCCGGCCGTCTTCCCCGACCCCGACCGTTTCGACGTCCGCCGCGAGAACGCCCGCCTCCAACTCGCCTTCGCCCACGGCCCGCACTACTGCCTCGCCGCCCACCTGGCCCGGCTGGAGACCCGCATCGCCCTCCGGCACCTCCTCGAACGACTCCCCGCCCTCCGCCTCGACCCGGACCACCCGACCGCCCCGCACGGCCTGGTGTTCCGCAAGCCGCCGACGCTGCACGTCCTGTGGGACGCCGTGACCTGACACGGAGGAGGGGTGCGGCCATCCTGATATCCCGTCAGAAACCCTTCACTCACGGCCCACTTGGCGCTCCATGACCTCCACCAACCGCCCCAGCGCACTCAGCACCTGCTCCCGGTCCTCGCCCAGCCCCGCCAACAGCTGTACCTCGGCGGAGAGTTGGCGCGGAAAGAGGTCGTCCACGGCCTTGGCGCCGGCCGGGGTGATGGTCACCAGGGCGGCGCGCCGGTCGGCCGGGTTCGGGGTGCGGGCGATGAAGCCGCGCCGCTCCAGCTTGCCCAGGGCCTTGCTGACGCCCGCCCGGGACAGGCCGAGCCATTCGGCGAGGCGGCGGGCGATCACCGGGTCGGTCGCGTGTCGCAGGGGGATCAGCATGTCGACCTCGGGGGCGGTGAGCTCGGCGCCCGCGTAGAGGGGCTCGACCGCCCGGTTCAGGAGGCCGGTGGCGTGCTTGAGCAGGCCGATCAGCTCCATGGGCGAGGTGTCGAGACCGGGGTTGTGCTCGGTCCACTGGGCGCGGACGTCGGCGGGGGAGGGCGACATGCGGCTCGTCTCTCACTTCCTGGACCGGGCCTTCGTAGGCCTTCGCAGGCCCGGTCCGCAGCATTTCACGGGTCTTCACGGGCTGACGAGGGCCTTCACCGGCCTTCAGCGGTCCGTCATTGTTAACTGGTGAACCATCGGTTACCGTTACGGTCATGGTATCGCCGTCCCCCTCCAGTTCCGCCGCCGCGCGCCCCACCGCACCGGCCGACTCCACCGACCCCTCGCGGCGCACAGCCGTCGCTCTGGTCGCCGTCCTCGCCGCGCTGACCGCCGTCGCCCCGCTCGCGACCGACATGTACGTCCCCGGTTTCCCCGCGATGGGGGACACGCTCGGGGCGAGCAGCTCGGCCGTGCAGCTGACGATGACCGCGTTCCTGGCCGGACTCGTCGTCGGCCAGCTGCTGATCGGCCCGCTCAGCGACAGCCTCGGCCGTCGCGGACTGCTGCTGTCCGGAACGGCCGCGTTCACGGTCTTCTCCGTCGCCTGCGCGCTCGCCCCCAATATCGAGGTCCTCACCGGAGCCCGGTTCCTCCAGGGCGTGTCGGGCGCGGCCGGCATGGTGCTGGCCCGCGCCGTCCTGACCGACCGCTTCCAAGGGGCCGAACTGCCCCGCTACTTCGCGGTCCTCTCCCAGATCATGGGTGTCGCGCCGGTCGCCGCTCCGGTGCTCGGCGGCGCGATCCTCGCCGTGTCGACCTGGCGCGCGGTGTTCGCCGTACTGACCGTGATGGGCGGTCTGTTGCTGCTCGGTGTGGTCCGCAAGGTCCCGGAGACCCTGCCGCCGGAGCGGCGGCACGCCGGCGGGATCACCAACACCTTCCGCGCGATGGGAGAGTTGCTCGGCCGCCGTGCGTTCATGGGCTACGTCCTTGTCCTCGCGTTCATCTCGGCGGCGCTGTTCGCCTACATCAGCGGGTCCAGCTTCGTCTTCGAGAACCTGCACGGGGTGTCCGCGACGACGTACTCCTTGATCTTCGCCGGCAACGCCGTGGCGATGCTCATCGCGGGTGCGACCTTCTCCCAACTGGCCGGACGGGTACGGCTGAACAACCTCCTCGTGGGCGCGGTCGCCGTCGCCGCGGTCGGCGCGCTGGGCCAGGTGCTGCTGGTGCTGACCGTGGGGGAGACCCTCGCCGGCACCTGGATCACCCTGTTCATCACGGCCGGCGGCATCGGCATGGTCTTCCCGTCGACCCTGAGCATCGGCCAGGCCCTCGGCCGCAACGCCCCGGGCGCGGCCTCCGCCCTTCTCGGCGGACTGCAGTTCCTGTTCGGCGCGCTCGCGGCGCCCTTGGTGGGGGTGTTCGGCGAGGACAGTTCCCTGCCGATGGCGGTGATCATGCTGATCGCCGTGGTGGCGGCGGGAGTTGCACTGGTGGGACTGGCCAGGCCGTGGGAGGGGCAGGGTGAACCGGCCTCGGCCGCATAGGAACTGACGGTCCGTCTGGAGCCTTCGGGCTTCGGCGAGTTCCTTCATCCGGTCGGCGGGATGCTCAAGGCCGGCGATCGGTTGTGGTTCCCGGGTTACGGGTCTGTCCCAACGGACCGTGACCGCGGACGAGTTGGCGACGGGGGCGGGAACGGCCGTCCGGGCCTGCCGTTGAGGGGTTCCGGCGCGTTGTGCCTGGTGATGGCGGGCGCCGTACGGGGAGACGCGTGTAACAGGAATGTCCTATGCGGTGGTTGTGCGGAACGGCCGACCCGGCCGAGCCGCTCTTGATGATCAGAAACGCCCGCTCGTACCGACGATCCGTACGGCGCGGCCGGCACTGACACCACCGATCCTGAGGATGAATCGATGCGCGTTCACAAGCTCACCTTCGCCGCCCTGGCCGTCGCCGCCGGTCTCTCGCTCACGGCCTGCCAGAGCGACGACGCCAGCACGGGGAAGAGTGACCCGTCGTCCGCGCCCACGGCGTCCCCCGCGTCCAACACCTCCTCCTCGGGCGGCAGTTCGGGCACGGACAGCCCGGACCAGAGCGGCGCGAAGGCCACCACGGGGACCAGCTCCGGTGGGTCGGGCTCCGGCGGCACGGGTGCGGGTACGGCGGCCGGTACCGGCTCCGACGCGAACGCCAAGGCCGGCAGGTGCCGTACCGACGAACTGGAGGTCACGGCGACGGACAACACCATCGACGGGGACGCCGACCGGACCGTCGTGGTCGAGTTCAAGAACGGCGGCGGCCGGGACTGCACGATCTCCGGGTACGCGGGCGTCGACCTGAAGACCAACGCGGGGACGGTGTCCGCGAAGCGCACCGGGCAGGAGACCACGTCGGCCGTCCTCAAGAACGGGAAGTCGACCTACTTCCCCGTCAGCTACCCGTTCAACAAGTCGGCCGGCTCCGGCGTCCGCATCACCGGCCTGGTGGTGACCCCGCCGAACGAGACCAAGTCGGTCACCCTCAACTGGCCGGGCGCCGCCACCCTGCCCGTCACGGACGGCTCCGGCGCCTCCGTGACGGTCGGCCCGGTCGGCAGCGCGGGGCAGGGCGGCTGACCGGGGCCGGTTCCGGCGGGCCCACGCGTCGAAAGCGGTCAGGGAGTCGAAAACGGTCAGGAAACCGCCGTCATCCGCCGGGCCGGCCGCGCAAGACGCCCACAATCCGCCACATCGGCGATGACGCGGATTTCCGCCCTTTCCTGCCCCTACCTTCGGTCCCTCGGTGCCGAGCCCGCGCGGCGCCGGTGCCAAGGGGGTTGAGGGGACAGTGGCCGAACGGCTCTACGGGGTGGACCCGTTGCTCGACGGGTTGGTGCCCGGTCTCGTCGGGATCGACCGGAACGACGGCCGGCGTGACCGGGTGGAACTGCCCGGCGGGAACCCGGTCATCGAACTGGTCGGCGGCCGGTGCAGCGGCAAGACCAGCGTCCTCGCGACCCTGGCCGCCGCCTACACCCCGCTCGTCCCGCTCGTGCGCGCGGATCTCGCCGCACCCGATTTCGGCGACCCGCTCCTCGCCGGTCTGCCCGACGCCCGCCCCGACGGCTCGCGCCTCACCGACCTGCTGTACCTGCTGTCGTACAAACTCGGCCTGAGGCTACGGCGGACCACCCAGCCCCTGCGCTTCCCCCGGCTCGCCCTCGGACTGCTGGCCGTGACCGTCTGGCGCCCCGACGGGACCTCCGAGGACGCCGGCGCCGCCCTGGCCCCGCAGGACCTGCGCCGCGCGGAGCAGCGCCTCAAGGACGTCATCAACCAGAACGGAGACGGCGGACCGGAACGCCAGGCCCGGCTCGCCGAGTGGATCCAGGCCGCCGAACGAGCCGTTCCCGCCGGGGTGTCGGGCCTCGGCGCGCTGGAGAGCGCGGGCCGGGCCGCGCTCAGGACCGCCGCGCCCCGGCTGCTGCGGTCACGCGTGAACCGCGGCGCGCTGCGCTGGTGGGGCGACCGTCTCGAACACGAGCAGGGCGACGCCGTACAGAAACTCTTCGGATTCGTACGGGACTTCCGTCGGCCGGGCGGCGACCAGGCCCGCCTGGAAGAGATCCTGATCAGCGCCTTCATCGCGGACATCAGCCACCACTACGGCCCGCTGCGCCGCAAGAACGACGTGCCCCCGCCCCTGATCCTCCTCGACAACGCGCACGTGCCCCTCGGTTCGCGTCTCCTCGGACCGCTGCGGCGAAAAGGCGCAGACAAGGACGCGGTGGGGCCGGTCGTCGTGGCCGCACGACTCGGTGACGCCTCGGCCCACCGCGCGTTGCGGGAGGTCGCCGACCCGGCGGCCGTCCTGGCGGACAGTGAACTGCGGCTGGGGCTGCCCTCGTTGGAGCGCGGCGACATCGGCCGCATCCTCGGCGCCGCGGACCGGCCGGCGTATCTGCCGCTGCTGATCGACCGGTTCGCCGGCGGCCGGGCGGGCAGCGCCCGGACCCTCGCCGAGGCGGCGGACGCCGTTCCCCACGGTCGAGCGCCCGACGCACAGCCGGCGGCCTCGCTGCTCGACGCCACCGCGCGGGACGGGAGCGGTACGACGGTGGAGCGGTTGCTGGCCGTGCTGCTGCCCGACCCCGCCAAGTGCTCCCGGCTGACCCTGCTGGCCCCCGCCCTCGACATCGCCGCCGCCCGCCGGCTGTGGACCGGACTCCACCCCGGCGACACCCTGGCGCGGCGCGTGGACGATGCCCTCGAACTGCTGGAGGACGTCTGCTGGGAATCCGCTCCCTGGCCGGGCACCGACGGGTCCGTGCCACTCGTCGCGGACCGGGGACTACGGCGCCTGCTGCTCCACCAGCTGCGGACCGGGACCGCACCGGAACGCTGGCGGCAGATCCATCAGCACCTGCGGAGCGGTTACGCGCCGCGGGAGCCGCTGCCGGACGGCGAGTTGGGCCCGATCCCGTTCGCGTATCTCCACCACACCCTCGCGCTGGGGCTCACCGAGCCGGTCGTCCGCTCCCTGCACCACTGGCTCGGCCACAGCACACCGTCCGTGTGGCTGTCGGCCGTGAACATCGTCTGCGCCGCGCCGCGTCCCCCGGCGGGGTTCGAGGCCGAGGCCGTATCGGTCGAGGCGCCCTGCGACGGCTGCGGACAGGGCCGACTCGCCGCCCGGGACGAGGTCGTCCACCGGGCCGTGGCCCGGCTGGTGGAAGCCCTGTGGGAGCAGTCGGACCCGCTCAACGCGCCCTGCCCCGACCGCATCGACCAAGTGGAGTCCGCGTTGCGCACGTTGCACGAGCACGAGGCCACCGACGCCTTCCGACAGGTTCTACGGCACTGGTCCGCGCTGCTGCGCGACGGGGTTCAGGCCCCGTACCTGACCGTGCCGGAAGGGAGCGGGCGATGAGGTTCCGCACCCCGGGTCGGCTGACCCGACGCGCGCTGCTCGCGGTGTTCCTTCTTGTCGTGTCGGCGGGTTCCTGGTTCGGGTACCGCGTCTACAGCGACACCTCCTGCGGCGACGGTGTCCACGAGGAGTCGTCCCCGCACGAGTGTGTCGGCGTCACCGACGGCAGCGTGAGCTTCGACCCCGCGCTGGACCAGGTGTTCGCCCGCGTCAAGGCCGAGAACGACAGGGTGACCGACTCCGGTGCCCCGTACGCCACGATCGCGCTGATGGTCCCGATGGACGTCGCCGGTCCGACGGCTCCGGTCGACCGCAAACACATGCTGTGGGAGGTGCAGGGCGCCTACTTCGCCCAGTACCGCGCCAACCACAGGGCCAACGGCCAGGCACCGGCCATCCGTCTGGTGCTGGCCAACCCCGGGCTCGGGGGCGGCCGTTGGCGCCCGGTGGCCGACCAGCTCGCGGAGCTGGCGGCCTCGCCGGAGCACCGGCTGCGCGCCGTCTTCGGGTTCGACATCAGCCTGCCCACCACCCAGCGTTCCATCGCCTATCTGACGAACGAGAAGAGGATCCCCGTCGTCGGCGGCGCGCTCACCGCCGACGACATCGCCAACACGCTCCAACACCCGCACGCCTACGAGGGGTTGGTCCGGGTCAACCCCAGCAACACCGACCAGGCCGCCGCCCTCGCCCACGCCGACCGCGGGGTCGGGGTGCGGCAGACCGTGCTGGTGGAGGACGCGCGGAACGACGACAACTACATCACCAGCCTCCGGAAGGTCTTCGAGGCGCGGACCGAGGGGGCATCGCTGGCACCCGAGCAGTTCCGTTCCCCGCCGGACATCAGCGCGGAGGGCACGACGTCGAACGACTTCCGGCAGATCGTCGCCAACATCTGCGAATCCCCGGCCAAGGAGATCTACTTCGCGGGCCGTCCGGTCCAACTCCGCCAGTTCCTCAACGAGTTGGGCAAGCGCGGCTGCCGCGCCCGCCCGTACACCGTCATTACCGGACCGGCCGCCAACGCCCTTCCCCTGGACGGCGATCTGGAGTGGGACACCCTCCGGCACGGCGTCACACTGGAGTTCACCGCCTCCTCCCACCCGGACGCCTGGACCGGCCCGAACACCCCGGCCACGGGCGGCTCGGCCGAGGCCTTCCGGACGCTGAAGGAGCTGACGAACCGTCAAGTGACGGGCTCCGTCGGCCCGGTGGACCTGGGCGACTCCCGCGCCATCATCACCTACGACTCGGCGTGGACCGCGATCGAGGGCATCCGCGACGAGGCCGTCCACGGCCACGCGGTCCCCTCCACCGACGAGGTCCGCAACGCCTGGCTGCGCCTGCACGGCGCCCACCGCGTCGAGGGCGCCAGCGGCTGGATCTGCCTCGACAACCAGGGCAACCCCTACGACAAGGCGGTCGCCGTCGTCCGCCTCGACCCCGTCACCCGCACCGACCGGTTCGTCACCCTGTCCTGGCCAACAGGCCATGCGCCGAACGGGAGTTGCACGGTGCCGCGCGCTCCGGCGACCTGACAGCCCGCAGGGTCGAGCGCGCCCGGCTCCCGACGATCTCGATCGCGTTGCGGATACCCGCCCACGCGGCCGACTCCGTTGTGCCCAGGGCAAGATCGGCACCACGCCGGTCGATGCCGCACCACAGGAGTCACCCATGCCGAAGCTCGAAGTCAACGGCGCAGTACTCGTGTACGACGACGAAGGCCCCCGTGACGGAGACGGCGGCGTGCCGCTCGTGTTCATGCACGGCTGGACGGCCGACCGGCACCGCTGGGACGACCAGTTCGCGCACTTCGCGGGCGGGCGCCGGGTCATACGGCTCGACCTGCGCGGGCACGGGGAGAGCACCGGCGCGGGAGCGCGGACCGTCGCCGAACTCGCCGCGGATGTCGTCGCGTTGCTCGACCATCTGGAGGTCGGCCGGTTCGTGCCGGTCGGGCACTCCATGGGCGGGATGATCGCCCAGACCCTCGTCCTGGACCATCCCGAGCGGGTCGAGCGGATGGTGCTGGTCGACTCGATCAGCCGCATGACCTACAGCCGGTCGCGCGGACTGCTGCTGGCGGTGTCCACGCTGCTGCCGTTCAAGCTCTTCGTCGCCGTCAACATCCAGCGCGCCTTCGCCCCCGGCTACCCCAAGGAGAAGATCCGCGAGTACATCGACGCCTCCGCCGCGACACCGCGCGAGGTCGTCATGACCTGCTACGGCGCGATGCGGGCCTTCGACGTGCTGGACCGCGTCGGCGGGATCAGCGCGCCGACGCTCATCGTGCACGGGTACCACGACATCCAGTTGCCCCTCTCCCAGATGCTGCGGATGGCCAACGCCTACCCGGACGCGGCCGTCCGGATCGTCGACGCCGGGCACGAACTGCCCGTGGAGAAACCGGCCCAACTCACCTCGCTGCTCGCCGACTTCGTGTCGACGCCGGCCTGAGACCAGCCCCCGCCCACCTCAGGCCGGCCGTACCAGCCCCGCGTCGTACGCGAAGATCACCGCCTGCACCCGGTCCCGCGCGCCGATCTTGGCGAGGATGCGGCTGACGTGGGACTTGACGGTGGACTCGGCGAGGCACAGCCGTTCGGCGATCTCGGTGTTGCTCCAGCCGGCCGCCATGACCGTGAGGACCTCGCGCTCCCGGTCGGTGAGGGCGTCGAGGCGGCGGTCCTGTTCGGCGGTGCGGCCGGGCATGCGGTCGGCGAAGGCGTCGATGAGTTTGCGGGTCAGGCCGGGGGAGATGACGGCGTCCCCGGCGGCCACCGCGCGGATGCCGGCGACGAGTTCCTCGGGCAGCGCGTCCTTGAGGAGGAAGCCGCTGGCCCCGGCGCGGAGTGCCGCGTACGCGTACTCGTCGAGGTCGAAGGTGGTCAGCACCAGGACGCGGGAGCGGCCGCCCGACCGCACGATCCTGCGGGTGGCCTCGATGCCGTCCATGCCGGGCATGCGGACGTCCATCAGGACGACGTCGGGGCGGAGTTCGGCCGCCAGCCGGACCGCCTCGCCGCCGTGCGTGGCCTCGCCGACGGTGCTCAGGTCGGGGTACTGCTCGATGAGCATGCTGAAGCCGAGGCGCTGGAGGGCCTGGTCGTCGACGATGAGGACGGTGGTCATGCCGGGTGCTTCTCCGTGAGGTCGGGGGCGGTGGGGAGGGGGACCAGGAGGGCGCGGACGGTCCAGCCGCCACGGGAGTTGGGGCCCGCGACGACCTGTCCGCCGTAGAGCGCGGCCCGTTCGCGCATGCCGACGAGGCCCTTGCCCTGTTCGCCGGTGCCGGACGCCTGGTGCGGGCCGGTGTCCTCGACGGTGACGATCACCGCGTCGGGGGCGGCCGTCACCGTGACCTCGACGGTCGTGTCCGGTGCCGTGTGCTTGAGCGTGTTGGTGAGGGCTTCCTGCACGATGCGGTAGACGGCGAGCTGAAGTCCCTGGGCGAGACCGGTGAGTTCGCCCTTGAGGCGGAGGGTCGCGGCGGGGCCCGCGGCCCGCACCCGTTCCATCAGGGCGCCCAGATCGGCCAGCCCGGGCTGGGGCGCGAGCGGGGTGTCGCCGGGTTCGTCGTCGTGGATGACGGCGAGCAGCCTGCGCAGTTCGGCCAGGGCACCTCGGCCGCTGTCGGCGATGATCCGCAGGGTGTCCGCGCCCCGCTTCGGCTTCGCCTCGGCGAGTCCGGCGGCGCCGCCCGCGAGGCCGACGATCACGGCGAGGGTGTGGCCGAGGATGTCGTGCATCTCCCGTGCCACGCGGGCGCGTTCGGTCGCCGCGGCCAGCTGGGCGCGCTGGTCGCGTTCCATCTCCAGCCGTACGGCGTGCTCCTGGAGGGCCTCGATGTAGGCGTTCACCAGTTTTCCGGCCAGGCCCAGCGCGGCCATCGAGAGGATGGCGACCACGGCCAGGAACGCCAGCACCGGGGTGCTGGCCGTCTGGCTCTGCGCCTTGAGGCCGTTGAAGAAGATGATCGAGGCGAACGTCTGCACGAGGTTGTACGTGACGGCGACGGCCAGCTGGCCGGGAGCCCCGAAGCGTCCCACGTTCAGCAGCGCCACCAACTGGGTCGCGCTCGAACCCGAGTCCACCCCCAGGAACAGGCACACCTCGGAGAGGACGACCAGGGCGGCGAAGACCAGCACGGGCCGCTGCCTGCGCCACAGCAACGGCACGGTGTACCCCGCCGTGACCGCCAGCATCAGCACGAACGCGGGGCCGGAGTCCTGGGCCGCGCGCACCAGGGCCGGAACGCCGCCGAGGGCGTAGAAGGCGGGCACCCCCCAGAGCCTGACCCGCGGATGCGCCACGTCGGCCGCCCGCACCCGCCCCAGCCAGGTGAGCAGCCGGACGACCGACCGGTACTCGGAGTCGCCCAGCCGGGTCTGCCCGATCAGGATCTGCGGCTTGACGGTCCGGTCCGTCGGCGGTGCGGTCACGGGAGACACCCTCCATGGTGCAGGCGGGCCGCCCGCCGGTCCCGGGGGGAAGGGGACCGGCGGGCGGGGACGGTGTGGTCGACAGGGGCGGGGCCGTACGACCGGGAACGGCGTCCTGGTGTGGATCGTACGGCCGCTGCCTCAGCTCTTGCCGGTGGCGCCGGACGACACGGGCGCCTTGTCCGGGCCGGTGGAGCCGTCGTCCGGGGTCTCGGTCAGCAGGTGGCGCAGCCCTTCGCCCTCGACGTCGACGTTGGGCAGCACCCGGTCCAGCCAGCCGGGCAGCGTCCAGGCGCGGCGGCCGAGCAGGGTCATGACCGCGGGCACGAGCGTCATCCGGACGACGAACGCGTCGAAGAGGACGGCGGCCGCGAGGCCCAGGCCGATCGACTTGATCAGCGCCACGTCGTCCAGCAGGAAGCCGGCGAACACGGAGATCATGATGACCGCGGCGGCCGTGACCACCCGGGCGCTGTACCGGAACCCCGCGATCACCGCCTCCGTGGGCTCGGCCCCGTGGACGTACTCCTCACGCATCCGGGTCACCAGGAACACCTCGTAGTCCATGGCGAGCCCGAACACCACGCCGATCATGAAGATCGGCAGGACGCTCACGATCGGCGAGGTCTGGTCGACGCCGAACAGGTCGGCCAGCCAGCCCCACTGGAAGACCGCGACCACGACACCGAGCGTGGCGAGCACGCTGAGCAGGAAGCCGAGGGCCGCCTTGAGCGGGACCAGGATCGAGCGGAAGACGAGGAGCAGCAGGATCAGGGCCAGGCCGACGACCACTCCCAGGTAGGGGATCAGGGCGCCGCTGAGCTTGTTCGACGCGTCGATGTTCAGCGCGGTGGTGCCGGTGACCAGCAGTTCGGCGCCGGTGTCGTCCTTCAGGGCGGGGCCCCGGTCGCGGATCTCGGAGACCAGGTCGACGGTGGCCGCGCTGCTGGGCGAGCTCTTCGGCACGACGGAGATCAGCGCCACGTTGCCGCTCTGGTTGAACACCGCGGGGCGCACGGCGGCGACATCGGACATCTTGCCGAGCTGAGCGGCCGCGTCCTGTGCCGCGGTCTTGGCGTCGCTGCTGTTCTGGCCGTCGACGACCACGGTCAGCGGGCCGTTGTAGCCGTCGCCGAAGCCCTTGGTGATCGTGTCGTAGGCGATGCGCTCGCTGGTGCCCGGCGAGGACGTGCTGTCGTCCGGCAGGGCCAGGCGCATCGACAGCACGGGGATGGCCAGGATGCCGAGCCCGACGACGGAGACGACCAGCATCTTCAGCGGGTTGCGGGTCACGAACCGGGCCCAGCGCACGCCCGCCGTCTCGCCCTTGCCGCCCTCCTGGAGAGCGCGCATCCGGCGGCTGGTGAACCGGCTGCCCATGATCCGCATCCCGGCGAAGCCCAGCACCGCGGGCAGCAGGGTCAGCGCGATCAGTACGGCGACCACGACCGCGAAGGCGGCGCCCAGGCCCATCGTGGTCAGCATGCTGATGCCGATGATGCTCAGACCGGCCAGGGCGATGACGACGGTGAGACCGGCGAAGACCACCGCGGAACCGGCGGTGCCCAGGGCGCGGCCCGCGGCCTCCTCCGGTTCGTGGCCCTCCCGGATCTCGCTGCGGTACCGGGAGACGATGAACAGGGCGTAGTCGATGGCCACGGCGAGGCCCAGCATCAGGGCCAGCGTCGAGGCGGCCGAGCTGAGGTTGAAGACCGAGCCCGCGAGTGTGATGGCGGCGACCGCCGTGCCGACCCCGAAGATCGCCGTCAGCAGGGGCAGCCCGGCCGCGAGGAGCGACCCGAAGGTGATCACGAGCGCCACGGCCGCGATCAGCAGACCGATCAACTCGGTGCTGCTGCTGCCCGCCTTCTCCTGTACGGCGTTGCCGCCCATGCTCACCGCGAGGCCGGCCTTCTCGCCGCGGTCGGCCACGGAGTGCAGCGCGGCGCGCGCCGCGTCGGTGACGTCGGGCTGGCCGACCTTGTAGGTGACCTGGGCGTAGGTGATGGTGCCGGACTTGCTGATCAGGCCGCTCTGGTACGGGTCGGCGACGCTCGCGACCTGGGGCGCCTTCTTGAGGTCGGCGATCAGCGACTGGACCTCGGTCCTGTCGGCGCCGGAGGCCAGTGTGTGGCCCTTGGGCGCCTCGAACACCACGCGGGCGGTGGCGCCGGAGGCCGATGCCTGCGGGAACTCCTTCTCCAGCAGGTCGATCGCCTTCTGCGACTGTGTGCCGGGGAGGGCGAAGCTGTCGGACGTGTTCGTCGTGACACTCATGGCACCGATGCCGACGGCCGCCAGGACGGCGATCCACAGCATCAGGACGAGCCGTCGCCGCCTGAACGAGAACCGGCCCAGCCGGTAGAGGAGGGTGGCCATGGGGTACTCCCACCAGGTTCGATAGAAAGAGGAGGGCCTGCGCGACCCACGCCTTCACGCTATGAGCGGCTTTCCTCGCGTCCGCGGCACCGGGGAAGTGAAAGCGGCCGGGGTGACTAGTACCGGGGTACTAGACCCTCTCCACCCTCCAGTCGAGGTGGACGCCCCCCGGGGTCGAGACGGGCGCCGTGATCCGGCCCACACGATCCGGGACAAGAGCCGGTTATGGTGACCAGGCGAATCGAACGGGGACAGAACCGGCGGAGGACACCGTGTCGGACGAAGGGCGTCGCATCGCCGGGCGCTACCGGCTGACCGAGCAGATCGGCCGGGGCGGCATGGGCACCGTCTGGCGGGCCGACGACGAGGTGCTCGGCCGCCAGGTCGCCGTCAAGCGGCTCCACGCCCGCCCGGAACTCTCCGTCGACGAACTCGCCACCCTCTTCGAGCGCACCCGCCGCGAGGCCCGCAGCGCCGCCCGCATCGCGCACCCGAACGTGATCGTCGTCCATGACGTCGTGGACGACGAGGGCCGCCCCTGCATCGTCATGGAGTACGTCCCCGGCCCCACGCTCGCCGAACTCCTCGAGGACGGCCGGACCCTCCCGTACCAGGAGGCGGCCCGCATCGGCCTCGGCATGGTCGCCGCCCTGCGCGCCGCCCACGCCGCCGGTGTGCTGCACCGTGACGTCAAGCCCGGCAACGTCCTGCTCGGCGCCGGCGACCGGCTCGTCCTCACCGACTTCGGCATCGCCATGACGGACGGGACGTCGACCCTCACCAAGACCGGCGAGATGGTCGGCTCCATCCACTACATGGCCCCGGAACGCGTCCGCGGGCTCACCCCCGGCACCGCCTCCGACCTCTGGGCCCTGGGCGCCACCCTCTACCAGGCCGTCGAGGGACGCCCGCCGTTCCGCCGGGTCACCGCGATGGAGACCGCGTACGCCATCGCGGTGGACCCACTCGAACCCATGAAGCAGGCTGGACCGCTGGAGCCGCTCATCGAGGCCCTGCTCGTCAAGGAGCCCGGCGAACGGCCGACGGCGGAACAGACGGAACGGGCCCTGCAGAGTGCTTGGTGGGGCGAGTCGACGGCTCAACTCCAGCCACCGGAAGCCGACTTGACCGCCATGGCGGCGGAGCCGAAACCTGCGGGAGACTCCGGCCGCGGGCGGCGCCGGAGCCGCAAGGGGTTCGTGATCGGGGCGATCTCCATCGCCGTGGCCGCCGCTGTCGCGGCCACGGCGTTCGTGCTGCACACGACGTCCAAGTCCGCGCCCGCCCACGCGACTTCGCAGCCCACGACGACGGCCTCGGCCTCGGCGTCGCCCGTGCCGGAGGGCTATCACCTCGTCCGGGACCGTCAACTCGGCGTCTCCTTCCCGGTTCCGGACGGCTGGAAGGCCGGTAAGCGGACGGCGGAGGGCGTCACCTACACCGACGAGACGGGCCTGGCCGGGATCACCATCGGGATCGTCGACCCGGCGGGCCCCGACCCGAGCACGCACTTCGCGGACATCGAGGCCAACACCAAGGTCAACTACCCCTCGTACCGCAGGCTCCGGATGCAGCAGACCACCTTCCAGCAACAGCCCGCCGCCATCTGGGAGTTCACCTTCCAGGGCCGGGCCCGGGTGTTCCGCGCCATCGACCTCGGCTTCGGGCGGGAGGGCGGCCGCGAGTACGACATCTACCTCTCGGCCCCGGACGCGAAGTGGGACGCCTACCGTCCCGTCTTCGACAGGGTCAGGGACGGCTTCGTGACGAGCGCGTCGTAACTCGCGGGCTCACGCGGGGTGTTCGGCGCACAGGCAGCCGACGCCCTTGTCGATCCAGTCCCGTTCGGTCCACTCCGGATGCCGCTGGACCATGAGCGCCCTGACCTCCTCGACGATCGTCTCCTCGCTCATCGCCGAGTCGCGCCGCACCCATGTCTCGTCCCGCAGCAGCCGCAGATAGTCACGGACGTCCGCGAGCAACTCCGGCCCGCCCAGGGCCCCGTGGCCCGGTACGACGACCCGCGCCCCCTCGCCCGCGAGCCGCTCCATCACCCCGAGCCAGCGCGTGCCGGACACATCGGTGTCGTACGGCGGGAACCACGGGAAGATGGCGAACTGCCTGGTCTCCACGAGGTCCCCGGTGAACAGCACGCCCGCGTCCGGCACCCGCACCACCTGGTCGCCCTTGGTGTGCGCCCGGCCGGTCGCCCTCAACTGCACGACACGGCCGCCCAGTTCGAGGTCGTAGGCATCGTCGTAAACGAGGTCGGGCTCGGGCAGGACAGCGCCGTCGAGCTGCCGGGCGACCGGTTCACCGAGGCCCCGGAACATGTCGAGATAGCCGGGGCCCTTCACCTTCAGGTCCTCGGCCTGCCCTCGGTTCACGAGGAACGTCGCCTCGCCCGCGAACGCCCCCGCCCCGAAGGCGTGTTCAGGGTGGAAGTGGGTCGTCGTGAGGTACAGCCGGCGTCCCTTGGCGTACTCGGTCGCGAACTCCAGCACCTTCTCGGCGTTCCGCGGGCCCAGGCCCGTCTCCACGACGAGCACCGCGTCCCGGCCGCCGATGACACCGATGTTGGGCACCAACTGCACCCGCCCGTCGGGCACGACCACCAGGTCGCGGTCCAGTTCCCGCACGTCGGTGATGTGCACGACGGGGTCGTGCGCCACACGGTCGGCCATGGAGACTCCTCAGCAGTACGTCGATCTTGTCCTCCCACCACTCCACCGCCGGACCCCCGGGGCTGTCCAAGACCGATCCTGCACGGCCGATACCGCGTCGGTATCATCGCCGGTCATGGAGCTACGCACGCTGCGCTACTTCGTGGCGGTCGCCGAGGAACTCCACTTCGGCCGGGCCGCCGCGCGCCTGCGGATGACCCAGCCGCCGCTGAGCCGGGCGATCAAGCAGCTGGAGACCGACCTCGGCTGTGTCCTGCTGCTCCGCTCGCCGACGGGAGTGGCGCTGACCCCGGCCGGTGTCCTGCTCCACGAGGAGGCGCGCGCCCTGCTGGCGCAGGCCGACCGGGTGCGGGCCCGGGTGAGCGACCTGGCCGGACCGGTCACCCTGACGGTGGGGACGCTCGCGGACAGCGTGGTGCAGTTCGGCACCCGGCTCGCCGCCGCGTACCGGGAGCACCACCCCGGCGCTCGCATCCTCATCCGTGAGTCGGACCTGACCGACCCGACCGCGGGACTGCGGGCCGGGCTCGTCGACGTGGCGCTGACCAGGACGCCCTTCGACGACACCGGCATCGCCACCCGGACCCTGCGCTCGGAGCGGGTCGGCGTGGTCCTCCGCACGGACGACCCGCTCGCCGACCGCGACGGACTGCGCCTGGCCGACCTCGCCGAGCGCCGCTGGTTCCGCTTCCCGGACGGCACGGACCCGGTCTGGGAGGCCTACTGGACCGGGTCGGCGGGCGACGGCCGGCGCCGTGACGGGCCCGTCGTGCGGACGGCCCGTGAGTGTCTGCAGTCGGTGCTGTGGAACGGCACCGTGGGGCTGATGCCGCTCGGGCACGACCTGCCGGACGGCCTGACCGTGGTGCCGCTGACCGACATGCCGCCGAGCGCACTCGTCATCGCGTGGCGCGATGCCGACGCCACCGCGCGGATCCGGTCGTTCGTGCGGATCGCCGAGTCCGTGCACGGCACGACTACCGGACCGGCGCCCGGCCGATGACGCCGTCGGCCTCCAGCGCGGTGATCTCCTGTGCCGTCAGGCCGAGTTCGGCCAGCAGCTCGTGGTTGTGCCGGCCGAGCAGGGGAGCGTGGCGCAGCCGGCGGTGCGCAGGGCTCCGGGAGAGCCGGACCGGCAGGGTGCTGTAGCGGGCCCGGCCGCCCACGGGGTGGTCGACCTCCTCGAAGAAGCCGCGGCACCTCAGCTGCTCCAACTCGGCCTGCCGGTGCGGCTGCGTCACCTTGCCCACCGGGACACCGGCCGGCCAGAGGCGGTCGACGATCTCGTCGGCACCGCGCTCACGGCACCAGGCTGAGAGCTGCTCGTCGAGGGCGTCATGGTGCCTGTGCCGTCCCTCGGCGGTGGACAGCTCGGGGCTCGACGCCCAGCCCGGGCGGCCGAGGGCGTCGCGCAGCGCCTCCCACTGTTCGTCGGTGGCCACGGCTATCGCCACCCAGGAGTCCCGCCGGCCGAACTCGTCCTGCTCCGCGGTGAGATACAGGTTCTGCGGGGCCGCGCGAGGCCCCCGGTTCCCGGCCCGCTCCAGCAGTGCGCCGTAGGCCGAGTACTCGACGACCTGCTCGGCGGCCACGTTCAGAGCCGCGTCGACCATGGCCGCCTCCACCAGTGCTCCCTCGCCGGTCCGGCGCCGGTGCTCCAGGGCCAGCAGCAGGCCGTTCAGCGCGTGGATGCCGGCGTTCGGGTCGCCGATCGAGTACGGCTCGACGGGATTGCGCTCCGGATGGCCGGTGAGCCAGGTCAGTCCCGACGCGTCCTCGATGACGAAGGCGAACGCGGCGTTGTCGCGCCACGGTCCGTCGAGACCGAAGCCCGGCATGCGGACCATGACGACATCGGGGCGCAGGGCCCGTAACGCCTCGTAGTCCAGGCCGAGTTGGTCCAGGACGCGCGGGGTGTAGTTCTCGACGACGACGTCGCAGGTCGCGATCAGCCGGCGCAGCAGGTCGCATGCCCGCTCGGTGCGGAAGTCGAGGGTCAGGCTCTTCTTGTTGGTGTTGAGGCCCGCGAAGATCGGCGACCGCTCCCACCACTGGTCCACGGTCGGCGGGACACCCGAGATCAGCCGGGTGCCGTCGGGCCGCGACGTCGACTCCAGATGGATCACCTCGGCCCCGAGCAGCGCGAGAACCTGCGTGCACGAGGGGCCGGCCCAGAAGGCGGTCATGTCCAGGACCCGCAGACCGCTGAACGACAGTCCGGCGCCCGTCTTCCCGCGCGCCCGACGCGCCGCGCCACGGTGGCTCTCGGTGTGCTCGCCGAGCCGCGGGGCCGGGCCCGGCGGACGTGACCGCGCGGGTTCCAGCCGGAAGGGCGGGGCGGGCTGGAGGAAGCCGTCGCGCGGGTTGGGCAGGAAGCTCCGGCGTGCTTCGAAGTGGTCCATGGCCGGGGCGTTGGCGCCGTTGACGACCGCGGAGTTGGGGATGCGGAACGCCGTGGCCAGCTCGCGGACCTCCGCGACCGTCCGGCCGGCGATCCACTCCTGGATCACCGGGGCCATCGCGGTGGTCCGTTCGCCGATCGAGACCGGGTTCTTCTCGTCGATCCACTCCGGGTGGCCGACCATCGCGCAGAGGTCGAAGAACTGCTGGGCGGTCGCGCACCCGAGCGCCACGAGCCCGTCCTTGGCGGTGGCCACGCCCGGCGTGTTCAGCCTGCGCGTGCGCTGCCACGGCCGCTCCAGCATGTCCCGGAACGTCACCGGGTGGTAGGTGAGGGACAGGACATGCGCCTCGAGCATCGAGAGGTCGATCAGTTCGCCCGTGCCGGGAGCGCGCAGTCGTACGGCCATGGTCGCGGCGGCGGCGTACGCCCCCGACACCCAGTCACCGACCTGGCCTCCCACGTGGACCGGCGCCCGGTCGGGTGCGCCGCGCCCCAGCCCGACGATGCCGCCGGACCAGGCCTGCAGCGTGAACTCGGTGGCCGCCCGGTCCCGCCACGGCCCCTCCAGACCGAACGGCGTGATCGACGTGACGACGAGATGCGGATGGGCACGGTGGATCTCGTGCGGGGACAGCGGGGAGCCCGGCGACCACACCGCGACGTCCGCCGACTCCAGGAGCCCGCGCACCAGCTCCGGATCGCCTACGACGCTCTCCTTCGAGCAGGCCAGGAAGCTGAACAGGGCCCCGTCGTCGCCGGGTTGGACCGTGGCGCCGGACGCCGACCACCGTCGTAGCGGATCGCCTTCCGCAGGCTCGGCCTTGACGACCTGGGCGCCCCCGTCGGCGAGCAGCTTCGTGCAGTAGGCGCCGGGGATTCCCGTGGACAGGTCCACCACCAGGCAGCCGCTGAGCGGGGGTTCGGCGGGGCGGGGCTCAAGAGTCGTCCCTTCGTTCGCGGCCCGACCTGCTCAGCCGGAAGTCCGGCGGGAAGCGGTCGTCGTTGCTCCGGACCGCGTTCGGTACGCCGCCGTCGACCGTCTCCCGGTCGAGCATCAGGTCGTTGCCGTCGGCCCGGGCCATCCCGCCGACCGATTCGAGGAGACCGGTGAGCAGGGAGCCCATGTACTCGCCCTGGTGCTGTTTGAAGATCTCGAAGAAGACCTTCTGCATGAACACCGTGTCGGTCGGCCGGGTGCGGGCGCAGGCCAGCGCGTACTTGTCCACCTCCTTCTCCAACTCGTCCCGGGGACGACGCTGTTGAGGAAGTTGCACTCGTACATCTCCAGGGCAGTGAAGGGCCTGCCGGTGAACACCATCTCCTGGAACTTCCGCAGGCCCATCGTCTGCGCCCAGGTCCACATCCGGGGTGCCCAGCCGACGTAGCGGAAGGACGGGTGGCCGAAGAGGGCGTCGTCGGAGGAGATCACCAGGTCGGCGTCGGCGGCCTGGTAGAAGTGCCAGCCGTAGCAGTAGCCCTTGACCTCCAGGATGCTGATCTTCTTGAAGTCCTGGAGGCTGCGGCAGCCGGCCCCGGGATTCGCGTACCACTGGGACGGGGTTCCGCCGTAGCGGTAGGAGCCCTTGGGGGGATAGCGGACGTCGTCCTCCTCGTCGAGGCCGAGCTCCGACAGGAGTGGCCCTGCGGTCGGAGCGGCGTGCATCTCCATGGTCTCGGTGATGTCGGCGCCGGAGCCGAGGTCGTCGCCGATGCCCCGGATCACCAGGACCTTCACCTCGTCGTCGACGTTGGCGCGGTGCAGGAGGTCCCCGAAGCGCAGCCGGGCCGCCGCGGTCGGTGCGTTGAGGGCGTCGGGCCGGTCCAGGGTGAGGGTGGCGATCTTCGTCCTGGGGTCCTTCTCGTAGCGGATGATCTCCTCCGCCGAAGGACGCGTGCTGTCAGGCATGCGGGTCCTAACTACCGTTTCCAGACGGGACTTGAGGTCAGTGGTTCGGCGCCGTCCGGGGTGATGAGCACCGCTTCCCGGCGCAGTACGGCACCCATGCCCCGGCGCCAGACGTAGCCGGTCACGGCCAAGGCCATGCCGGGTTCGAGGCGTTCCTCGGCGGCGGTGGCGGGCAGGCCGGAGGTGACCACGGGCGGGTCGAAACCCAGGCCGAGGCCGCGGGCGACGGGCATGGGGGGCAGGGGCTCGCCGGCCGTGTCGTACGCGGCGAGCAGGTCACTGGTCGGCGCGCCCGGCCGGCAGGCCGCGAACAGCGGCTCCCACAGGGCGTCGGATCGCCGGTACAGGTCACGGACGGCGTTCCGGTCGCCGCCCTCGACCGGCCAGGTGCGGCCGACCTCGCCGATGTATCCGCCCGCGACCACGCCGGCCGTGAGGGACACGAGGTCGCCCGGGCCCACCCGGCCGTCTCCGTCCACCCGACGCCAGGGGTGGTCCCGGGATGTCACCCACGCCACCTCCTGGGTCGCCGGTGTGGTCACGCCACCGGCCGCCGCGGCCTCCAGGAGTACGCCCGACAGGTGCTGCTCGCTGACGCCGGGCCGTAGTTCGGCCACCGCCGCCGCCAGGCTCGCCTCGGCCACATCGATGGCCTGCCGGAGGGCCACGATCTCCTCCGGCGTCTTGACCCGGCGGGCGGCGCGCATGGCCGGTTCGCCGTCGACCAGGTCGGCGAACGGGAAGGCCAGGGGCAGGAGTTGGGCGAAGGTCGGCGAGATGGTGTCCGTGCCCACCCGGCGGGCGGTGGCTGCTCCCTCGATGTCCCGGATCACCGCCACCCAGTTCATCGGGTTCCACGTCAGGCCGTACAACCGCTCGTGCGGGATGTCGTCGGGGATGCCCTCGTCCCAGGTGCTGAGCATGTGGATGGCGCCCGTGGCGCGGACCACCACGGCGGCCGGGGCGAAGGGATGGGTGCCCGCTGTCCACAGTCCGCGGGCCCCGGTGACGTAACGGACGTTGGCGCTCCGCCCGAGGACGAGGATGTCGAGGTCGTGGGCTGCCATGTGTGCCAGCGCGCGCTCCCGCCGCCCACTGCGGAGAGCGCGGTCGTCCGGCAGGACCTCAGTCGCCATAAGGGGCGTAGGAGTAGTCGGTCAGGGCTGTCCAGCCCTCTTCCTCGATCACCAGGACCTCCTCGCTGCGGTAGCCGCCGGTGCCGTCCTCCCAGACCACGGGTTCCAGGACGAGCACCATGCCTGCCTGGAGCACCAGTTGGGCGTCGAACTCCTCACCCAGATCGGTGCCGACGAAGGGCATCTCGGCGGGGTCCGTGCCCATGCCGTGGCCCAGGTAGAAGTGGGGGAGCCAGGGTTTCGAGCCGCCGTTCGCGGTGATGGCGGCCCGGGTCAGATCGGCGGCGGTGGCCCCCGCCCGCAGCACGTCCTTGACCGCGCTGTGGATGTCCCACCACTGGGTGAACTGCGCCCGCTGACGCGGGTCCGGGTCCTGTCCGACGATCCAGGTCCGGCCGAAGTCCGAGCAATATCCGGCGTAGTTGATGCTCACGTCGGTCCACAGGACGTCGCCCCGGGCCAGTTCCCGCTCCGTCGTCAGCAGGGGGAGGGCGAGGTCGCCGTGGGTGGTCCAGACCCCGGCCGCCCGGGAGTTGGGCATCACCTGCCAGATGGGGTCGAGCACGTTGGCCAGGGCACCGTGTTCGTAGGCCCGGCGGACGAACGCGGCCGACAGGTCGATCTGCCGCATGCCCGGTGCCAGCGACCCTTCGACGTCGGCCATGGCGCGCTCGGTGATCCGCAAAGCGCTCCGGATACAGGCCAGTTCGTCGGGCGTCTTGATCACCTTGGCCGCGGTCAGGACCGGCGCCGCGTCGCCGGGAGGCCCGCCGGGGAACAGCGCCTTCTGTGCTCGGTGCATCGCCCCGGTCACCTCGTCGACGGCGACCCGCGCTCCGCCGGGCACGAGGTCGGCGACCACGGCCGCGAAGTTCCGTACCCCTTCGTCGAATTCGAGGTAGACCGGCGGGTGGACGTGGTCGGCGGGCAGCGGCGACCGTGCCGAGGTGCCTTCGCGGAACGGCATGAACAGATGGGGCCACGGGTCGTCCGCCACCACCACCGCCACGGGGCGGTCGACGTGGGCGAGGCCGGAGTCGCCGAGCGGCCAGCTCGCTCCGGTCGCGTAGGTCACCGCGTTGTTGCCGAGCAGGATCAGGGCGTCGACGCCCTGTCCCGCCATGGCAGTGCGCAGCCGTGCGCCGCGTTCGCGGTTCATGCGGGTCGGGTCGGGTGCGGCCGGGATGTCGATGACGGTCATTCCCGTCTCCCTCACGAGGTCATGGAGCTTCGCCGTCGTTTCTCGTGGTCCGGGCCGGCACTACAGGCCGAGGTACTCCTTGACGTTGCCGCTGACCACGCGGGACGCCTTCTCGGGTCCGACGGCGTCCACGACCATCGCGATCGACTTCTCCGAGTAGCCGAACGTGCTCTCGTTGTGCGGGTAGTCGGCGGACCACATGACCCGGTCCACCCCGATGCGGTCGACCAGTTCGAGGCCGAGCGGATCGACCATGAAGGACGCGTACATGTGCTGGTCCCAGTAGTGCTGGACGTCGTGCTCCACCGGACGGTCCAGCATGTGCCGGTAGGAGGCGAGGAGGTGTTCGGCGTCCTGGAGCGCGGAGGGCACCCAGTTCACGCCGCCCTCGAACCACCCGACGCGCAGCCCCGGATGACGGTCGAGGATGCCGCCGAGGACGTACCTCCCGAACATCTCCCGGTACGGCGCCACGTTCGCCACCATGCCGACGGCTATGGCGTTGACCTCGCAGGGGGCCTTGAGCCCGGTCTCGCCGATGTGGTGGGACACCGGGAGTCCCGCCTCCTCGATCGCGTCCCAGACCGGGATCATCGCGGCGCCGGAGTAGTCGATGGGGTTGCCCGCGTCGTCCGCCCCGGGGTTCAGCGGCATGAGGAAGGTCTTCAGCCCCAGGCCCTTCATCTCCTCCAGGGTGCGTCGAGTCCCTTGCGCGTCCCACCAGTTGATGAGGCCGACGCCGTGGAAGCGGCCCCCGGAGCGTTCCTGCAAGCCGGCGATGTACTCGTTGTAGATCCGGAAGCAGAGCTCGCGGACCTCTTTGTCGGGGTAGTGGAACAGGGCCAACAGCGCGTTGGGGAACGCCAGTTCCTTCGCGATGCCGTCCGAGCGCAGTTCCTCGATGCGTCCTTCGAGGTTGTTGCTGCCGGCGCCGGTCAGGGGGTCGTACTGCATGAGGACGTGGCTGAACTCGCCCGGCAGGAACGACTTTCCGCCCATTCCCAGCTCGTAGGCGCCGTCCTCGTACCAGACCCGCGGTGCCTGGTTCCTGAGCCGCTCGGGGAAGCGGTCGTAGAAGATGTCGTCCGCGAGGGAGATGTGGTTGTCGGCGGAGAACACCTCGGTGCCCGGCGGAAGGCCCGGCGAGGAGCCGTCGGCGTGGCCGTGCCGGTCCTTTGGCGGACCGAAGCCTTCGGGGGGATACAGGGTGGGTGACTGGCTGGACATCATTGTCCTCCATGGGGAGCCGCGGGTTTCACGTCCGTGCGTGGTTCGTCTGCTCCTGTCGTGCGGGGGAGGGGAGGGTCAGGCCCGCAGAGGCTTCGGGCCCGCCGTCGTCCCGCCGTCGATCGTCAGCACCGTGCCGGTGGTGTGCAGCGAGCGGTCGCCGCCCAGGTAGGCGACGGCTTCCGCCACGTCCCTGGGGGTGCCCACTCGCTCCAGCGGCTGGACGGCCGCCATGTGGGCGCGGATGCGGCGGGTCATCTCCTCGGCGTCGCCCTCCTGCCCGGCCGCCGTCGCGGAGGCGAGCAACTGGGTCGGGATGCCGCCCGGCGCCACGCAGTTGACGCGGATGCCGTACTCGGCGAGGTCGACGGCCACGCCCTTGGTGAAGTGGATGACCGCGGCCTTCGAGGCGCGGTAGGTCGGGACGCTCGCGCCGGCCTGGATCCCGCCCACGGAGCTGACGTTGACGATGGATCCGCCGCCGT
Source organism: Streptomyces sp. N50 (assembly GCF_033335955.1). Taxonomy (GTDB): domain Bacteria; phylum Actinomycetota; class Actinomycetes; order Streptomycetales; family Streptomycetaceae; genus Streptomyces. Next base: position 9,119,478 of record NZ_CP137549.1, read on the forward strand.
TCGCCGCCATGTGCCGGGCTGCGGCCTGGGTGCCGACCATCACGCCGAGCAGGTTGACCGAGAGGACGTGCTGGAAGTCGGCGAAGTCCTCGTCGAGGAAGTGCTGGTGCATGGCGCCCGACACACCGGCGTTGTTGACCATGAGGTGCAGGCCGCCGAACTCCTTCACCGCGAAGTCGACGAGTCCCCGGACCTGTTCGGCGTCCGCGACGTCCGTCCGCCGGAAACGGACGGCCGGGCCGTAGCCGTTCGCCAGGGTCTCGCCGAGGTCCGGGTCGAGATCGGCGATGACGACGCGGGCCCCGTCCTCGAGAAGCCTCTCGACGGTCGCGCGCCCCAGGCCCGCCGCTCCGCCGGTGACCACGGCCACCTTCTCCGACAGTTCCTTGGCCATCGCGGTCACCATGTGACGGGCAGCGAGTAGACGCCGTAGGCCAGCCGGTCGTGCTTGAACTGGATCCGGTCCAGCGGCTCGGCCAGGCGCAGGCCGGGGATCCGGCGGAAGAGCGTGCCGTAGACGACCTGGAGTTCCACGCGGGCGAGTTGCTGGCCCACGCACTGGTGGATGCCGAAGCCGAACGCGTTGTGGTGCCGGGCGTTCTCCCGGCGCAGGTCCAGCGCGTCGGGGTCGGGGAAGACGTGTGCGTCCCGGTTGGCGCTGAAGAGTTCGATGACGATGCCCTCGCCGGCGCGGATCACCTCGCCGCCGATCTCGATGTCCTCCTTGGCGATCCGCCGCTGGCCGCCGTGGATGATGCCCAGGTAGCGCAGCAGTTCCTCCACCGCGCCCGCGACGACCTTCGGGTCGTCGGTGTCCCGCAGGACCGCCAGCTGGCCGGGGTGCTCCAGCAGCGCGACGACGGCGAGGCCGATCATGTTGGCGCTGGTCTCGTGGCCCGCGATGAGCAGCCCCGTGCCCATCATGGCCGCCTCGGACACGCTGATGTCGCCGGAGGTGACGAGTGCCGCGATCTCGGACAGCGCGTCGTCCGCGGGTTCGGCGGCCTTCTTCTCGACGAGCCGCACCAGGTAGTCGTTGAGCGCCCCGAAGGTCCGCATGCTCTCCTCGGCGGACACGTCGTGGGCGATGCCGCGCGCGGCGTTCTCCTGGAAGAAGTCGTGGTCCTCGTAGGGCACGCCCAGCAGCTCGCTGATCATCAGGGTCGGCAACGGCAGCGCCAGCGCCTCGACCAGGTCGGCCGGCTTCGGTCCGGCCAGCATCGCGTCGATCAGCTCGTCGGTGATCTTCTGGATGGTCGGGCGCAGCGCCTCCACCCGCTTGAAGGTGAACGGCTTGGTCATGATCCGGCGGAACCCGGTGTGCTCGGGGGCGTCCGAGTTGAACACCGAACGCGGGCGGTAGTCCACCGCCGCCGCCATGCCCTCGTGCCAGTGCGGGAAACCGGGCAGCCGTTCGTCGACACTGACCCGGGGGTCGCCGAGCAGAGCGCGCTGCTCGGCGTGGCCGGTGACGATCCACGGGGTGCTGCCGTCCCAGATCCGCACCTTGGCGAGGGGCCTCTCGGCGGTCAACTCCCGCAGCGCCGGGGGCGGATCGAACGGGCAGCCCTCCGCCCGCGGCATCGGCCACTCGGGGACCTCGGCGGTGCCGCTGGTCGCGGCGCCTGTCAGTGCGTCGGACATGTCCATCCTCAAGGTGTCGTCCGGGGTGTCCAGTGCGCGATGTGGATCGCCAGCGCGGGGCAGACGGCGGCCGCGTCACGGACGTCGTCTGCCAGTTCGGCGGGCGGGTCGTCGGTCAGCAGGACGACGACACCGTCCTCCTCGCGCTGGTCGAACACGTCCGGCGCGGTGGCCGCACACTGGCCGGCCGCAACGCATTTGTCCTGCTCGACGGTGATCTTCACGGGCTGCTCCCTCATGGCTTCCGGGGCAGAACGGCGCCCTTGGTGGGCTCCGTCGACCGCGCCTCCGAGTGAACTCCCGGCCCTCGGCTAAGTCAATCGATTGATTCAAAATTTACTGAGACGAGTGGGTGGATCTTCTGTGGTGGCGGGGTGGGGCGAGGGGGCTGACGGTCCGTCAGGGGCTGTGTGTCGCGGGCGCGGTCCACAGACCGACGATCGCGTCGACCAGTCCGTCCGCGGCATCATGCCAACTGGCCCTCGGCGTGGGGGTGTTGAGGGCCAGGGAGCGCTCACGCTCGGCGCACGTGTAGAGGATCACGTTCCGGGTCATCGAGGTGCGTTCCGCGCGCACCTCGGCCGGCAGGTCGGGCAGGCACCGGTGCAGCCCGTCGAGGATCTGCCGCCACACCGGCAGGTCGAGGGTCTCGGCGACCAGGATCTCGTGCAGCGCGGGGTCGGCCATCACCTGGGCGCAGAACCGCGCGAACCACGTGGGGCTGCCCAGCTCGGCCAGGTACTCGGGGGTCGGCCGCACCAAGCACGCGACCCAGTCCCGGAGTTCGGTGGAATCGCCGGTCTCGGCCAGCAGACGCTCGCTCAGACGCTGGATCCGCTCGGCGTGATGACGGGCGATCGCCCGCACCAGATCCGTCTTGGTGCCGAAGTGGTAGCCGACCACAGCGGTGTTGCCCTGCCCCGCCGCCTCGCTGATCTGCCGGTTCGACACGGCGTACACACCGCGCTCGGCGAACAGGCGCTCCGCCGTCCTCCGGATGAGCTCCCGGGTCACTCTGACCTGCTCGGCCCGGACACTCCTACCCGTCATGTCCACCACCGTACCGGGACCGTGCGCGGCCGGTCGCTCCCACCTGCCCCTGGACGGAGATCAACCAGGTGACTTACGTTCTAGGCGCGTCGGACCAACGGGACAAGTCGTCGCGAGACGGCGCCATGTCCCGGAACGGCGGTGGGGACGATGGCGGGCGGAACACGGCGGGACGAGCAGGTCAGGGCGACCCGGACGGCGCTCCTGGACGCGGCGGAGCGGCTGTTCGCCGAACACGGCGTGCACGCGATGTCCAACCGGCAGATCAGCGAGGCCGCGGGCCAGGGCAACAACACAGCCGTCAGCTACCACTTCGGCACCAAGGCCGATCTGGTGCGGGCCATCGTCCGGCGGCACGCGGAACAGATCGAGGGCATCCGCGTCCGCATGCTCGCCGACATCGGCGACTCCACCGAACTCCGCGACTGGGTGGACTGCTCGGTGCGCCCCGTCACCGGGCATCTGGCGGCACTCGGCCGCCCCAGCTGGTACGCCCGCTTCATCGCGCAGGTCTCGGCCGATCCCGCGCTCTACGCCATCACGGAGGAGGAGTTCTTCGGGGCCTCCCCGTCGCTGGGGAAGCTGGAGGAGGGCCTGACCCGCTGTGTGCCCGTCCTGCCGGCAGGGGTGCACGCCGATCGCGCGGTCATGACGCGGCACCTGATCGTGCAGATGTCCGTCGAGCGGGAACGGGCCCTCGCCGACGACATCCCCACCACCCGGTCGACCTGGCACGACACCGCAGACGGCCTCGTCGACGCGATCGTCGCGCTGTGGCAGGCGCCCGTGACGACGGGGCCGCCGCCGGCGAAGTGACCGCGGGCGGGCCGCAGTTGAGAGCGCCAAGCCGCCGTTCCACTCACCGGGAGTACGAACACCGCGCCCGGCCTCCGTACCTACCGTGTGGCTCACCTGTCGGCACCCGGTCAGGGGCTGCCGCGCCGGAACGCGGAGGGAGACAGGCCGATGACCGACTGGGACCACTCGACCGACTTCTTGGTGGTGGGGAGCGGTGCGGGCGTCACCGGGGCGATCCGGGCACGCGCGCTCGGCAAGGACGTTCTCGTCGTGGAGAAGACCGACCGGTTCGGCGGGTCGACCTGTATGTCGGGCGGTGTGATGTGGCTTCCCTCCAACCCGCTCATGCGACGCGAGGGCGTGACCGACTCGGCCGACGCCGCACTCAGGTACTTCGCCACCGTCGTCGGTGACGCGGGCCCGGCGTCGTCGCCCGCCCGCAGGCAGGCCTACGTCCGCGCGGGCTCCGAGATGGTCGACTTCCTGGAGTCCGAAGGCCTCGAACTCCGGCGCTGCGAGGGCTACAGCGACTACTACTCCGGCGTCCGGGGCTGCGAGGGCGGCTCGGCGCGCGGCAGGTCCGTCGAGGCGAAGGTCTTCGACAAGAAGCAGCTCGGACCCTGGCAGGACCGGATCCGCCCCGGCTTCGCGGGCGGCCTCGCCGTCTACACCGGTGAGGCGTCACGCCTGACCCTGATGCGGACACGGGTCGGACTGACCGTCCTGGCCAGGGCGGGGCTGCGAACCGCACTCGGTCGCGTCCGCCGACAGCGGCTCGTGACGAACGGTGTGGCCCTGTCCGCCCGGCTTCTTCAGATCCTGTTACGGCAGGACGCCACCATCTGGCTCGATTCCGCCCTGACCGACCTCGTCGTCGAGGACGGGCGGGTCGTCGGCGCGGTCGTCCACCGGGGTGGTCGTGACCTCCGGGTCCGCGCCCGGGACGGCGTGCTGCTCGCCGCCGGAGGCTTCGCCCGGAACAAGGAGATGCGAGCGGAACACTCGGGAGGCCGACCCACCAGCGACCGGTGGACCTCGGCCAACCCGGGTGACACAGGGGAGACGATCCGGATCGCCATGGCGCACGGGGCCGCGACGGACATGCTGGACGAGGCGTGGTGGATGCCGTCGTGGATCATGCCCGACGGCACCCCCAACATGTGCATGTCCGAACGCACCAGGCCGGGCTCGATCATCGTCGACACGGAGGGCCGCCGGTACTTCAACGAGGCGGTCGCCTACCAGGAGGCCGGCCAGCAGATGTACGCCCACGACCGGGAGTTCGGGGGCGCCGTCCCGTCCTGGCTCGTCATCGACGCCCGGCACCGCGGCCACTACCCGTTCGGGATGTCTCCCCCCGGCCGCACCCCGAAGGAGTGGATCACCAGCGGCGCGATGAAGCGCGCCGACAGCCTGGAGGACCTCGCCCGGCAGTGCGGGATCGACACCGGCGGACTCCTCAAGACCGTCGAGCGGTTCAACACGCTCGCGGCGCGGGGCGTCGACGAGGACTTCCACCGCGGGGAGGGCGACCACGAGAAGTTCTACGGCGACCCCACCCACGCCCCCAACCCCTGCCTGGGCCCCGTCTCGAAGCCGCCGTTCTACGCGGTCGCCCTGTACCCGGGGGACATCGGGACCAGCGGGGGAATCCTCTGCGACGAGTTCTCCCGGGTCCTCGACACCGAGGGGAACCCGGTCGACGGGCTCTACGCCACCGGCAACTGCACCGCGTCCGTGATGGGGCGCAAGTACCTGGGCGCCGGTGCCAGCATCGCCGCGTCGGCGGTGTTCGGACACGTGGCGGCGGACCACGCGTCCTCGGCGGGACGGGGGCCGGGCGACCGCAACGCCGGCTGACCGCACGGGCACCACGCGGTGGACGGAACCCGCGCCGCCCCGGGCGCGCACATCCCCGCAGGCCGAACCGCACGAGACCCCCTGCACCGGTCTTGCCTCCGCGCCCCGCGTCCCGTTACGTTGCGGCAAAGTTACTGGCCAGGTACGCGATGCGGTCCGGCGCATCGGTGTTCGGCGAGCGGAACGGGCATCGGGTGACAGGTCGCGGCAAGGGACAACTGGAGGCGCAGTACGGCCTCCTGACGAGCATCGCCACGGAGGCGGGTGTCTCGCTCAGCACGGTGTCCAAGGTGGTGCACCGACGCCGGGACGTCGGCGCGCGGACTCGCGAGCGGGTCGAGGAACTCCTCGCCCGGCACGGCTTCGTCCGCCCCTGGGAGCGGGACCCCGCGACACCCCGGCAGATCATCGCGGTGTTCCGGGACCTGTCCGGGCCGTACACGCTGGAGGTGGTCCGCGGCATCGTGGACGCGGCCGGCGCGCTCGGCATCGACGTGGTCACCGGGACGACGAGCCGGCGGTCCATCTCCGGGTGGCTGGAACAGTGCGTGGCGCTCGGCGCGGCCGGGATCGTCATCGTGATCTCGATGCTGTCCGAGGAGGACCAGCGGCGCATCGTCGAACAACGGCTCCCGGTGGTCCTGATCGACCCGCTCAGCGCGCCCTCCGAGGACATCCCCAGCATCGGCGTGACGAACTGGAGCGGCGCCCGCGACGCCGTACAGCACCTGCTCGGGCTCGGGCACACCCGGATCGGCATGGTCGCCGGCCGTTCGCACTCGCTGGCCGGGGCCGCGCGGGTGCACGGCTACCGGGCCGCGCTGGAGGAGGCCGGGATCGCCTACGATCCGGCGATCGTCCGCTCGACCGACTTCGACTACGCCGAGGCCCTGGCCACCGCCGGTCAGATCCTGCGCGCCGACGACCCGCCCACGGCCGTCTTCGCGGCCAGCGACGCACAGGCGCTCGGCGTGCTGGAGGCGGCGCGGCAGCACGGGCTCGCCGTACCGGACGACCTGGCGGTGATGTCCTTCGACGACACCCTCGTCGCGGCCATGGCCTGCCCACCGCTGAGCGCCGTACGGCAGCCCTTCGAGGAGCTGGGGCGCGAGGCGACCCGGGTGCTCCTCGAACTCGCCCAGGGGAGGCCGCCGGTGTCGCCGCGCATAGAGCTGGCCACGGAACTCGTGCTGCGGACCTCGACCTCCGGGCGCCGTTCCGTGAAGCACGTCAATACCGCGTAACTCCCCATCCTGCGAAACACTTTCGACACGTGCCGGTGACATCGCGGTGTCGTATCCGAATACTGGCTTCCTGCTCCGCACCCCCATTCCATCCCCCTGGGACCTCCGGAAATTCCGGCACCCCTGGAACGTGGTGCGCGCCTTCCCCGGTGAAAGGAACGCCATTGACCAGATCCTGGGCGCGAAAGGCTTTCGCTGCGGCGACCGCCTTCGGCATGGGCGTGGCATTCGCCATCGCCTCCGCGACAAGTGCCTCGGCCTATCAGCCGAGTCCCGCCAATCTGTATACGGCGACCAACACCGCCGCGTGCAGCAAGAGTCCGTGTGTTCTCTACCCGAAGTCGGCCCAGCTGGCGGACGGCCGGATCGTGGCCACCTTCGAGAACGACCAGACCGCTCCGGTGGGCCAGACACTGCCCGTGTACAAGAGCGACGACGACGGCACGACGTGGGCGAAACTGTCCGACGTCAAGGCCCCCGCGTATCTCTCCAGCGACTCCAAGTACGCGAAATACACGAGCAATTGGACCAACCCGTATCTGTATGTGCTCCCGCAGAACGTCGGCAGCCTGAGCGCCGGCACCCTGCTCCTCGCGAGCATCGTCTCGGGCGACGACTACTACTACCAGGAGCAGAAGGCCGCCAACTCCAGCTGGACGCCCACCAGTGACGGCGACCGCAAGGACGTGGCGCTCGCCCTGTACTCCAGCACGGACGACGGCGCGACCTGGACCATCCAGAACATCATCGCCGCCGGCGGCTGGCAGGGCGGCAGCGCGGGCAGCGTCGGCCGGGTCTCCACCGCCAACACCTACGCGCAGGTCGACCCGGTGTGGGAACCCCATCTCCTCGCCCACAACGGCACGTTGATCGCCTACTACTCCGACGAGGACGACTACACCGGCTACGACACCACCACCGGCGCCCCGACCCTCGACCCGGACAACGCCACGGCCACGGACTCCGGCGGCCAGGTCCTCCTGCACCGCACCTGGGACGGATCCAGCTCAACTGCCTGGAGTTCCCCGGTGATTGACGTCCCCGGCTCCACGGTGAGCATGGGCAACGGCAAGACGGAGATCGGCGGCGGCCGCCCCGGCATGACGACCATCGCCCCGACGACCGACGGCAAGTGGCTTCTCACGTACGAGTACTGGGGCGGCGGCACCAACGTCCGCTACCGGATATCCGACGACCCGACGAAGTTCTTCTCGGCCACCGACGCGGCGATCACCTCACTGCCCGTGCCCTCCGGCGGGGCCACCCTGGCCACCGGCGGCAGCCCCGTCCTGCTCCCGATGCCGGACGGCCGGATCGTCTACAACGCCGCGGGCAGCGGAGACGTCTGGGTGAACGAGTCCGGGCTGTCCACCGGCACGTGGAAGGAGTACAAGACCTCGATCGCCGCCGGGTACAGCCGGATGCTCCAGTACGTCGACGGCACCGGACGCGTCCTCGTGCTCCAGGCCTCGTGGAGCGGCACCAGCGTCGGCCCCGTGAAGTACGCCGAGGTCGACCTCGGCCGCTCCGACGGCGCCTACTACAGCCTCGTCAACCGGCTCACCGGCCAGGTGCTCAGCACCGCGTCCGGCAAGACCCAGGACGCGAACCTCACCGGGAACACCCCCGACATCGTCCTGAGCGCCGCCAACTCCACCGACGCCACCCAGCGTTGGCACCTCACCGCCAAGGGCAGCAACGTAACCCTGCTCAACAAGGCCGGGGGCCGCTCGGTCGCCATCTGGACCGGCACCGCGACGGCGGGGCAGAAGCTGGCGCAATGGGTCGACGATGGCGCCACCGACAAACAGTGGACCCAGGTCGCGTCGTCGACGAGCGGCTACTACAAGCTCCGCTCGGTCCTCAACACCAGCCTCTACATGACCGGTTCGACGGCCGGCGGCTCTGTCACCGTCGCGGCGGCGACCACCGACGGCTCCCAGGACTGGCAGTTGGTCCAGGACCCGCTCCCCACCGCCTCCACCTTCACCCTGAAGGGCACGTACTCCAGCCGCTGCCTCGACGTCCCGAACGGCGCGACGGGCGTCCAGGTCCAGATCTACGACTGCTCGGGCAACACCTACCAGACCATCACGCAGACCGCCGCGGGCGAACTCCGCGTCAACGGCAACTGCCTGGCCGCGAACGGTGACGGCACCACCGCGGGCACCACGCTGATCCTCTGGGCCTGCAACGGCAAGAACAGCCAGAAGTGGGCCTTCCGCGTGGACGGCACCATCGTCAACCGCTCCAACGGCCTCGTCATCGACGTGACCAACTGGGGCACGGCCAACGGCTCGAAGGTCGAGCTGTGGACCGGGCTGGGCAACGCGACCCAGCAGTGGAGCCGCGCCTAGGCACACGGGACACGACAGAAGCGGCGCCACCGTCGGATACGGTGGCGCCGCTTCGTGTACGTCCCCTGCTCTTACGCCCGCTCGACGCTCACCGGCACCGTGTGCTGCCGCAGAACCGTCGCATCCCGCTCCTCGCCCACGAGTTGGACCGCTCCCCGCACCGGTGTGTCCAGGCTGGAGGAGCCCACCTCCAGCAGGATCTCGCCGGGCTCGACGATGCGCGTGCCGGCCAGGCCGGTGAACGCCAGCCGGTCGGTGTGGACATGGAAGCGGACCGTCGCCTGCTCACCGGGTTCGAGGGCCACCTTGGCGAAGCCGAGCAGGGACCGCACCGGCCGGGTCACCTGGGCCACCGGGTCGATCGCGTACAGCTGTACTGTCTCGGCACCCGCGACCGCCCCCGTGTTCCGCACCCGCGCGCCGACCGTGAACTCACCGTCCACCGGAACCAGTTCACGGTCCACACCGAGCCCGTCGATCTCGAAGGTCGTGTACGACAGCCCGTGCCCGAAGGGGAACGCCGGTGTCGGATCGAGGTTGGACAGCCAGCTCTGCCGGTCGCCGAGCGGCGCGTGGAGGTAGGTGTAGGGCTGGCCGCCGGGCGTGGTCGGGATCTGCACCGGCAGCTTGCCGCTGAAGTTGGCTTTCCCCGCCAGGAGTTGGGCCACCGCCCGGCCGCCCTCCTCGCCGGGCAGGAAGACCTGCACCATGGCGGCGGCGGTGGAGGCGAACCGGCCCACGGCGTAGGGCCGGCCACTGCTCACGATCAGGACGACCGGCCGCCCGGTCGCCAACACCGCCTCGACCAGCTCTTCTTGAACCCCCGGCAGACGCAGGTCCTCCACGTCGCAGCCCTCGCCCGAGGTGCCGATCCCGAACATGCCGGCCTTGTCGCCGACGACCAGCACGGTGAGGTCGGCTCCGGCGGACGCCTCCACCGCGGCCGCGATACCGGAGCGGTCCGCCTCGCGGATCGGGCAGCCCGGAGTGAACTCCCACGCCACGCCGGGCAGTTCGGCCGTCAGGGCGTGGCGCAGGGAGACCGCCTCGACACCGTTGCCGAGGTCGTCGCGTTCGGCGAGGACGTGGTTGGGGAAGCTGTAGCAGCCGAACATGGTGCGTACGTCGTCCGCGCACGGGCCGATCAGCGCGATGCGGCCGGTCGCCGGGAGGGGCAGGGTGCCGTCGTTCGACAGCAGCACGGCACTCGACTGGGCCACGGCGTGGGCGAGTTGACGGCTCTGCGGCTTGTCCAGGTCCAGTTCGCCGGCGCGCAGGGCGGGTGGACGCGGGTCCCAGTCGGCGTCGAGCAGCCCGAGGTCCACCTTCTGCCGCAGCACCCGGCGCACCGCGCGATCCACGAACTCCTCGTCCACCAGGCCCTGTTCGACGGCGTGCACGAGGGCGGTGCCGAAGCCGCGCTGGTCGGGCAGCTCGACGTCCATCCCGGCGCGCAGGGCGAGCGCACCCGCGGCGGGCAGGTCGGCGGCGACGCGGTGGGCGTTGACCAGGAAGGGCAGGGACCAGTAGTCGGAGACGACGGTCCCCTCGAAACCCCATGCCTCACGCAGGACTTCGGTCAGCAGCCAGCGGCTCGCGGCCGGTGCCTCGCCGTCGATCTCGGCGTACGAGTTCATGACGGACCGCACACCCGACGCGACGAGTCGCTCGAAGGGCGGGAGGATCACGTCGAAGAGTTCGCGGCGGCCCGCGTGCACGGGGGCGTGGTTGCGGCCGCCCATCGAGGCGGAGTACCCGGCGAAGTGCTTGAGGGTCGCGTACACCCCGGCGCTCTGCAGCCCGGTGACGTAGGCGTCGGCCAACTCGCCCACCAGGTACGGGTCTTCGCCGTAGGTCTCCTCGCAGCGGCCCCAGCGGTAGTCGCGGATGACGTCGACGACGGGGGAGAGGCCCTGGTGGACCCCGGCCTCGGCCATGTCGGAGCCGATGGCCTCGCCGACCCTGCGGATCAGTGCCGGGTCGAAGGTGGCCGCCATGCCGAGCGAGGTGGGGTAGATGGTGGCGCCGTAGGCGGTGAAGCCGGTCAGGCACTCGTCGTGGGCCATAGCCGGGATGTCGAACCGGCTCTGCGCCACGACCTGTTGCTGGTGCCTGGCCAGCAGGCGGGCGTGTTCCAGCGCGGGCCGGGGCAGGGTGCCGTAGGGGCGGGTGAGCTGGCCCAGGCCGTGCCGGGCGGTCTCGTCGAGGTCGCCGACGCGGCCGAAGTGGTTGCTGCCCGGGGCCACTTCGGGGCCGTCGGCCTCGATGTCCTCCCAGGTGCTGCTGAGTTGCGCGACCTTCTCCGGCAGGGTGAGCCGGGCGAGCAGTGCTTCGACGCGGTCGGCGACGGGCAGGGCGGGGTCGGTCCAGGGGCGGTCGCTCTCCTCCTGGGGGAGGCCGCCGTGGTCGGGCATGGTGGTCGTCATTCACGACTCCTCGGTGTTGCGCGGGCACGCCGACGGGGCCGGGCGCATGGCCCGGCCGTCGTCACGGTGCGAACTGCCCGGTGGTGGGGGCTACTTGGAGAAACCGGCGGTGAGACCGGCGACGAGCTGACGGCGGGCCAGGATGAACAGGGCCAGCATCGGCAGGGTGGAGAGCACCACCGCGGCCATCGTGGCCGGGACGTCGATGCCGAACTGGCCGCGGAACAGGGTCAGCGCCAGGGGCAGGACGGCCTTGTCGCCGCTCTGGGTGAGGATGAGGGGGAAGAGAAAGCCGTTCCAGACCTGGAGACCGTCGTAGACCGCGACCGTCATCAGTGCCGGGCGGGCCAGGGGTGCGGCCAGTGACCAGAGCATGCGCCAGTCGCCTGCGCCGTCGACGATCATCGCCTCGAACAGCGAACGGGGCACGTCCCGCAGGAAACTGACCAGGATCATCACGGTGATCGGCAGCGCGAACGCCGCCGAGGGCAGGACGATCGCGAGCAGGCTGTCGTAGAGACGCATGCGGATGATCAGCAGGTAGACCGGGATGATCACCGCTTGGAGCGGGATCGCCAGGCCGAGCAGGAACAGGCGGAACGACACGCGGGAGAAGCGGGTGCCGGCGTTGCGGACGATCGAGAACGCGGCCATCAGGGCGACGGCGACGGCGATGACCACCGTGCCGGCGGTGACGATCACGCTGTTGAGGAGGTAGGTGGTGAAGTCGCCGTCCAGGACCGTGCGGTAGCTGTCCAGGGTCGGGTGGCTGGGCAGGGCGAGGGGGCTGTCGGAGGTGAAGTCGGACTGGCTGCGGAGGCTGGTGACGACGAGCCAGTAGATGGGGACGACGACGATCGCCGTCCAGAAGAGCGCGGCGCCACTGGTGAGGGTGCGGCGGAGGAATACCGGTACGGGGTTGCGCCGGGCGGGCCCTGGTGGCGTCGGCGGCACCGGCCGTTCGGTGGCGACGGGGCGGGACCTGGTCACGGTGGTGCTCACATGCCCTCCTGCTGGCTGTCCATCCGGGTGAAGCCGGACAGGCGGGTGGTCAGCAGCGACAGGCCGAGGCCGAAGACCACGAGCAGCGTGGCCACCGCGCTGGCCCGGCCCATGTCGTGGGCCTGGAAACCGGTGATGTACATGGAGAGGGGCAGGACGCGGGTCGCGGTGCCGGGGCCGCCGGTGCCGCCGGACAGGACGAAGATCAGGTCGAAGTAGGTCAGCGAGCCGACCAGCATCAGCGTGCTCGACGTGACCAGCGTGTACTTCAGCTGCGGCAGCGTGATGTGCAGGAAGCGGGTCACGGGCCCGGCGCCGTCGAGTGCGGCGGCCTCGTACAGGGCGGTCGGGATCTGCCGTATCCCCGCTTGGTAGAGCAGCGCGTGGAACGGCACGAACTGCCAGGCGATCACGAAGATGACGGTGTACAGGGCGAGTTGGGGCGAGCCGAGCAGCGGCTTCGCCAGCCAGTGCAGACCGGGCGTGGCGCCGATGCCGAAGGACGGGTCGAGCAGCGCCTGCCAGGTCAGGCCGATCGCCACGGCGGACAGCAGCAGCGGCAGGAAGAAGAGGATGGCGAACAGCGCGCGCAGCCTCCCCTTGGGCGCCTGGAACAGGCCGAGGGCCAGGGCGATCGGCGTCTGCACCAGCCAGCTGACCACCATCACCTTGACGGTGAGCCACAGCGACTGCCAGGTGGCGCTGTCGGTGAGGACGGACGTCCAGTTGGTGACGCCCGCCCAGCTGATGGAGCCCAGCCCGTCCCAGCGGGCGACGCTGAGCGCCGCCACGCCGACCAGGGGCACGAGACCGAACAGACCGAAGAGGAGGAGGGCCGGGGCGGCCATGAGGAGGCCGCTCCCTCCTTTCCGGCGTACGGGGGTGGTGGTGATGGTCACGACCCCGCCTTGCTCATGTTCGCTCCGAACTCCGCGGGCGAGATCTGCCGCAGGAACGACTTGTCGGTGTTGGTCAGCAGCGGGTCGGACTGGTCGGACGGGAGCGCCTGGTCCCACGAGAGCTGGAAGCTCGGGGCCTTGTTCACCAGGTCGTAGACGAACGTCAGCCATTGCTTGTCGGACGACGACGTCACCGCCGCGAGCTTCGAGTCCAGACCCTTGACCGGCGGGACACTGCCCGAGGCGAGATAGGCGTCGACCTGTGAGCCGTTGAGGACGTAGTTCTTCAGGTACGTCAGCGCGTCCGACTTGTTCTTGGACGACTTGTTCAGCGACAGGAAGTTCGACGGGTTGCCGACGATGTTCGCCGCGCTGCCCGCGCCGCCGGTCAGGGCCGGGAACGCGGTGTAGCCCAGGTCGCCCTTCTTCAGGAAGTCGGGCGCGGCCTTCGCTATGTTCGCGTACTCCCAGGTGCCCATCACCTCCATCGCGGCCTTGCCCGTGTAGAGCAGCGCGGTCGAGGCGCCCTGGTCGTAGCTGACGGAGGACGCGTTGTCGCCGAAGGCGCCGGCCTTCGACAGCTCCTGGAGCTTCTCGTTGGCCTTGGTGACGGAGACGTCCTTCCAGGCGGCGGCGTCACCGGAGGCGATCTTCGAGAACACCCGGGAGCCGCCGGTGCGGTCCAGCAGGTACTCCAGGTACATCAGGGTCGGCCACTTGGAGTTGGCCGCGAGGGACAGCGGGGTCACGCCCTTGCCCTTGAGCTTCTTCACGGCCGCGAGCAGGTCGTCGTACGTCTTCGGGGGCTGGACGCCCGCGTCGGACAGCACCTTCTTGTTGTAGTAGAGGACGACCGGGGCGAGGCCGTTGACGGGGACGCCGTAGACCTTGCCGTCGAAGGTCGCGCTCTGCATCACGCTGTCGGTGTACCGGTCCGCGTTCACGTCCGACGCGTTCAGGACGTCGACCTTGCCGGCCTTGACGTAGTCGTTCAGGGCGCCGCCGCCCCAGTTGAAGAAGAGGTCCGGGGCCTGGTTCGCGCCGAACGCCACGCGCAGCTTCTGCTTGTAGTCGTCGTTGGCGAACAGCCGCAGGGTGATCTTCGCGTCGGGGTGGTCCTTGTTGTAGGCGTCGACCGACTGCTTGAGGATCGTCTGGTCGTTCAGCGCCCACATCGTCAGGCCCTTGGCCGACGAGGTGCTGGACGGTCCCGAGGACCCGCAGGCGGCCAGGCTCGCGGCGGCGGCCAGGGTGACCGCGGCCGCGACGGCGCGTCGAATTCTCGGGCTTCCGAGATGTCCGGTGACCGGGATTCCCCGCATGGTGTGCCTCTCTTCTTTCGGCATGCCGTAGGTCGGCCAGGCAGATCGAAAACGGAAACCGGCCCGAAAGGCTTTCGGATGCCCCACCGCGGGTCGCCTGCCTGCTGGCCGGGACACTGACACGGAATTCACACCCAGGACAAGCACGGGAAATTCCTCGGTTACGAAACACTTTCGCAGTGCCGGGTGCGCTCTTGCCTCCAGGGCTCAGCGGAACTCGTGCACCACCCGGATCTCGCCGACGATGTGCGCGTTGAACTCGCCCAGCTCCTCGGCCGGCACCCACAGCTCCAGGATCGTCCGGCCGCCCGCCTGCTGGACGGGATACCGGGCCAGGAACTCCGAGTCCACGTCGAAGCGCGTGACGAAACCGGCGCCGTCGTGCTTGACGTTCCAGTCCCTCGCGATCCGGATCGCGTAGTCCTCGTTGAGGACCGGGTAGAAGATCGGCTGCTCCGGCAGCCGGGGCGGCCAGGCACGCCAGTCGAGCTCCCGGACCAGGTCCAGCTCCTTGGGGCCGGTGGGGCGCCAGAGGGTGGTCGTCGGTCGGCGGTTCGTCATCGGAGAGGCTCTCTGCGCAGGGGACCAGGGGATCGGATCGGACGGTATCGGCGCTACGGGCGCTGCGGCCACGGAGTTTCGCCCCTCGGCGACCGGCCCCCACCCCGACCTGATCCCACCGCACCACGGGTCGCTACCGCCCGAACGCCCGCGCGGGTGTTGGGATGGGGGCGGCAGAAAGGGGTCGTGGTGGACGGCGACGCGGTTGGTGGGTCAGAGGCGGGCTCGACGGATCGGTTCGCGCTCGCGGAGCGGGCCGTGTCCGCGATCGGGTCGACGCTGGACGAGCGCAGGACGGCGGCGGAGTGCGCGAGGTTCCTCGTCGACGGGCTGTGCGACGCCGCCGCCGTGGACCTGTTCGCGCAGGACGAGGCCCGGCCCGCACCGCACGGCATGCTGCACCCGATGGCGGCCGAGGGCCGCAAGGAACTGCTGGACAGCCTGCGCACCGCGCCGCGCGAGGACGTCATGGTCCGCGCCCTCGACGCCGGCCACCCCATCACCACGTCCTTCACCACGAACGACCACGGTGTACTCGCGGCTCTCTCCGTGCCGTTGACCGCCTGGGGCAAGGCCTACGGCGCCCTCCTCGCGGTCCGCGCCGGCCGGACGTTCACCGACGCCGAGGCCGCCGCCGTGCACTACGCGGCCCGCCTCACCGCGGCCCATCTGCACCACGCCGTCGAACACCACCGCCTGCGCACCACCGCCCTGAACCTGCAACAGGTCCTGCTCACCGAGCCCAGCCGCCCCCACCCCAACGTCGAGATGGCCACCCGCTACCTGCCCGCCGGCAGCGGCACCCTCGTCGGCGGCGACTGGTTCGAGGCCGTACGACTGCACTACGGCCGCACTCTCCTCGTCATCGGCGACGTCATGGGCCACGGCCTGGACGCGGCCGTCGACATGAACGCGTACCGCTCGATGCTGCGCTACGTCGCCTCGACCGACCTCCCGCCCCACCGCATCCTGCGCCAGATGGACACCGCCATGTCCGAGGAGCACAACCGCCGCCCCGCGACCTGCCTGCTCGCCCTCCTCGACCCGGACCGGGGCACGGCCGCCTTCTCCAGCGCCGGCCATCTCCCGCCCGCCGTCTTCCACCGCGACGGCGCCGGCGAACTGATCCCCGTCCCCGTCGGCCCGCCCCTCGGCACGGGCCTCGCCGACTACGAGATGACCACGCTCACCCTCACCCCCGAGGACACCCTGGTCATGTTCACCGACGGGCTGGTCGAGCGCCGCGGCGAGGACATCGACGTCTCCCTCGCCCGCCTGGCCCGGCTCCGCCTCCACCCCGGCCAGGGCGTCTCCCGCCTCCTCGACGACATCGTGCTGCGCCTCCACGTCCAGGAGGCCGAGGACGACGTGGCCGCGATCGCCGCGCGACTCCGCCCGAGGAACCCCGCGTAGGCGCGACGCACCCGCCCTTTCCGTACGGCCCTGCACTCACCCGACCTCTTCGTGCGGCTCTGCGTGTGCGCGTCCCGCGCTGTTCGCGGTGAACTTCGCGAACGGGAAAAGAAGTTCGGTACCCGTGTCCTCGGCCGGGCCGACTCATGTGACCGCCAGCCGTCCCCCAAGGTTTGGCAACACCCAAGCAACGCCCCGATGTTGCCGGTCACGGCTTGGCCAACCCCTTTCCGCACGTTGGCCGCAAATTCATCGCACGCCCCTGACACCCCATACCGAAAGGGGCGGAGAGTGATCCGAGGTCTGGTCCACGAGATCCCTCGAAGCTCTTCAAGAAGGGGCAATCATGGCCGAGTTGACACGCCGCAGACTCCTGGGTTCCGCCGCGGGCGCGGTGGGCGGCGCCGCGGCGCTCTCCCTCCTCCCGCCGAGCGTCCAGAAAGCCGTCGCCGCAGAACCGCCGAAGAACGGCTCGCTGCGCGACATCGAACACGTCGTCATGCTGATGCAGGAGAACCGGTCGTTCGACCACTACTTCGGCACGCTGTCCGGCGTTCGCGGATTCGCCGACCCGCACGCACGCAAACTCGACACCGGGCGCAGCGTCTTCTACCAGCCGGACGCGGTGAACCCGAAGGGCTACCTCCTCCCGTTCCACCTCGACACCCACACCTCCAGCGCGCAGGCCATCCCGTCCACCAGTCACGCCTGGTCGGTCCAGCACCAGGCCTGGAACAACGGCAAGATGGACCAGTGGCTGCCGGCCCACCGCGCCGCCGACGGCGTCAACGGCCCTTACGTGATGGGCTATTACACGCGCGAGGACATCCCGTTCCAGTTCGCGCTCGCCGAGACGTTCACCATCTGCGACAACTACTACTGCTCGGTGTTCGGGCCCACCTGGCCCAACCGGCTGATGTGGATGACCGGTTCGATCGACCCGGGTGGCACACAGGGTGGGCCCATCATCAGCAACGTCGCCCCGACTCCGTACCGTTGGACGACATACGCGGAGCGCCTCCAGAACGCCGGCGTCAGCTGGAAGGTGTACCAGGAGGAGGACGACTACGGCACCAACATGCTGGAGCAGTTCGCGTCCTTCAGGAACGCCCAGCCCGGCTCCGACCTGTACGAGCGGGGTGTACGCCCGCAGCCGCACGGCACGTTCGAGGACGACGCGCGCAACGACCGGCTGCCGACGGTGTCGTGGATCTGCCCCACGAGCTACCAGTCCGAGCACCCGGACTACCTCCCGGCCGCCGGCGCGGACTACGTCGCGTCGAAGATCGAGGCGATCGCGTCCAACCCGAAGGTGTGGCGCAAGACCGCGTTCATCCTCAACTACGACGAGAACGACGGCCTGTTCGACCACGTCGTGCCGCCGACCCCGCCCGCGGGTACGGCGAACGAGTTCATCCAGGGTCTGCCGATCGGCGGCGGTTTCCGCGTCCCCGCCATCATCATCTCGCCCTGGACCGTGGGTGGTTGGGTCGCCTCGGAGGCCTTCGACCACACCTCGGCACTGCAGTTCCTGGAGCGCTTCACCGGCGTCGAGGAACCGAACGTCACCGACTGGCGCCGGGACACCTTCGGCGACTTCACCTCCGCGTTCCGCTTCCGCGACGCCCGCCCGCGCTCGCCCCGCCTGCCCGACGACACGGTGGAGCAACTGGAGAAGGCGAAGGAGGAAGTGGCGACACTCCCGAAGCCCACACTGCCGGGCGCGGACCAGAAGTTCCCCCACCAGGAGCGCGGCCGCCGCCCACACGTCTGACCGGCCCCTCGTGACGAGCGGCCCTGGCTGTTGTCATCCGGCCGGGGCCGTCCGCGTGGCTGAGACGGTCTGCGCGACGTGGCTGCGGTCGAGCAGTGCGACGTGCACGAGCACCGTCTGACCTGGAGCGTCGTGACGGGCGGCCTCGTCCGGTGCCTTCCGGCCGGAGCCGCCCGTGCGGCAACGGCCCGCTCGGGAGACGTACGGGCCGTTGCCGCACGTCTGGCCCGGCCCCCGGCGCGGGCGGCCTCGCCCGGTGTCACCCGGACAGGGCCGCCCGCGCCACCGACAGGGTCTGCTCGGCGTAGCCGCGTCCGAAGAGCACCACGTGTACCAGGAGCGGAAACAGTTGGTGCAGCCCGATGCGATCGGTCCAGCCGGGGGCGAGTGGCGCCAACTCCTCGTAACCGTCGAGGACTTCGGACAGATGCGGGCAGCCGAAGAGGTGCAGCATCGCCAGGTCGGTCTCCCGGTGGCCGCCGTGCGCGGCCGGGTCGATGAGCCGGACGTGCCCGTCGGCGCCCCAGAGCACGTTCCCGTTCCAGAGGTCGCCGTGCAGCCGCGCGGGCGGCTCGGCGGGGCCCGCCAGTTGGGGCAGCCGCTCGCAGACCTGCTCCACGACCGTCGCCTCGGCGGGTCGCAGGGAACCCGCGTCCACCGCGCGCCGCAGATAGGGCAACACCCGCTGCCCGGCATACCAGTTGGGCCAGTCGGCGCCGGGCGCGTTGCGCATGGGCGCGAGCCCGATGTACGCGTCCGTCGGGCCGCCGGGCGGCGGTGCGCCGAACGCGGATGCGCCGGCAGCGTGCAGGGCGGCCAGGTCACGGCCGAACCGGACGGCGGCCCGCGCACTCGGCGGGCCGGTGCGGACGAGATCGGTGACCAGCCAGCGCTCGTCCCACCCCCGTACCGCCGGGACATGGACCGTCCCGGCGTCCGCCAGCCACCGCAGTCCCGCCGCCTCGGCCCGCACCGCGCCCGGTGCCTCATCACCCTTGACCACCATCAACTGACCGTCGTCGACCGTGACTTCGGTGACCGCCGCGGACATTGGACGCTCACCGGCCACCGCGCACCCGGTGAGCCGCGCCGCAGCGGCGCCCGCGCTCTCGCCCTCGATCACGGTGACAGCTTAGGAGCGGGAGCCGGACGGACGTGCGCGCACGGCGAGGCGCAGAGCCCCGACTCGTGCAGCACCCGGTCGACCGTCTCCTCCAGCGGGCTCGCGGCCGGGATCACCGTCTCGACACCACCGGGCAGCAGGTCCAACGGCTGGTACCACTCCCGGAGTTGCTCCTCGGTGACCTCGTCCGCGATGGGCTTCGTGGCGTGCCGGGCCAGGGTCTCCTCGAACGGCACATCGAGGTAGTAGCAGTGCGTGTGCCCCGGGTGGTCGGCGAGCAGACCGGCCAGCATCTCGCCGTAGTGGGGGACGTAGAGGATGCCCTCCAGCACGGTGTGGAAGCCGTGCGCCAGCGCGTGCCGGACGGTCAGGTCGATCAGGCCGATGTTCGCGCCGCCGGGGATGTCGCGCTCGCGCAGTACCTCGCGTCGCAGGACGTCCTGGCGGACCAGGGCGATCCCGCGGCCGTACCGCTCCCGCAGACCGGTGGCCACCGAGCTCTTGCCGGAGGCGCTGTTGCCGCGCACCACGATCAGCCGGGTGGGGGAGGAGGGCGCTGTCACCGGGGCACCCTACCCAACCAGTGGCACTGAGTGACCGGGTGAACGCAAAGTGCCTCCTCGGTCACACCCGGTCTGCTTGTATCGGTCTGCTCATATCGTGGGAAAATGGTGTGATAGTGGCGATTGGTGGCAGGGCCATGACGGACGCGAAGATCGACTACGCGGCGGTGTTCCAGGGGCTGCCCGGGATGGTGGCACTGCTGACACCCGACCTGGTGTACGCGGACGCCAACGAGGAGTTCCTGCGCATGTCCGGCCGCACCCGCGAGCAGGTCGTCGGCCGTTTCCTCTTCGACGTCTTCCCCGACAACCCGAACGACCCCGCCGCCACCGGCATGCGCAACCTGGAGACCTCGCTGCGCCGCGTCATAGCCACCGGCGAACGCGACACCATGGCCCTCCAGCGCTACGACGTCGAGTCGGCGGCATGTCCCGGGACGTGGGAGGAGCGCTACTGGAGCCCGGTCAATGCCCCCGTGCTCGGCCCGGACGGCAAGGTCGTCCTCCTCGTCCACCGGGTCGAGGAGGTCACCGAACTGATCCGGGCCCGCGGCGGCTCGGGCAGCGGCCGCACCCGTGTCCTGGAGGCCGAGCTGTACACCCGCGCCCGAGAACTCCAGGAGGTCAACGAGCGTCTGCGCGGCGCCCACGCCCGCGAACGCGAGGTCGCCCTGGCCCTGCAGGAGGCGATGCTGCCCACCCGCCGCCAGGGCGCGGGCCACCAGATCGCCGTGCGCTACCGGCCCGCGGTCGGCTCCCTCAACGTCTGCGGCGACTGGTACGACGTCGTCGACCTGGTCGGCGGCAACCGTATAGGCGTCTCCGTCGGGGACATCGTCGGCCACGGCCTGGCCGCCGCCGGTGTCATGGGCCAGCTGCGCAGCGCCCTGAGCGCCACCTCCCGGGTCGCGGACGGCCCCGCCGAGGCCCTCGACGTCCTGGGCCGCTACGCCAACGTGGTCGACGGCGCCGAGTCCGCCACGGTGGTCACGACCTTCGTCGACTTCGACCGGCACACCATCACCTACAGCAGCGCCGGACACCCACCGCCCGTCCTGGCCCACCCCGACGGCCGAGTGGAATTCCTCGACCGGGCCACCGACCCGCCCCTCGACGCCCGCCCCGACCCGATGCCCCGACCCCAGGCCACCACCACGTTCTCCCGGGGCTCCACCCTGGTCCTCTACACCGACGGCCTGATCGAACGCCGCCGCGAGGACATCGACAAGGGCCTGGCCCGCCTCGCCGACTCCCTGGTCCAC
This sequence comes from Streptomyces sp. N50, assembly GCF_033335955.1. Lineage (GTDB taxonomy): Bacteria > Actinomycetota > Actinomycetes > Streptomycetales > Streptomycetaceae > Streptomyces. The sequence continues at coordinate 9,140,776 of NZ_CP137549.1, forward strand.
CACCGGAACACCGACCCCGAAGCCCTCGCGGACGCCGTACTCCTCGAACTGCTCCCGCACGGAGGCGCCACCGACGACACGGCCCTGATCATCGTGCGGCTCTGACCCGTCACACCACGATGCAGGTCATGGCCGCCCACAACAGGGGCGAGTGCTCGATACGGCCGTCCGCACGCCAGCGGTCGAGCTGCTCGCGCTGCCAGCCGCCGAGGCTCCGCACGGGGTCCTCGTCCTCGTGCGCCGTGTCCACGGCGACGATCGCCTCCGACAACGGCCGTACGGACACCGGCAGTTGAGCCAGCCGGTGGAACGCGAAACTCGTCGGCAGGACCCAGCGGGTCGCGGTGACGAGCTCGGCGCCGTTGTGCAGCATCGCCGTCGCCAGGCCGAACGACTCGGCGAACCGCAGATCGCCGCCGCTCTCGCAGCCGATGAGGGCGACGCGGGGTGGCGCGGGCCAGATCCGCGCGCCCGGTTCGCCGTCCGCGCGCAGGGGGAGCGAGCCCAGCAGCAAGTCCTTGGCGGAGAGCGGCCGGTGGGTGCGCAGCGGCTCGGCCAGGCCCGGGGCGCCCGCGTCGCAGCACAGGTGCAGGGTGCCGTCCTCGCTCTGCCCGCCCTCGACCGGCGCACCGCTCACATGCCCGACGTACATCAGCCTGCGGGCGCCCTTGGTGAGCACACCGCTCAGCCAGTCCCGGTCCAGGTCGGTGCGGCGGAAGGCTTCGGTCGGGGTGGCGACGGACGGTACGACGGCGCCCGCGTCGAGGCGGCGCCGGACCAGCGACATCAACTCCGGGTCGGAGCCGGGCGGCCCCAGGACCGAGCCGAGCGGGGAGTCGGCGCGGAAGCCGGGGACGCGGGGGTCCAGGACGAGGACGACCGGTCCGGTGTTCTGCGCTGTTGCGGGGGTTGGTTTGGCTGGCCGCAACGACGCCGGTGCGGTGGTCACGACGTCCGCCAGGTCGATGAGCCGTACGTCGGTCCCGTCGTCGACGGCGAGCAGTTCCCAGGGGACCTGGGCGACCCGGGGTGAGGGCTGGATCCGTACGAGGGGACGGCCCGCCTGTTCCGCCACCTGGCGTATCTGCGCGGTCAGTTGCTCCGGCCACAGGGCCTCGGCCAGCGTTCGCGTGAGTCGGCGCTCACTTCCGTGCTCGGCCAGCGCGCCCTCGTCGAACGCCCGCCGCATGCCCTCCGCTCCGTCGCCCGCTCCCGGCAGTGCGTCGGTCAACTCCCTTACCGCCTGGTCCACTTCGGCGCAGGGCCCCTGACCGGTACCGAACCCCCGGGCCCCGCCCGCCCACGTCCAGGTCATGAACAGGTCGCCGGCGTCGGCCAGTCGGACCTGGACCACCGGGCGGCTCGTCAGGTCGTCTGTGATCCAGAACGGCACCGCTTCCTCGTGCGCGATCCGCCGGTGATAGCGGAACTCGGCCGCCGCGATGTACTCCTGGAGCGCGACACGGCCCGGGCCCGACTGCGCCGACATCCGCACCTTCGGCGGCGGCGCGACCCGCAGACCGACCGAGGCGGCGGCCTCCGCCGCGACACCGCCGAGCGTCATCGCGCCCTCGGCGCGCTCGTGGTACGCGTACGACTTCATGGCCGCGCTCGGGAAGACCGACGCGGGGTCCTCGACCGGCTCGGCGGCGGGCGGGGTGCGGTCCAGGGCCAACGAGGCGCCCGCGCAACGGTGTTCAGCCAGTTCGAAGAGGAGGCCCTGGTCCTGTCGGCGCATCACGAGGCGGAACACCAACTGCATTGCCTCGTCCGCGAGTTGGAGCCACTGGCTGCGGGCGTGGGCGGTCGCGAAGTCGTAGCGCGCCGCCTCCAGGGCCAGCGCGGCGGGCAGGGCGAAGGAGAGCGCGGTGTCGATGGATTCCCGCTCGTGATCGCCGTGATCGGTCCGGTTGAGGTTGTCCTCAAGCGTGCGGGCGAGCAGGAGGTCGACCTGCGCGCACCGCTCGTACACCTCCCGCTCCTGGTACACGTCCCGGGCGCTCTGGGCCAGCCGCTTCATCTCGTCGATGTCGCCCCGGTCGTAGGCGTGTTGGGCGCCCAGCAGCATGGTGTCCGCGGCGGCGATCGAGGCGCCGAGCCGCTCGAACCGGGCCAGGCTCGCCGCCAGCAGCTCTTCCGCGCCGACGGCGTCGCCGCGCCGGCCGGCGAGAAAGGCGCGGGCCTGCTCACAGACGGCCAGATCGCCGAACCGCCGCTGCCGCTCGAAGAACGCGGACGCCTCCGCGAACAGCCGTTCAGCGAGGTCGAGTTCGCCGCGGTGCATCGCCGCGTACGCCCGGTGCGCGAGCAGCGTCCGCTCCCCATCGGTGTCGCCGATCGCCCGGAAGTGGTCCTCCGCGCGGGCGAAGTAGTCCTCGGCCGGGTCGAACCGCCCGGTGGAGGAGCAGATCAGTCCGAGGGCGACCAGGAGCCGCGGGACAGTCTCCACCGCGGTCGCCGGTGTGGTCGCGAGCAGCGCCGAAGCCTGGTCCTCGGCCGCTCCCCACTCGCCTCGGTCCATCAGCAGGTGCACCCGGTTCAGGCCGAGTTCGGAGGTGCGCAGTCCCTCGGGATCGTCGAACTCGGACAGCCTCACCGCCGCTTCGTCGAGGCAGGCCAGCGCCTCGTCCAGGCGTCCGGTCCTGCGCAGGAGGTCGGCTCCGGCGATCAGTGTCCGCAGCAGCACCTCCAGCCACAGTTGACGGCCGCGCGGTCCCATCGGTGCCGAGGCGATGTCGTCGAGCAGGGCACGGGACCGCTTGTTGGTGTCCTCCGCCCCGGCCAGATCGGTCGCGGCGAGGTGGACACTCGTCATGTCGGCCAGCAGATGCGCCCGCAGGAACCGCACGTCGGGGGAGTCCTCGACGGACTCGGCCAGGGTGAGCAACTCCTCGTAGACGGCGACCGCGCCGGCGAGATCGGCGGCCAGGTGAAGGCGCTCGGCCTGGGCGAACCCGCTGTCGAACGGCTCTCCGTAGAGGTGCGTCACCGCGTGTTGCGTGGTCGGGTCCACTCCGTCGCCCACCGCGCTCTCGTCCTCGTCCGGCATCCGTCAGTAGTCCTCATCGGTGGTGGCTGCGGCGATCTCGGCGAGAAACGGCCCGTAAGTGCCTTCGCGCGAGGGCGAGTTGTACGTGTCGGGCTGCGCCGCCGCCGCGAGGCGTCGCCGGACCAGAGCGCGGACCGCGTCCCGGTCGGCGCCGCCTTCGGGGCCCGGCCCCGGGTCGAACCCGGGTAGCAGGACGCCCAGTTGGATGCGCGGCTCCCTATCTCCGCCAGGGAGGTCAAGGTCCGCCCGGCCGGTCCACGCGTCGACGCGCCTGGACAGGGGCACCCGATTCCGGGGACCGTCGTTCACCTGGACCTCGGCTGCCAGGGGTACGGCGGTGACGGGTGCCGCGATGTGCGCGACGACCTCGACCTCGATCTGCCGTCGGGCGCCGAGTGCGCGGGCGGTCCAGGACACCGCGCTCTCGGAGGCGTCGACGAAGCCGGGCGGGTAGCGGCGCCAGTCGTTGGTGCCCGAGCCGCGCGCGATCAACCGGCCGCCCGTGACGAGCGGTTCGCCCGCGGCAAGGGCGTAGTCGTCGCGTCGTACGAACAGCGTGGCGGGATCCACTGGAGTGCCGTCCGGGCGACGGGGCTGAGTCAGGGCCGACCGAAGGCGGCGCAGAGCCGACCCGTCCAGCCCGGCGCCGTCCGCAGCGTCGTCGACCGACCTCAGGACGCTCTCCAGTCGGCGTGCCGTGTCCGTCGACGGCGGTGTGGCGTGCCACCACTGGATCAGCGGGTCGAGGCCGACTTGGTGGTCGCCGATCAACTCGGCCACGCAGTCGTCGGGTTGATCGTCATCGTCGTCGAACAATTGCTGGCACTCGTGCGTGAGAGCGGCCAACTCCAGCCCGAGCACGTCCGGTTGGAGCGCGGGAATCGCGTCCAGGTGCGATGCCGGCCACCACCGCGCCGCCCAGTGCCCGAAGCCGAGCCGGGAGGCGCTCCCCGCGAGCGGAGTGGGGTCCGCGGGCACCCGCGCCTCGGTCAACTCGCCTGTCGCACAGGCACGCACGGCATCGGCGACGCGCTCGCCGTAGACCGCCCACAGCCACTGCTGCGCACGTGCCGCGTCATGGATGTCCGCCGTGGGCAGTGCCGGGCTCCCGAGGACGGACCAGGTCAGTACCGCTCCGGCGGCGTCGAGAACCGCACGGGTGAAGGCGGGAGCGCCGACAGGACTGGCGGCGACTATGCGGATCGCGCCGTCGTCGCCGCGCACGACATGGACGTCGACAGAGTCCCGCGCCATCACGCACTCCTCGCTTCGGCCGCCTCGGCCACGGCAGCGGGTGGTGGTGCCGATGCCGTCAACGTCCGCAGCGCGGACCGGACTCGGGCGCGGTGGTCCATCATCACCGAGCGGGCGACCCCGTCGAGGACCGACCAGGCCGACGCGGCATCCGCCAGCGGCGCGTCGCGGACGTCCCGCCCGTGCAACCGCACCCAGAGCCGCCGCATGTAGGCGGTCCAGGGCGTACGGAGATCCTGGGCGAGGGCCTCCAACACCCCGCCGTCCGGATCAGGGCGCGGGGACACGGTCATCCGGCGGGCGCGAAGGACCGAAGCCTCCCTGCGCCAACGGCTGTTGACGGCCCGGTGCGCGGCCGTCCTGCCCGGCACGGACGCGTCGATGCCCAACGGGTCGAGGCCGACGGCGAGTTGGCCGCCCAGCAGGGCGGCGACGCGCAGGGTCTCGTCGTGCAGACCGAGCGGAGCGCAACTGCGGCCGACCTCCCGCCCGACGAGTTCCGGCACCGTGGGCAACTCGTCGCGCCGGGCGGACGACTGGAGCACGACGAAGAGCCGCTCGAAGAGCGTACGGTCCAGCGGCGCGGGCAGCGTGGCCGTCGAAGCACCCCGGCCGACCCGCGGCCGGGGCGGCGACTCCCGCTCCGTCAGGCCGAGATGGGCCGGTAGATCGTCCCGCCCCCAGATCCCGCTCGTGTGCGCCCACAGGGCCCGGCCGAGCAGCTCACCGAGTCCCGCGTCGACCATGGACAGGTACGGCGGTGAGTTCCTCGGCCCCTCCACCCCACCGCAGACCTCCAGAACCTCACCCGCCAACGCGACCGCAACGGCCGTGTCGGCGGCCGGAGTCAGCTGACGTCCCTCCCACGCGATGCCCAACTCCCGCTCCAGCCGGGCGTGTTGGGCGGCATCCGCCAGATACCGCTTCAGTGCGTCGACCGTACGGCCGCCGTCCGCGTCCGCGACGTCCTCGACGACGGCCCTGGCCAACGCCCCCGCGCCGGCGCCCGGTTCGCCATGCTCGGCGGCCAGTTCGAAGCACCGCTGGAAGTAGAGATCCTGGGGGTTGCCCGCCACGACGCCCAGCGCGCGCCGGGTCCGTTTGAGCAGGGTGAACCACTGGGCCGTAGCGACAAGGCGCCCACCGGACTCCCGGATCAGCGCGTCGAGACGCGCGGCCGGTTGCGGTGCGAGGAAGTCCGCCGCGAGGTCGGGGTGCAGGGCCGGCCGGACGATCAACGGCAGGACGATCAGCTTGACCGTCCGGGTCAGCGGGGCGCCGCCGGGGCCGCTCAGCGATTCCAGCCCCGGCCCGAGGGCGCGCCACGCGCCGTCGATGACCATGGCGCGCGGTCGGCGCGCGCCGGTCGGCTGGCTGGGAAGCGGCATGTCAGGAGGGTACGTCGTCCGCGATCGGGCGGGCGAACCTGGGATCGGTAGGCGCTCCGGGCCGCCTAGCGTCCACCGGGACAGCGGGAACCACGGGCATCCGCCCCGACCAGAAGGAGCAGTCGTCATGGGAATCTTCGGGCGTCGCAAGAGCCGCGAGGAGCGGGCCGCCGAGATCGCCGGTCAGGTGGCCAGCGGCAAGGGCTTCTACGGCCGTACGACTCGCGCGTTCCTCGGCAACGAGGACTACGCCAGGGTCCAGCAGTCCATCGGCGCCTACAACTCGGGCCTCGCGGTACAGCAGTTGCTCGCCGCGGGAGCGCCGACCATCACCGCCGTCGTCGTGTCGATCGGTGACACCGGCCAGCTGGTCAACCACGACCCGGTCGTCGACCTGGTCGTGCAGCCGGCCGGGCGGACCGACCGGATCGCCCTGCGGACCGTGGTCTCGAAGCTGCGCATCCCCCGCACCGGCGACCAGGTCCTGCTGGTGGCCGACCCCGCGCACCCCGGCGCCTACCTCTACGCGGGCGACGGAGTGACCCCGTGACACGACCACCGTGCCCCGAAGCGCCGGAGGTCAGCTGATGCGCAGCCATACAGGTGTGTTTGTGGGCAACCTGCTGTTCACCGCGGTCTGCTGTTCGGCCGCCCCGTTCTTCCTCCTCGTCGGGTACTTCGCCTGGAGCGAGCATCCCGGCTGGGACTGGCCGGCCGTCCTGCTCGCCTTCGGGCTGGCCGGCACGGTCATGATCCCGGTCCTGGCGATCACGACCACGCGCCAGGAGTTTCCCCGGATCACCCACGGGCACCGCGTCAAGGGAGACCGGACCCCGTACGGGGACGACACCTTCGTGATGTGGGCGCCAGTGTCCCAACAGGCTCCGGCGCGGGCGCGGTTGGCACGGGCGGACGTACTGGAGGCATCACTGGTCCGCTACCAACCCGACGGTGAATCGACCTTCACGACCCACTACGGCAACTACACGCCCGACGAGTTCACGCCGTCGATCAGGGTGAGGCTGCGGGTGCACGACACCGAAGCGACCGATGTGGCCGCCGAGTTCGAGGCGACGGGGGAGTGGCGGGTGCCGTCCCTGTGCCTCTCGGCGATCACGGCGGGCCGCCTGGTCGTCCTCGTCGACGGGCCGGCCGAACCGGGGGCGCGGCGGACCGTCACCCCCGACTGGCCGCGCAGCGCCCTGCTCGCGGGCACGAGGACCTGCCGGGTGACCGACCTCGACGGCCGAACGACCGTGGTGACCCGGCGAGTTGAACGTCAGCTCCAGCAGATGCGCATCTCCCGGGAGGCCGGAGGCGTCGCGATGAACGGCGACACGATCGACCTCCGGCGCCTGGACCCGCACACGGCGGCGCGCTACGCCGCCCTGGCCGCCTGCCCCGAGGAGCAGGCACCGGTGAGCGAGCCGGGCGAGGAAGCCCGTCTGCTCGCCGACGAACTCCCCGGTGAGAAGGCCGCGTTCGGGTCGGTCGGCCGACGATGGTCGCGCCGCGGCGGTGTCCTGGTGCGCGCCCGCTTCCTGGAGATGCGCGCCCGGACCACCTTCCAGGACCACGGCCCGGTCCTCGACACGGTCCTGCGCATCCAACCGGCGGACGGCACACCCCCGTTCGACGCCGCCCGGCGCCTGACGGTACCGATGGACTACCTGACGGTCCTGCACCGCACCAAGGAGGTCGTCCTCGCCGTCAGCCCGAACGGCGTCTCCTACGACGTCGACTGGGCGCGCACCAGCCTCCTCGCGGGCATCACCGCGGCCAAGGTCATCACCCCGGACGGCCGTGAACTCCCTCTGACGGACCGCCCCGACACCGTCTGGGCCCTGATGAACCTGCTGGCCTCCCACGGCCTGTCGAACCCGGGCCCCGTCCTCGATCTGCGCGGGCGCCGGATGAGAGCGGCTGCGGGCATCCTGATGGACGCGTGTGCATGATGTGCGCTGTGGACGGTGAGAACGGACAGCGACAGACCAGAACGGGCCGACCGCCCGCGACCTCGCGGGCCGCGTTGGAGCGGGTGGGCTTCGAGCTGTTCGCACGACAGGGCTTCGACCGTACGACCGTCGACGACATCGCCGCCGCGGCCGGCATCGGCCGCCGCACCTTCTTCCGCTACTACGCCTCCAAGAACGACCTGGTGTGGGGCGACTTCGAGACCGAACTGGTCAAGCTGGAACGCCTGTTGGCGGCGGCCGACCCGGCCGCCCCGATGATGGACGCGCTGCGCGGCGCGGTCGTCGAGTTCAACCGCTTCGACCCGGCGGCGGTGCCCTGGCACCGGCAGCGCATGGCGCTGATCCTGCGGGTCCCCACGCTCCAGGCCGACTCGACCGTGCGCTACGCCTCATGGCGGACCCTCGTCACGGAGTTCGCCGCACGGCGCACCGGCCGCGCGGCCTCGGACCTGCTGCCCCGGCTGATCGGCCACACCGTCCTGGCCGCGTGCATCGCCGCCTACGAACACTGGCTGACGGACGAACAGGCAAGCCTGGGCGCCCTGTTGGACCTTGGCCTACGACAACTCGCGGCCGGCTTCGACGACCCTGCCCTGCCCTGACGCTCACCGGGCCGCTTCACTTCAGTCCACGCCGCATGGCGTCGGCGACGAGTTCACCGATGAGGACGGCGGTGGCGGCGGGACCGCGCAACGGCGGGGTCGGCAGGATCGACGTGTCCGCGACGCGCAGCCCGACGACACCGTGCACGCGCCCGTAGTGGTCGACGGCCGCCCCGGGATCGTCGGCGGGACCCATCGGCACCGTGCCGCAGGTGTGGTGCGAGGTGCCGAGCCGCGCCGCGATCCACCGGTCGAGCAGCCGGTCGTCCGCCAGCACCTCCGGTCCCGGTTCCACGAGCCCGCGGGACACCTCCTCGAACGCGCTGGTGGCGACCAACTCCGCCGTGGCACGGGCGACTTCACGCAGGCGCCGCCGGTCCTCGGCGGACTCCAGATAGCCGTAGTCGATACGAGGGGGAGTGGCCGCGTCGGCGGAACACGTCCGCAGCCGTCCGCCGAGCCGGGGCGTCAGGACCGACGCCAGGAACGCGAGCGGCGCGCCAGGCACGGGCACCGTTCCGCCGACCAGGCCCGCCATCGGGACGAGGGACTGCAGGATCTCCAGGTCGCCCGCAGGGTCACCGTCCGAGGACGACAGGTGGAGAACACCGCCCAGCCAGGAACCCGCGGGCTCGGGCATCGGCCGCCGGGGCCGCCACTCCAGCACCAACTGCGGGTGGTCGCCGAACCGAGCGCCTACGGCAGGGGAGTTGACGACCACCGGAAGGCCCGCGCGCCTCAACTCGTCGCCGGGTCCGATGCCGGACAGGTGCAGCAGGTGGGCGGAGCCGAACGCCCCGGCGCACAGCACGACTTCGCCGCACTCCAGAGTCGTACGACGCCCGTCGCGCTCGACGACCACACCCGTGACCCGACCGCGCTCGATGCGGACTCCGCGGACCGAAGTCCCGCCCTCCACCGTGAGGTTGGGGCGATCGAGAGCGTCCAGCAGATAGCTGACACCGGTGTTGACGCGTACCCCGTCCACGGAGTTGGACGGCACGGGCCCGAACCCCGGCACGCCCTGGGCGTTCTTGTCGGCCTCCTCGGGATACCCCAACTCCCGTGCGGCCGACCGGAATGCCGCGGCGGCAGGGTGTCGTAGACCCACCCGCTGGATCCGCACCGGCCCCTCGCCCCCGTGCACGTCGTCCGCGCCGTGGTCGAGATCGGTCTCCAGCGATCGCAGCAGCGGAAGCACCCGGTCGTACGACCAGGCGGCGCCTCCCGCGGCCGACCAGCGCTCGAAGTCCGCGCGCCGCGCCCGTATGAAGTAGCCGCCGTTGACCGTGGTCGACCCGCCGAGGTAGCGACCCCGTACGACGGTGTACGGGTGCTGCGGGGTGAGATGGACAGGGTACGGCTGGATGGCGGGATGGTCGGGCTGTGCGCCCGGGACCAGTCGCGCGTCCAGCAACTCCCTTGTGAAAGCCGTCCGTTCGCGCGGAACGGGACCCGCTTCCAGCAGCAGCACCCGGCGGTCGGAGTCCTCGCTGAGCCGTGCGGCCAGCGGGGCGCCGCTGCCGCCCGCACCGACGACGATGACGTCCGGGCGGCTCAATCGGACCCCGGAACAGGCGTAGACCGACCGGTCGAAAGAATCATGCTGACCCCCTCTTCACTTTCGGCACCGGGTGCCATTACTGTCGACCGCGCAGTCGCCAGGATGCCCAGCCGGATGCCCAGGGAGAGTCGCATGAACGAACTCCGGTCCGTACCGACGGTCCCGGCCAACGAGAACACGGCCGAAGAGCCCGTCACGGAACAGCAGTTGATCGAGGCCGACGACCTGATCGAGGAGATCTCCATCGACGGCATGTGCGGCGTCTACTAGGCCGCCCGCATGACCGCGCAGACCCTCGACCTCGCCCTCGGCCTGCACCCTCAGGTCTCCGTGCGGCCCGAACCGTTCGGGGCGCTCCTCTACCACTTCGGGACCCGCAGGCTGACGTTCCTCAAGGACCGCAGACTCCTCGCCATCGTCGAGTCCCTCGCGGACGCCCCCACGGCCCGCGCCGCCTGCCTCGCGGCCGGTGTCCAGGAGGCCGAACTGCCCCGCTACAGCCGCGCGTTGGCCGCGCTCACCGAGTCGTCGATGATCGTCGGAAGGACCCCATGACCGCCACCGCCACCGCCGCACGGCTGGTCGACCTCTTCGAGACCGGACTCGACGCGCCGATCTGCCTCACCTGGGAACTGACCTACGCCTGCAACCTCGCCTGCACCCACTGCCTGTCCAGCTCCGGCCGCCGCGACCCGCGCGAGCTGAGCACGGCCGAAGCCAAGGCGGTCATCGACGAGTTGGAGGCCATGCAGGTCTTCTACGTCAACATCGGCGGCGGAGAGCCCACCGTCCGCGCCGACTTCTGGGAGCTCCTCGACTACGCCACCGCCCACCACGTCGGCGTGAAGTTCTCCACCAACGGCGTCCGCATCACGCCCGAAGCGGCCCGCCGACTCGCCGCCAACGACTACGTGGACGTCCAGATCTCCCTCGACGGCGCGACCGCCGACGTCAACGACGCGATACGCGGGGCCGGTTCGTACGCGACGGCGCTGCGGGCGATGGAGAACCTCGCCGCCGCCGACATGCGCGACTTCAAGCTCTCCGTGGTCTGCACCCGCCACAACATCCCCCAACTCGACGCGTTCAAGGCCCTCGCCGACCACTACGGCGCCCAACTCCGCCTGACCCGGCTGCGTCCCTCCGGCCGCGGAGCCGACGTCTGGGACGACCTCCACCCGACCGCGGCACAGCAACGCGAGCTGTACGACTGGCTGTTGGCCCACGGTGACAACGTCCTGACCGGCGACTCCTTCTTCCACCTCGCCGCCTACGGCGAACCGCTGCCCGGCCTCAACCTGTGCGGCGCCGGACGCGTCGTCTGCCTGATCGACCCGGTCGGCGACGTCTACGCCTGCCCGTTCGCCATCCACGACGAGTTCCTCGCCGGCACCGTCCGCGCGCCCGGCGGTTTCACCGAAGTGTGGCGCGGCTCGGAGCTGTTCGCCCGCCTGCGCACCCCGCAGCACGGCGGAGCCTGCGCCTCCTGCGCGTTCTACGACACCTGCAAGGGCGGCTGCATGGCCGCCAAGTTCTTCACCGGGCTGCCGCTGGACGGCCCCGACCCCGAGTGCGTACAGGGCTACGGCGAGGAGCAGTTGGCCCGCCGTCCCAAGGCCGGGGCGAACCTCCCCAGGCCGTCCGCCGACCACTCCCGCCGACGCCCCGTGGACCTCGTCCTCACCCGACGCCGGGACCTGGAACGGCCCCCGGTCAGCGACTGCGCCGAGGACCCCCTGGCGGGCCTGCGCCTCAGCCGGCCGTAGCACGACAGCATCGACGAAGGGATGCGGCACATGGGCAGGAACCCCTGGTTCGAGACGGTCGCCGAAGCGCGGCGCCGGGCGAGGAAACGGCTGCCGAGCACCGTCTACGGCGCGCTCGTAGCGGGCTCGGAGCGCGGCCGTACGATCGACGCCAATACGGCGGCCTTCGCCGAACTGGGCTTCGCGCCCAGGGTAGTTGGGCACCATGCGGAACGCGATCTCTCGACGACCGTGCTCGGGGTGCCCACCTCCCTCCCCGTCCTCATCTCGCCGACCGGTGTGCAGGCCGTGCACCCCGAGGGCGAGGTCGCCGTGGCCCGGGCCGCCAAGAGCCGGGGTGTCGTCATGGGTCTGAGTTCCTTCGCCAGCAAGGCGGTTGAGGAAGTGGCCGACGCCCAGCCGGACTTCTTCTACCAGCTGTACTGGAGCGGTACCCGCGCGACGATGACGCAGCGCATGGACCGGGCCAGGGCGGCCGGTGCCAAGGCGCTCATCGTCACCCTCGACTGGTCCTTCTCCCATGGGAGGGACTGGGGGAGCCCCGCGATCCCCGACAAGCTGGACCTGAAGACGATGCTGCGGTTCGCGCCCGATGTGCTGCCGCACCCCGGCTGGCTGCTCAGGTTCGCCAAGTCCCGTAGCCTGCCCGACCTTTCGGTCCCCAACCTGCGGCCCCCGGGCGGCGAGGCCCCCACCTTCTTCGGCGCGTACGGCGAGTGGATGCAGACCACACCACCGACCTGGGAGGACGTGTCGTGGCTCCGCAAGGAGTGGGGCGGGCCCTTCCTGCTCAAGGGAGTCACCCGCGTCGACGACGCCAAGCGGGCCGTCGACGCCGGGGTGTCCGCGCTGTCCGTCTCCAACCACGGCGGCAACAACCTCGACACCACCCCCGCCACCGTCCGGGTCCTGCCCGCCATAGCCGACGCGGTCGGCTCCCAGATCGAGGTCTACCTCGACGGCGGCGTCCGCCGGGGCGGCGACGTGGCCAAGGCGCTCGCCCTGGGGGCTCACGCCGTCCTGATCGGCCGCGCCTATCTGTGGGGCCTGGCGGCGAACGGGCAGGCCGGCGTCGAGAACGTCCTGGACATCCTGCGCGGCGGCCTCGACTCGGCGGTCCTGGGCCTCGGGCACTCCTCCGTCCACGAGTTGACGCCCGACGACCTGGTCATCCCGCCGGGCTTCCCCCTCGTCCTGGGCCGCGACGCCCCGGCCGCCTGACCACGGTGCGGGACGACCCGGCGACCGAACTCGCCCACACCGCCTGGCCGGACGTGCCGCCCGACGCACTGGTCCTGCTGCCCGTCGGCTCCACCGAACAGCACGGCCCTCACCTGCCGCTCGACACGGACAGCGTCATCGCGCACGCGGTCGCACGGCGAGCCGCAACTGCCCTGCCCAAGGCGCTCGTTGCACCCGTCCTGCCCTATGGCGCCAGCGGGGAGCACGCGGGCTTCCCCGGAACCGTATCGATCGGCCACGAAGCACTGCGCACGGTCCTCGTGGAGGCGGTGCGCTCACTGTCGCTGTGGGCCGGACGGATCGTCCTCGTCAACGGCCACGGCGGCAACACCGCCACCCTCGACACCGCCCTCCGCCTCCTGCGCACCGAAGGCCACGACGTGGCCTGGACCGACTGCTCCGTCCCCGGAGCCGACGCGCACGCCGGCCGCACCGAGACCTCGGTGATGCTCCATCTCGCCCCGGAGCGGGTGCGGTTGGAGGCGGCGACCGTCGGCGACACACGGCCCCTTGCAGCCCTGCTCCCGGAGTTGATGGCGCACGGCGTCCGCGCGGTCTCCCCCTCAGGCGTCCTCGGCGACCCGACCGGTGCCTCGGCGGCGGAGGGGCACAGGATGACGGACGCGATGGTGTCGGCCGTCGTCGGCCGGATCACCGCGTGGACCGTGGACGAGCGGTGCCGTCTTGTCGATCCCGAACACCGGCCAGGGATACAGGAGTTGACCGACGAGGCCGTACGGCCATGACGCTGCCCGTCGGCTTCCAGGTCGAACTCGACCGGCACACCCGGATCGTGGACGGCGGCCGAGCCCTGGTCGGAGGGTTCCCGACCCGGCTGATCCGACTGACCGCGCGGGCCCAACGGCTGCTCGTAGGGCGGACGTTGTGTGTGCGGGACGCCGCCGGCGCGCTTCTCGCGGACCGGCTGTTCGACCTCGGCATGGCCAATCCCGTCGCGCACGCGCTTCCCCCGCCCGCCGACGCCCGCTACACCGTGGTCGTGCCGGTCCGTGACCGTCCCCGTCAACTCGCCCGTCTGCTCAGCAGTGTTGGCGAGGACCATCGCGTGATCGTGGTCGACGACGCGTCCCGGCACCCCGAGGCCGTCGCCGCCGTAGTCGCCGAACACGGAGCCTCGCTCGTCCCCCTGACCACCAACGTCGGTCCGGCCGGCGCCCGCAACGCCGGACTCCGGCTCGTCACCACCCCCTTCGTGGTCTTCGTCGACTCCGACATCGTGCTGGCCCCCGACACCGTCCCCACCCTCCTCCGGCACTTCGCCGACCCCGCCGTCGCCATGGCCGTACCCCGCATCACCGGGCTGCCCTCGGCGGCCCCGACCTGGATCGAGCGGTACGAGAACGCCCGCTCCTCCCTGGACCTGGGCGCCCACCCGGCCGGGGTGCGCCCCGGGAGCCCCGTCTCATGGGCCTCCACGGCATGCGTCGTAGCGCGCGTGGAGGCCCTGGCGGACGGCTTCGACGAGCGGATGCGGGTCGGCGAGGACGTCGACCTGTGCTGGCGGCTGCTGGAACAGGGCCGACGGGTGCGCTACGAACCGGCGGCCGAAGCGGCGCACGAGCACCGGGCACGGCTCGGTGACTGGCTGCTTCGCAAGGCCGTCTACGGCACGGGGGCGCAGCCCCTCGCCGAACGGCACCCGAGGTTCATCGCCCCGGCCGTGTTCGCCCCCTGGAGCGCTGCCTTCGTCACCGCCCTGCTCGCCCAGCGCCGCTGGTCGGCACCCGTCGCCGGGGTTGTTCTCGTCGGCGTGACCGTGAGGATCGGCCGCAAGCTCGACGGCACCCGGCACCCCCACCGGCTGGCCGCGCACCTCACGGCCAACGGCGCGCTGGCCGCCCTGGCCCAGACCTCGGCTCTCCTGAACCGGCACTGGTGGCCGCTCACGGTCGTCGGCTGCGTGGCGTCCCGCCGGGTGCGCAGGGCCGCGGCGGTGGCCGCGCTGGCCGACATCGCTCTCGAATACCGGCGCGACCGGGCAGACCTCGACGCGGTCCGCTACGGCGTCGCGCGTCGCCTCGACGACCTCGCCTACGGGGCCGGCGTGTGGCTGTCCGCCCTCAAGGGGCGCTCCACTGCGGTCCTGCGGCCTCGCGTCACCCGCTGATCCCCAAAGGTCCCGGTCAGCGGAAAGCGCCCAGCGGCCGGCCGCCCCGGAAATGACACTGGGGATCATCCCGCCGCGCGTGTGCGGCACTTGCCCGGAAACACTCAGCAGGAGGTGTGCGGCGTGACGCATGAAGTGGTCAACCGTGTCGGGGAACTCGGGTCCGAACTGGCCGCACTCGCCGAACAGAACGAGAAACTTGGCAAGTTGAGCGACCGGACCGTCGAACTGCTCCGCTCGGCAGGGGTGATCCGGCTCCTCCAGCCCAAGGAGTTCGGCGGCCACAGCGCCCACCCCCGGGACTTCGCGGAAGCGGTGATGGCGGTGGCGGCGCACGACGGGGCCGCGGGCTGGGTGTGCGGCGTCGTCGGCGTACACCCCTGGGAACTGGCCCAGTTGGACCCCCGGCTCGCCCACGAGGTGTGGGACGAGAACCCCGACACCTGGATCGCCTCGCCCTACATGCCGAACGGCATCGCCGACCCCGTCGACGGCGGATACGTCCTCAGCGGACGCTGGCCCTTCTCCTCCGGAAGCGACCACTGCGACTGGGACTTCCTCGGCGCACTCGTCGGCGACGGCAAGGGCAAACCGGCCGGCCCGATCTCCGTGCTCCATGTCGTACTGCCGCGCTCGGACTACGAGATCATCGACGGCACCTGGGACGTGATCGGCCTGGCGGGCACCGGCAGCAAGGACGTCGTCGTCGACAAGGCGTTCATCCCCGCCTACCGCACCATCAAGCAGGAGGCCGTCCAGGAGGGCAGCGCCGCCGAAGCGGTCGGACTCACCGACACCCTCTACAAGTTGCCCTTCAGCTCCATGTTCCCCCTCGGGATCACGGCCGCCGTCATCGGCATCTGCGAGGGCGCGCTCGCCCTCCATCTGTCCCAGCAGCGCGATCGGGTCGCCGTGACCGGGGTCCAAGTACGCGACGACCCCTATGTGTTGTACGCCGCCGGTGAGGCCGCCGCCGAGATCGCCGCCTCCCGGGTCCAACTCATCGACGGCATCAGCCGGTTGTACGACCAGGTCGAGGCCGGAAAGCCCGTGTCCATCGAGGACCGCTCCAACGTCCGCCGCAACCAGGTCCGTTGTGCGTGGCGTGCCGTCGCCGCGCTGGACGAGATCTTCGTACGGTCCGGCGGCAACGCGATCCGCCGCGGCAACCCGATCCAGCGGTTCTGGCGGGACGCCCACGTGGGCCTCCAGCACATGATCCACGTCCCCGGGTCGGCGTACCACGCCAACGCCCTTGCCCAGATGGGACTTGAACTGCCCGAGGCGATGCGCGTCCTGATCTGACGGCTCGTCAAAGTCGACTGTGCGAGAACAAGGAGGGGCCGTGACGGACGCGGTCGATGGGCGCAACTTCCGTGACGTACTGGGGCACTTCCCCACGAGCGTGGTCGCCATCACCACGACGGACGCCGACCGGCAACCCCGGGGAATGATCGTCGGAACCTTCATGTCGGTGTCCCTGGAACCGCCGCTGGTCTCCTTCCTGGTGGACGGTTCCTCCAACACCCTCCGGACGATCCGGACGGCCGGGCGATTCTGCGCCAACGCGCTCGCGGGCAACCAGGAACGCCTCTCCCGGCAGATGGCCGGCGGCCCGCATCGCTTCGAAGGCGCCGCATGGCAGGAATCCCCGCTCGGCAATCCCGTTCTGGACGGAATCGTCGCGTGGGTCGACTGCACCGTGGAGAAGATCGTCGAACTCGGCGATCACCAGCTGGTCGTCGGACGCGTCCGCACCCTGCGCGTCGAGTCGATGAAGACCCCACTGCTCTTTTTCCGCGGTGGCTACGGCGACTATCTGTCGAGCGCGACATTGCTGCTGGACAGGCTCGTCGGCTGGTAGCAGGGAAACGAATGAGCCGCGAGATCACGAGATCAAAGGAGATCCGTCGATGCGACAAGACCTGCACTTCAGATTGGAACGCATCTCCGCTTGGTGCGGATTCGTGCTGTTGCTGGGGTTCGCCGTGGCGTTCTCCGTCGGCCATCTGATCACGCCGATGGACCCGACGGAGAACGCCCAAGGCGTCGTCCGATTCCTCACCGACCATCAGACGGGCATTCTCGCCTGTGCCGCGATCATGGTCCTTGTCGTGCCGTTCGAGTACCCGTTCGTCGTCGTGACCAGCATGCAGATGCGCCGGATCGAAGGCGGCTGGGGTCTGCTGTCCATGGTCCAGTTGCTCACCGGTGTCGTGGCCCCGATCGGCTTCTTCTTCCCGATCGCGATACTCGCCGCGGCTGCGTACCGGCCGGAAAGCCATTCACCCGACGTGCTCTACGCGATGTCGGACATCTACTGGCTCATGCTGGTGGGCAACGCCTGCATATTCGTCCTCCAGGTCTGGTCGATCGGATACGCGGCGCTCGTCGACAATCGCGCCAAGCCGGTTTTCCCGCGCTGGTTCGGCTATCTCAACCTGGTGCTCGGGGTTCTGCTCATCCCCGGCGCCTTCGTCTTCCTCACCAAGACCGGCCCGTTCGCCTGGAACGGACTGCTCGCGAATGTGCTTCCCACGGCGGTCTACTTCATCTGGAAGATCGCCACGCCGATCGTGCTGCTGCGCGCCGTGAAATCCGAAGAGGAAGAGGCGAGGGCGGAGGCCGCGGCGCCCGCCGAGCTGGCAAGCACCTAGCAGCCCGTCATCGGCGGCCCCGCTCACCGTGGCGGCGTTCGTTCGGCGACCGCGCGATCGCCCTGGCCGCCGGATCGGTAGGCGCCGCTACGGGCAGGACTCCCCGAATTTCACCGCAGAGAACTCCACCGGCTGTCCGCTCAGCTTCGTACCGGTGGGCGGCTTCTGCGAGCACACCTGCCAGTTCGACTCCACGAGGACGTAACGGCCTTTGCCGGAGACGTCCTTGACCGTGATCGACGTGCTGGAGTCGAGTGCGGCGCGGGCGGTGTTCACCGACTTTCCCTTGAAGTCCGGCATCGTCTTGCCGGCCGCCGTCGGTGCGGACTGGTCCTTCGACGGGCAGGTCTCGTCCAACTTCACCGCACCGAAGTCGAGTTGGGTGTCCGTGGACGTCGTCGTGCCGGCCTTCACGTTCTGGGAGCAGACCTTCCAGTCCCGGTCGAGGATCTGGTGACGGTTGCGGCCCAGGGAGTCATGGGACTTGAGGCTGTAGAAGCCCTGCTTCTGGGCAGCGTTCTGGGCGGACTGGAGGCCCATGCCGACGAAGTGCGGGACGGTCTTCGTCCTGCCGCCGGTCTTGGCGTTGCCGCTCGCGCCGCTGGTACTGCCGGCGGTGGTGGTGGCGTGGCAGGCGGAGCCGAGGACGCCGATGAGGAGAACGCCCGCGGTTACTCCACCGACGAACCTCCAGTCGCGCTTCCTCTTCTGCGGCGGTCCGGCGGCCCGGGACGGCTGACTCGGCGGCGTAAATACGGAGTTGGACACGGTACGCCCCTGATGTGTGGATGAAGGGACACTGTGTCAGACATGTCCACCCGGCCGCACACCGCGTGACGAACCGTGACGGATTTCGGCCTGGGATCCGGCAACGGCAGACTGGGCCGATGGACGCAGGACTCGCCGCGCTGCTCGGGGCCGCCGTCGGCTCGGTCGCGACTCTCGGCGCCGCGGTCGTGAGCGGCCGGGCACAGACGCGGGCACAGCACGATCAGTGGCGCCGACAGCATCGTCGTGATGCGTACGCCGGTTACCTCGGCGCGCTCCACGACCGCGACATCGCCATGGACGCCGTACTCGACGCACTGCGCTCGGACGAGCCCGAACTGCCCGTTGTCGACGAGGAGATACGTCGATTCATCGTCCTCGCCCGCGAGGTCCACCGTGCCGCGGAGGTCGTCATCCTCGAAGGACCGGCTTCCCTCGTGAGAGCCGTCGAGCGGGTCACCGACGCCTCCAGCGGCCTCTCCGAAGTCATGCGGCGACTGGCCGGCGACGCCCGTGCCGGAGACGCCACCCGCAAGGCCGATGACGTGGCCCTCGCCGCTGAGCGGGAGAGCATCCTGTACCAGGCGGTCAGGGACTTCCGGCTCGCGGCCCGTGGTGTCATCGGCAACGCCCGGTGGTTCAGGGCTACTTGAGCTGCTGTCCCAGGAAGTCGACGATGTGCCCCATCGTCTCCTGCGTGGACCAGGGCAGGCCGGCCGAGGTGTCGCCGGTGAAGGACAGGTCGCCGTGGCCTGCGCCGGTGAGGACGTAGCGGGTGGCGTCGATCCCCTTGGCGCGCAGTGCCGTCTGGAGGTCCAGGGTCTCGCTGGGCGAGACCAGGGTGTCGGCGCTGCCGTGGAACAGGACGAACGGCGGTGTCTTCGACGTGATGTGGGTGGCCGGGTCGGCTGCCGCGACCTCGCTGGTGCGGTCCGCGACCGACTTCTTGGTGCCGGGTCCGTAGACCCACTGGGCGGCGCTGTTGCCCGGCGCGTAGTTGGCCTTCTGCGCCGCCGTGTCGTAGTCGGCCGCGAGCTTTGACAGGTCCGCCGGGCCGAACTCGTCGACGACGCCCTGCACTTGACTGCTCCGGTCCAGGTGATCACCGACGTCGAAGGACTTCTCCCCGTTGGTGGCGCCGGTCATCGCGGCGAGGTAGCCGCCCGCGGACTGGCCCCACACGGCGACCTGGTCGGGGTCGATGGAGTACGTGTCCGCGTTGGCACGGAGGTACCGGATCGCGGACTTCACATCGGCGACGGCGTCCTTGTACGTGGCGCCGTCCTTGGTCGTGCGGTACTGGATGCTCGCCACCACATAGCCCTGGTCGGCCACATAGGTGCGCTGGCTCAGGTTGGCGGTGCGGTCCGCCATGACGAACCCGCCTCCGGTGAGGTAGACGACCAGCGGCTTCTTGCCCGACGTGGCGGTCGGCACCTGGATGTCCAGCTTCAGGTCGCTCTTCCTGCCGTCGGTGGTCGGCGAGGAGTACGTGATGTCGTGCGTGGTGGTGATCCCGGACGTGGCGCACCGGATCTGCGCACCCTTGGGGTCGATCACCGTGCTGGTGCCGGTGTCCGACTTCTTGACGGTCTTGGCGGCCGTGATGCCTCCCGCGTTGCCCGACGGCATTCCCGTGGGCGTTCCGGCACCCGCGGCGGACGTGCTCGTAGGGCAGGCCGCCGTCGTGGCGCTGGGGCCGGCTGAACTCCCCGCCGAGCTGCCGCCGCCCGAGGAGCAGGCGGCCAGGGCCAGCCCCGCGGCCAGCGTGACCGTGACGACAGCGCCGCCCCTTCGCCGGCCCGTCCGCGCCGTTCCCCGGGGCGCTGCGTTCTCTGCGTGCATGTCTTCTTCTCCCGTCGACCACGAAGCAGTAAACGGAGATCAGATCTCCGTTTCTCTCCATCACCGTAACATCAAACGGAGATGTCATCTCCGTTTACCTTCGAGAGCCACGCACCAGGACCGAACCTGATCAAGGAGTGCCCAGCTCGCGCCGATACGATGAGCTGGAAGATCCGACCTCATCCGGAAGACGGGACGACTGGCATGGCGGAGCCCGCAGGACCCGGCAGACCGCCGCTGCGGCGCGACGCCGAGCTGAACCGCCGCCGTCTCATGGCCGCCGCCCGTGAGGTGTTCCGCGACCGGGGCCTGACCGCGACCCTCGACGACGTCGCCCGCCACGCGGGGCTCGGCGTCGGGACGGCCTACCGTCACTTCGCCAACAAGGAAGAGCTGGTCGACGCGGTCTTCGACGACATGATCGACCAGGTCGAGGCGTCCGCCCGGGAAGCCGCCACCGATCCCGACCCGTGGCACGGACTGGCGTCCAGCCTGGAGAAGGTGTGCGAGCTGCAGGCACACGACCGCGGACTGCGCGAGGTCATGCTCGGCACCGGCAAGGCCACCCAGCGGCACGCCGTCGTCGACCGGCGGATCAAGCCCCTGGTCGATCCGCTGATCGCGCGCGCCAAGGAGCAGGGGGCGCTGCGCCCCGACATGGAACACCTGGATCTCCCGATGATCCAGCTGATGGTGGCCGCGGTCACCGACCAGACCGGAGAGCCCGACCTCTGGCGGCGCTACCTGCGGCTGCTGCTGGACGGCCTGCGCACCCAGCCGGACGGGACGCAACCGCTGCCCCCGGCACCCGAGTTCCGCGGCCTGGGACCGGACGCGTACCTCTCGGGGGAGCAACTGCCCCGTTCCTGACGCCGGTAGGCGCGGACTGGCACCAGGACGCTAGACCGACAGCGCGAACCCACCCGTCACCCGCAGCGTCTCACCCGTGACGAACGACGCCTTCGACGAGACCAGATAGAGCAGCGCCTCGACGATGTCCCCTTCCTCGCCCTCCCGTTGGAGGATCTGCTCGCCCAACACCCGTTTCGCCTCTGCCTCGTTGAGCTCGGCGCGGACCGTGTCGGTGAAGATCAGCCCCGGGGCGATCGCGTTCACGCGGATGCCGTCGGCGGCGAACTCCCGCGCGAAGGACACCGTCAGACCGCGTACCGCGAGCTTGGAGACGCCGTAGATGCTGCGGTTCGCGTAGGCCGCCGACGAGGAGATGTTGACGATGGCGGCACCGGGGCGCCCCCGCATGGCCTTCTGTGCCGCGAGGGAGCAGATGACGACGCCCATGACGTTGACGTCGAGCACGCGTCGCACCTTGGTGAGGCCGAGTTCGGTGAACGGCTTGTTGTAAGCCGCGTGCAGGCCCGCGTTGTTGACCAGGATGTCGAGGCCGCCGTGCTGCTGGGCGACCTTGTCGACGACCGCCTGGACCGCGGTCTCGTCGGCCACGTCGCAGGTCACTCCCGTCACGCTGCCGCCCGCGGCGGTGAGTTCGGCGGCAGCCGCCTCCGCCGCCGCGCCGTCGATGTCCGCGAGCACGACGTGCGCGCCCCGCGCCGACAGCGCGGCGCCGAACGCCTTGCCGAAGCCGCGCCCACCCCCGGTGATGAACGCGACCTTGCCCTGGTGCTCGTCGTTGTCCGGCATACGGTGCTCCCGTCGTCGTCTGCTTCCAAGTAGCGCCCACCACCGGTCACTTGGGGGCGAAGCGCTGCCCCGCGTCGAGCCGCAGGCACTGGCCGTTCAGCATCGGGTTGTCGACGATGGCGAGCGCGAGCTTGGCGTACTCCTCGGGGCGGCCCAGGCGTTTGGGGAACGCCGCGTCCTTGACCAGAACGGCCCGTGCCTCGTCCGGGATCTTCTCGACCGCCCCGGTGTCGAACAGGCTCGGCGCGATGGCCAGCACCCGGATGCCGAGCGAGCCGAGATCGCGCGCCATCGTGAGACACATCCCGGCGATCGCCGCTTTGGCCGCCCCGTAGGCGACTTGGCCGACCTGGCCCTCGAACGCGGCGATCGAGGACGTGTTGATGATGACACCGCGCTCGCCGTCCGGGTCCTCGGGCTCGTTGCGGCTCATGTGCGCGGCGGCGAGCCGGCTGATGTTGAAGGTCGCGACCGTGTTGAGGTCGAGGATGCGGCGGAAGGTGTCGAGGTCGTGCGGACCGCTCCTGCCGAGCGTCCGCATCGCCGTACCGCCGCCCGCGGTGGTGATCGATACGTGCAGCCCGCCCAGGGATTCCACGGCGGTGGCCAGCGCACTCTCCGTCGCCTCGAAGTCGGTGACGTCGACCGGCTGGAAACGCCCGCCCAGCGCCGCCGCGACCTCGGCACCGGCCGACGCCGGACGATCGAGTACGACGACCTCGGCGCCGCGCGCCGCCAGCAACTGCGCGCCGGCGCGCCCCATTCCGGAGGCTCCGCCGAACACCACGGCCTTCTTGCCCTTGATCTCCATCGGTCGACTCCCTTTCGCTCGGCTCAGGCGGACACGGACGACCGCTGAAGGAGGGCGCAGAGCCGTTCGCGATGGACGGCCGTGTCCCCGTGGAGCACCCGGTCGGCCCTGGCCCGGCGCAGATGGAGGTGGAGGTCGTGCTCCCAGGTGAAAC
The DNA here is from genome assembly GCF_033335955.1 of Streptomyces sp. N50. Taxonomy (GTDB): domain Bacteria; phylum Actinomycetota; class Actinomycetes; order Streptomycetales; family Streptomycetaceae; genus Streptomyces. Next base: position 9,163,639 of record NZ_CP137549.1, read on the forward strand.
CGATGCCGCCGTGCAACTGCAGTGCCCGCGCGGCGACTTCACCGGTACCGGCGGTGGCGTAGGACGCGGCGGCACAGGCCGCGCGGGCGGCGTCGTCGGTGCCGGCATCGGCGGCCATCGCCGCGTAGTAGGTCGCGGCCCGGGTGCCGTGCACGATCAGTGCCATGTCGGCGCAGGCGTGCTTGACGGCCTGGAAACCGCCGATCGGCTGCCCGAACTGCACCCGGTTCGTGGTGTGTTCGACGGTCAGCTCCAGCATGCGCTCCATCACGCCGAGCGCGTCTGCGCAGCGCAGGACGGACGCCTCGTCGAGGAGGGCCTGGATGTCGTCGGGCCCGCCGTCGAGACGGGCGTCGGGAAGGACGCGTACGGCGTCGAGGCGCACCTCGTGGAACGCGCGGGTGAGGTCCAGGACGCGCTGACGCCGGACCGTGACACCGGGGGCCGCGCGGTCGACGAGGAAGGACGCGGGTTCGCCCTCGTGGCGGGCGGTGACGAGCAGCCAGCGGGCACCGCCGGCGTCCTGCACCGCCGTCTTGACACCGTCGAGGACGATCCCGTCGCCGTCGGTACGGGCGGTCGCGCGGACCCCGTCGAGGGTCCAGGGCGCGTGCGGTTCGGCGAACGCCCAGGTGGCCCAGCCCTCCCCGGCGGCGAGCGCGGGCAGCACTTCGTGGCGCAGCCGCGCGGAACCGCCGTAGGCGACCGCCCGGCCGGCGACCGCTGTCGGGAGGAACGGGCCGCGGGCGAGTGCGCGGCCCATCTCCTCGGCGAGCAGGGCGAGTTCGACCAGTCCCTGACCGGATCCGCCGTACTCCTCGGGCAGCGCGAGGCCGGGCCAGCCGAGGTCGGACGTCAGGCGCCACAGCTCGGGGTCGACGTCCTCGGAGCCGTCCATCGACGCTCGTACGGCACTCATCGGGGCGTGGTCGGACAGCAGGGCGCGCGAGGCCTCGCGGAGCATGGCCTGCTCCTCGCTGAGTTCGAAGTTCATCAGCCACCACCCGGTCCACGGCGCATCGACGACAGATCCACGGCACGAAGAAGGTATCCTCTTTTCGGTGATCGGTCGAGATCCAGCGCCGATAGAAGGCATTCTTCCGTGCTCGACTGCCAGTTGAGTATCATCAATTGCATGACTGATGCCGTTCTGCTCGCCGCCTGCCGCACCGCGATCGGTACCGCCCGGAGGGGAACGCTGCGGGACACCAGCGCCTTCGACCTCGCCACCGTCGTCGTGCGTGAGGCGGTGCGGCGCTCCGGGGTGCCGCTCGACCTGATCGACGACGTCGTCCTCGGCGAGACGCTGGCCGGCGGCGGGGACATCGCCCGCTACGCGGCCCTGGAAGCGGGGCTGACCCATGTGCCGGGCCTGGCGCACAACCGGCACTGCGCCTCGGGTCTGGCCGGCGTGGCGACCGCCGCCGCGGGTGTACGCGCCGGGATGGACCGCGCGGTCGTCGCCGGAGGAACGCAGTCCTCGTCCACGGCACCCGTGGCCCGGCGCAGGATTCCGGGCACCGACGACTGGCAGGACCCCTGGATGTCGCCCTCGCACGCCCCGACCCGCGAGGCACCCAACGACGACATGGCGACGCTGGTCGGCTGGAACACGGCCCGGCGCATCGGCATCTCCCGTCAGGAGATGGACAGTTGGGCGCTGCGCTCGCACCAGCGGGCCGTGCGGGCGATCGACGAGGGACGGTTCGCCGACGAGATCGTCCCCGTCGAGGTCGTCGGCCGCGACGGGACGAGGTCGGTGTTCGACACCGACGAGCATCCGCGCCGCGACACCAGCGTCGAGAAGCTCGCGGCACTGAAGGTGCTGCACCCCGAGATCGAGGGCTACTCCATCACGGCGGGCAACTCCAGTGGTGTGAACGACGGTTCGGCCGCGGTCGTCGTCGCCTCCGCCGAGGTCGCCGCCGAGCACGGACTCACCCCGCTGGCCACCGTACGGTCGTGGGCGAGCGTCGGCGTCGACCCCGTGGAGACGGGACTGGCCCCGATCGCCGCCATCCGCAAGGCACTTGACCGCGCCGGGCTGCGGATCGAGGACGTCGACCTGTTCGAGGTCAACGAGGCCTTCGCCGCGGTGGCCGTCGCCGCCACCCGTGAACTGGGACTCGACCCCGAGCGGGTCAACCCCTTCGGCAGCGGCTGCAGCCTCGGCCACCCCATCGCCACCACCGGCGCTCGCATGGTCGTCACGCTGGCGCACGAACTGCGGCGCCGTGGGGGAGGGGTGGCCGTCGCGGCCATGTGCGCGGGCGGTGGCATGGGATCGGCGATGGTGCTCACCGCGTGACGAGCGGAACACGCCTCAGCGCGCGGCCCAACTCACCGTCTTCGTCTGCAGATACTCGTCGAGCCCGAACTCGCCCCACTCCCGGCCGAGTCCGCTCTGCTTGTAACCGCCGAAGGCGGCCCGGGGGTTGACTCCGGCGCTGCCGCCGTTGATCGTCACCCCGCCGGTGCGGAGCCGGGCCGCCATCTCGTACGCGGCCACGGTGTCGGCGCTCCAGACGGCACCGCCCAGCCCGTAGGGACTGTCGTTGGCGATGCGCACCGCCTCGTCGTCGGTGCGGAACGGGATGACGACGCCGACCGGTCCGAAGAACTCGGTCCGGGCGATCGTCATCGCGTTGTCCACGGCGGCGAAGAGCGTGGGTTCGAGGAAATAGCCCCTGTCGAGGCCGGCCGGGCGCTTGCCGCCGCGGACGATGCGCGCGCCCTCCTCCTCGCCGACCCGGATCAGCTTCTCGACCTTGTCGCGCTGGGCCTCGCTGATCAGCGGGCCCATCGTGGTGGCCGCGTCGGCGGGATCGCCGACCCTGACCCCGGCGAGGGCCGCGCTCAGCCGGTCGACCAGTTCGTCGTGGCGGGACTCGTGCACGAGGGTGCGGGTCAGCAGTGAACAGCCCTGCCCCGCATGGGTGGTCATGCCCGCCAGCGCGGAGCGGACGGCGCCGTCGAGATCGCCGTCGGCGCGGACGATGTTGGCCGACTTGCCGCCGAGTTCCAGGACGACCTTCTTCATGGAGGCCGCGGCCTGTGCGTACACCGTGCGGCCCACCGTGTCCGACCCGGTGAAGCTGACGAGGTCCACCATCGGGTGGGTGGTCAGCTCCCGGCCGGCCTCGACATCGCCGGTCACGATGTTCAGCACGCCCGGCGGCAACCCGGCCGCGTCGGCGAAGTCACCGAGCAGCAGCGAGTCGAGAGGGGTCTGCGGCGCCGCTTTGAGGACGGCGGTGCAGCCCGCGGCCAGCGCGGGGATCACCTTCATCATGCTGAGGAAGAAGGGGAAGTTGTACGCCGAGATCAGCGCGCACACCCCGAACGCCTCGCGGCGCAGCACCCCTTGGAAGATCCCGGCGCCCGGCGCGACCGTCGGATCCATCGGGCGCTCCCACGCGAAGGCCGGGATCACCCGCTCGGCCATGTCCCGCAGATGCGCCACCGGAACCCGGGTCTGCAGCGTCTCCGCCAGCCCCCGCACCGAACCCGCCTCGGCCATGTTGACGGCGACCAGCTCCGGCAGCCGCCGCTCCAACTCCTCGGCCAGGCGCAGCAGAACGGCCCCCCGCGCGGCAGGCCTCAGCCGCGGCCACGGCCCCTCGTCGAAGGCCCGCCGCGCCGCCTCGACCGCCCGCCGCACATCCGCGGGCGAGGAGTCGGGAACCTCGGCGAGGATCTCCTCCGTCGCCGGATTGCGTACGACGATCCGCGCGTCCGCGGTGCCGTCGGTGTGCCGCCCGTCGATGTAGAGCCGCGAAGAGAACGAGTACGTCGTCGTCATGTGCCGTCTCCTCATCAGTGTGTCCCGTGTTGAGTGTACTGAATTAAGGGGGTCGGGTCAGGAGTGCGCGTCTTTTATTGACTCGACCGGTCGGTACAGCTAACTTCGCAGATATCTGGGGGTCGGCCTTCTGGCTACGGACGACGGAGTTCGAAGAGAGGTACCGCCTGTGTTCAAGGAATTTGTCGTGTCCGGCGATTCGCACATCATCGAGCCGGTCGATCTGTTCAAGACCCGCCTGCCCAAGCAGCTCCGCGAACGCGCGCTGTGGGAAGAGGAGTTCACCCTCGACGAGCCGATCGTGCCGGGCGGGCACACGGAGTTCAAGAAGCTCCACACCATCGGGTTCGACGGCTGGACCATCTCCAAGTACCGCCAGACCGGCGGGGAGACCCCGGACGGCGACCCCGACCACATCATCCGGGACATGAACTTCGACGGCGTCGACGCCTCGGTCATGTTCCCCAACCTCTCGCTGTTCGTCCTGTTCACGGACGACCACGAGCTGTCGATGGCCCACGCGCGCGTGTGGAACGACTACCTCGTCGAGCGCTACCTCCCCTACAAGGACCGGCTGCGCCCCACGGCCGCGATCCCGATCACGGACGTCCCCGCGGCCGTGGCGGAGATCGAGCGGATCGCGAGGCTCGGACTCGGCGCGATCCTCCTCCCGGAGATCCCGCCCCAGCCGTACTACTCGCGGGAGTACGACCCGATCTGGGCCGCCGCCCAGGCGCACGACCTGCCGGTCTTCATCCACGTGGCCACCGGTGGGGTGAAGGTCAAGCAGGAGATCTCCGGAACGGCGCAGACCGTCCGGGGACTGATGACGTCCATGAACATGGGCAAGGGAAACCTGACCGACGACATGGTGGCGGGCCGGACCATGGGCTTCGCGGCCGGCGCCGGTGTGGCCGGTCCGCAGGGCATCATCGCCAGCCTGGTCGGCGGCGGGGTGTGCGAGCGCTTCCCCGACCTGCACTTCAACCTGATCGAGTACACGGCCGGCTGGCTGGTCTCCTTCATGGGCTACATGGACAAGGCCTGGAAGACGGGCACCGGCCAGGACCCCGACTGGTGGCTCGGCTTCTGGGACGACGGCCGTCCGGCGACCGAACAGCCCTCCATGGGGCGGCTGTTCGCGATCAACGACAAGTGGCCCTACCCGCTCAAGCCCACCGAGTACGTCCGGCGCCAGATCCACGTGCAGTTCGCCGACGACCCCACGGCCGTCAAGGCCCGCCACATCACCGGCCTGTCGACGGTCATGTGGGGCAACGACTACCCGCACGCGGAAGGCACCTTCCGCTCCAGCGCCGAGTGCATCGCGGAGAACTTCGAGGGCGTGAACGACGAGGACCGCGCGGCCATCCTGGGCGGCACCCTCGCCGACGTCGTGCACTTCGACAAGAGCAGGAAACTCGCCCCGGTCACCGAGAGCGCCTGACCGGCAAGACGGCGTTTCAGGGTACTGAAACGCGACGGCAGCGGCGGGCGGCCCGAGGGTGCCGCCCGCCGCTTCTCTCACGGCGTGGGCAGTTCGCCGATCAGGGCGAGGGAGGCCCGGGCGTAGGCGGCCCGGCGCCTCTGGCTCACCAGGAAACTCGGGGGCGCGAAATAGCCGACGTCACGGGGCAGCGAACCGGCGCGACGGGCGAGCATGCCCTTCGCGTCGGCAGTCGTCCCGCACACGGCGATCTCCGTCAGCATCTCGTCGGTGACGGCGGCGGCCATCGCGTCGGTGTCCCCGGCCCGGAACGCCTTGCGCAGCTGGGTCACCGGGCCCTCCCAGCCGTGGTGGGCCACGAACGGGTCGTACGTCTTCACCGTGAGGTAGAAGGCGATCATGCGCCGGGCGTCGGCCACGGCACGTTCGGGGGCGGTGTCGTCGACCGCCGTGATGACCCAGCCGTGCTCCAGGGGCGGCCCGCTCCGGTCGGCGTCCGCCGTGCCGCGTTCGACCGAGGGGCGTACGACGTCGTTCCACCAGGAGCGGGTGAACAGGCCGTGTCCGATGACACCGTCGGCGACCCGGCCCGCCGTGGCGGCCATGCGGGTGTTGAACGCGGCGAGCAGGACGGGGATGTCCAGCCGGCCGAGCACGGGGGCACGGACGTCGGCGTCGATCGAGTAGAACTCGCCGGAGTACTCGACCTTCTCGCCGTTCTCCGCGCGCAGCCAGGCGCGCACGGCGCCGACGGTCTCCGCGATCCGGGCCACGGGCCGGTCGGCGGGCACGTCGAGCCAGTCGCGGTTGATACGGAACGCGGCGCTGCCCAGACCGAGGAAGAGCCGCCCCGGTGCCTGGGCGTGCAGGTGGCGCAGCGCGGTGGCGTGGGCGTACGGGGTGCGGGCGAAGGCGTAGGCGATGGCGGGCCCCGCCAGGGCGTGCTCGGAGTTCGCGACGATCTCGGCGAGGGTGAGGTAGGCGTCGTGATCCACGAACTCGCCGGCGCAGAAGGCGCCCGCACCGGCCTCCTCGGCCTCGTGTGCCACATCCCGGCCCGGCCAGGGCATGCCAAAGCGCATCGGAGCCAGCCCTCCATGGAACGTCATAAAAAAGGATACTGTTTTATGGAGCGTAGGGGAGCGTCAGCGCAGTGTCCACCGTCCGCGGGGCACCGCGTCGCGGTCCACCTCCGCCTTCCCGATCGGGTTGCCGATCTGGGTGTACGACAGCCCGGTGCGCAGCGCCTGGGTACGGGTCGCGTCCAGGGACTCCCAGATCGCGCGGACCGTGCCCTGGATCGCGGCCGGCGGCTTGGCGGCGATGGTGCGCGCGATCTCGTCCGCCCGGTCCCAGAGTTCCTCACCCGGCACCACCTCGCTGACCAGGCCGATCTGCAGGGCGCGCGCGGCCGACAGACGTTCGTCCAGGCCGAGCAGCGCGATGCGCAGGGTCTCGCCGAGCGGGATGCGGCGGGCCAGCCCGATCGGTTCGAGCGCGGCGGTGAGTCCGTAGCTGACATGGGGGTCGAAGAAGGTCGCGTCCTGCGAACAGATCAGGATGTCGGCCTCGTTGAGCCAGTAGAAGGCGCCGCCGGCCGCCATCCCGTGCACCGCGCAGACCAGCGGTTTCCACACCTGGTTCAGCTTCGGCGACAGGAACTCGCCGGGGTCGGTCTGCGACCACGCATTGGGATGCCGGTCGATGCCCTCCTTCACGTCCATGCCGGTGCTGAACGCGCGGTCGCCCGAGCCGCGCAACACGACGACACGCACGTCGTCGTCGGTCTTCACCCGGTCCCAGATCGCGGAGAAGTCCTCCAGCATCCGCTGGTTGAAGCTGTTCATGGCCTGCGGCCGGTTCAGGGTGATGGTGGCGACGTGGTCGGTCACCTCGAACAGGACGGTCTTGAGTTCCATCCGCCGACTCCGTTCCTCATCTCGACGTGATCGAGGTAAGTAGTATACTTTTTTCTGGTCTTCGGGCGCCCGGAACGGCAACGAGATCCGCGGAGGAACCTGCGATGAGGCCACGAGTGGGACAGCTGCTCGCCAGCACGGTGGACACGACGGCGGTGATCGTCGTGCGCTGCCCCGACGGTGAGGTGGACATCACCTGCGGCGGCGCCGCGATGATCGAGGGCACCGCGCCGGGGGCCGTCACCGGCACCCCCGACCCTGACCTGAGGGGCGGTTCCCTGCTCGGCAAGCGCTACGCCGACGAGGACCTCGGCCTCGAACTCCTCTGCACGAAACAGGGGGAGGGCACCCTCGCGGTCAACGGCGTCCCCCTGCCGGTGAAGAGCGCCAAGCCGCTGCCGGCCTCGGACTGACGAACGGGACGACCGGGCAACGGGAAGACTGAGCAACGGGAAGCGGGAAGCGCGCCGATGAACGTCTCGATGATCCTGGACATGGCCGCCGACGGCTTCGGCGACCGGGTGGTGATCGGACCCGCACAGGACGGCCTCACCCCCGTACGACTCCGTGAACTGGCCGTCGGCGGCGCCCGGTTGGTCCGCGCGGCCGGCGCCGACGCGATCGTGTACCTGGCCACGAACGGCCCCGCCTTCGCGGTCGCCCAGTTCGCCGCGGCCCGCGCCGGGGTCCCCCTGGTCCCGGTCAACTACCGCCTGGGCGAAGAACAGTTGGACGCCCTGCTCGCCAACCACCCGCACGCCCTGGCCATCGCCACCCCCGACCAGGACGCGGCCCTGCGCCGAGCCGGACTGCCGGTGTACGGCCCGGCCGCATGGCTCGCGGAGGCGGCCGCGAACGCCGACGGCGGCTTCGAGTCGGCACCCTCGCCCGACACCCCCGCCGTACTGATCTACACCAGCGGAACCACCTCGGCCCCCAAGGGCGTCGTCCTGCGCCACCACAACCTCGTGTCGTACGTGCTCGGCACGGTGGAGTTCGCCGCGGCCGACCCCACCGAGGCAGCGCTGATGAGCGTGCCGCCCTACCACATAGCCGCCGTCTCCAATGTGCTGACGAACCTCTACGCCGGCCGACGCACCCTCACCCTCGACCAGTTCACCCCGGAGAGCTGGCTGGCCCTCGTCCGCGAACAGCGGATCACCCACGCGATGGTGGTCCCGACCATGCTCGCCCGGATCATGGACACGGACGGCCTGGACCGCTCGGTGCCCGCACTGCGCTCGCTCGCCTACGGCGGGGCCAGGATGCCGGTGCGCGTGATCGAGACGGCACTGCGCGCCTGGCCGGGGGTGGACTTCGTCAACGCCTATGGCCTGACGGAGACTTCGTCCACCATCTCGGTGCTCGGCCCGGCCGAGCACCGGGCGGCGGTCGCGAGCGACGACCCGGTGGTACGCGCCCGGTTGGGCTCGGCGGGACTGCCGGTGCCGGGCATCGGGATCGAAGTCCGCGATGTGACCGGCGAGTTGCTCGGCGCGGGGGAGACCGGGCAGATCTGGGTGCGCGGCGAGCAGGTCTCGGGGGAGTACGCCGGACAGGGCTCCGCGGTCGACGAGCGGGGCTTCTTCCACACCCGCGACCGGGGCCGCCTCGATGCCGACGGCTACCTCCACATCGAGGGCCGGGCCGACGACACGATCATCCGCGGCGCGGAGAACATCGCGCCCGCCGAGATCGAGGACGTCCTGCTACGGCACCCGGACGTGCTCGACGCCGTCGTGGTCGGCGTGCCGGACGAGGAGTGGGGACAGCGCATCGAGGCCGTCGTCGTCGCACGCGACGGTGCCGAGGTTGACGCCGGAGCACTGCGCGCCGCCGTACGCGGCACCCTGCGCGGTTCGAGGACCCCGGACCGCATCACGTACTGGACCGAACTTCCGCGCACGGTGACCGGCAAGCTGATCCGCCGCGACATCGTGGCGGCACTGACCGCACCCGGGAACGGGACGAAAGGGCAGCCATGAGCGTCGCCGCCACCAACAGCCCAGCTCTGATAGGGGAGTTGACGGAACGCACGGCCGCCGTGGTCGGCGGTTGGATCCCGGGGGCCACGGTGGACGGCGTCGAACCGCTCACCGGCGGCACGTCGAGCCTGACGTTCGTCGCCGCCCTCTCCGGTGTCCCGGACGGCTACGAACGTGTCGTCCTGAAGGTGGCCCCGCCCGGCCTGCCCCCGGTCCGCAACCGGGACGTGCTGCGCCAGGCGCGGCTCATGGCGGCCCTGGCCGGACAGCCCGGTGTACGGGTGCCGAAGGTGCTGTTCTGCGACGCGGGTTCGCCCCCGGCCGTGCAGCCCTTCGTGGCGATGGAACTCGTACCCGGCGAGTGCGTGGAGCCGGTGCTCGTGCCCCGCGGCACGCTCACGCCGGGTGAGGTACGGTCCCGCGCCTTCGACGCCGCCCGGATGCTCGCCGACCTGCACCGGGTGGATCCCCGGCGCACGGCGCTCGCGGCGGAACCGGCCATGACCCTCGACGCCGAGATCGACCGCTGGACCCGCGCCTTCAGCACCGTCCCGGACGACCTGAGCGCCGGCCACGAGGCCGTCGCGGACAGGCTGCACGCCACGGTCCCCGCCGCGATGGCACCGGTGTTCACCCACGGCGACTACCGGCTCGGCAACACCCTGTGCGAGGCGGGCTCGGTGACGTCGATCATCGACTGGGAGATCTGGTCGCTCGGCGATCCCCGGGTCGACATGACCTGGCTGACCTTCTTCACCGACGAGGCCCGCCACCCCGCCGCCCTGTCGGACGAGCCGACCGGCATGCCCTCCAAGGCCGAACTCGTGGTCGCCTACGAGGAGTTGCGGGGCGAACCGCTGCGGGACCTCTGGTGGTTCGAGGCGCTCACCAAGTACAAGGAGTCGGCCGCGACCGCCCTGCTGATCAAACGGGGCCGGAAAGCGGGGCAGTTGAACGACATGCACCGTCGGATGCTGCCCGCGCTTCCTGAACTGCTGGACGAGGCAATAGAGTTGCTCGGCTAGTACAGCCCGCCGTCCACCCGGATCAGCGCCCCCGTCGTATAGCTGGACGCGTCGCTCGCCAGATACAGCGCGGTGCTGACGATCTCCTCCGGCTGCCCCGGGCGCCCGATCGCGCTGCGTGTCGTCTGGCGTTTCTCCTCCGCCCACGACTTGGAGATGTCCGTGAGGAAGGGGCCGGCCGAGATCGTGTTGACCCGGACGGCCGGGCCGTACTCCAGGGCGAAGACCGTGGTCAGGGCGTTCAGGGCGGCCTTGGCGCCGGCGTAGGGGCCGAAGCGTGGCTGGGGCATCAGGGCGCCGGAGGAGGAGACGTTGATGATCGAGCCGCCGTCCCCCTCGGCCATCCGCTGCCCGATCAACGAGGCCAGACGGAAGGGGCCCTTGAAGTTCACGCCGATCACTTTGTCGAACAGTTCCTCGCTGGTGTCGGCGGAGGACGGGGCGAGCGGTGACATGCCGGCGTTGTTGACCAGGACGTCGACCTTGCCGAACTCCTCGTAGGCCGCGTCGGTGAGGCGTGCCAGGTCGTCCCAGTGGCCGACGTGCGCGGGGACCGGAAGCGCGCGGCGGCCGAGGTCGCGGATCTCGGCCGCCACGGTCTCGCACGCCTCGCGTTTGCGGCTGGCGATCACGATGTCGGCGCCCGCGGTGGCGAAGGCGCGGACCATCGCGAGGCCCAGGCCCCGGCTGCCGCCGGTGACGAGGGCGACCTTGCCGGAGAGGTCGAACAGGTCTGCCGGAGCGAGGGACTTGGTGTCGCGCCCGTCGCTCATGCCTCCACCCGGCCGGTGAGGCTGTCGTCGTCGATGACGTGGGCGTAGCGCTTGCGGGCGGCCTCCAGTTTCGGCGGGATGTGTTCGCTGGGGAACAGTCCCTCGGCCGGGCGGCGGTTCTTCAGGAGCTGCTTGGCGATCGTGGTGCGGTGGACCTCGGTGGGGCCGTCGGCGAGGGCGAGGTTCGGTGCGGCCATCCACCATTTGGCGAGGGGGAGTTCGTTGGTGGTGCCGAGCGAGCCGTGCAGGTGCAGGGCGCGCTGAATGATGTCGTGCAGCACCTTCGCCGTCTGGACCTTGCACATCGCGATCTGGGTGCGGGCCGCGCCGTGCGGCTGGGTGTCGATGATCCAGGCGGTGTGCAGCACCAGCAGCCGGAACTGCTGCAACTCCACCCAGGAGTCCGCGATGAACTGCTGCACCGCCTGCTTCTCGGCGAGAAGAGTGCCCTGAGTCCGGCGGGACAGCGCGCGCTCGCACATCATGTCGAAGGCGCGGGTGCACTTGCCGACCGTCCGCATCGCGTGGTGCACACGGCCCCCGCCGAGCCGGGCCTGGGCGACCTTGAAGCCCTCGCCGGGGCCGCCGAGCATGGCGTCGAGCGGGACCCGCACCTGGTCGTAGCGGATGTAGGCGTGGATGCCCTCGTCGAGGGAGTCGCGCTCGTCCATCGTGCCGACGTTGCGCTTGATCTCGATGCCGGGTGTCTCGGCCGGGACGATGAACATCGACATCCGGGCGTGCGGCGGCGCCTCCGGGTCGGTGACGGCCATGACGATGAGGAAGGCCGCGTACCGGGCGTTGGAGGAGAACCACTTCTCCCCGTCGATCACCCACTCGTCCCCCTCGCGCCGGGCCCGGCACGTGAACTCCTTCGGATCGGCTCCGGCCTGCGGTTCCGTCATCGAGAAGGTGGAGACGATGTCCCCGTCGAGCAGGGGCCGCAGATAGCGCGCCTTCTGTTCGCCGGTGCCGAACATGGCCAGGATCTCGGCGTTGCCGGTGTCCGGGGCGGCGGTGCCGAAGACCGTCGGGGCCCAGTAGGAGCGGCCGAGGATCTCGTTGAGGTAGGCGAGCTTCACCTGGCCGTAGCCCGCGCCGCCGAGTTCGGCGCCGAGATGGCAGGCCCACAGACCCTGGGCCCGGACCTGCTCCTGGAGCGGCTTGAGGATCGCGCGTGCCTTCTCGTTGCGCGTGTCGTACGGGTCGCCGCCGTGCGGGAAGAGCAGGTCGAGCGGCTCGACCTCCTCCCGTACGAAGGCCGTCGCCCAGTCCAGCTTGGCCTGGAACTCGGGTTCGGTCGAGAAGTCCAGCATCGGCTCTCCGGAAGGTGCGGGTCGGTCGGTGACGGCAAAACAGTATACTTTTTAGCGAGGTTCGGTCCATACTCGGAGCGCGTGACGGCGGAATGAGTATGAGGAGTTGGTCGATGCGCAGGCCGATGGAGGGCGTACGCGTTCTCGAAGTAGCCCAGTTCACCTTCGTCCCGGCGGCGGGTGCCGTGCTCGCGGACTGGGGTGCCGATGTGATCAAGATCGAGCATGCCGAACGCGGCGACGCCCAGCGCGGGTTGGTCCGGGTCCTCGGCTACGAGGCCGCCAGCAAGGGGTCGTCGTTCTTCCCCATAGTCGAGGGCCCCAACCGGGGC